>JANPJT010000001.1:0-5593 GCA_031425635.1 Pseudomonadota bacterium
ATTTAGAGATGGCGCTTTCTTCCGTGCCGCGCTGAGGCTGCGAAAAAAAACGCCGCTGCGGGCCTTTTTAGACCCGCAGCGGCTTCAACGCACGATTTGTATTCCGTTGTGCAGACGTAGCTTCGAAGCGGAGGCGCGTCCAACGGTGCACTCCCCGGGCGGCTTTTCAGTTTGCTCTCCAAGTGGATAGTGACGTCGTACTTTCCACCAGTGGGCATCGGTCGGATTCCGCTGCCTTCAATGGTAACGGTATCGACTCCCGACCGATCGGAAGTGACCTTGAGTGAGTGAATGCGGGTGCCAAAGTTTATTTCATCTCTACTTTTTCCAGGGCATTTCTGAAGTTCATTGAGCGCAAAAGGCAGATCGCTATTAAAACGATCGAGCTCCACTGCGGTAAGCTTCGAAAGATCGCTAAAGGTGTAAGTACGGAACGACGAAGCAAAAGCCGGCGTCGCCAGGGCTAAGGACATGATAGAACTCAGGGCTATTTTGTACATAAGGGCCTCCAATGAGAGAACTGTAGGCAAGGGGACTCTCGTAAAGCAAGGGATGGTGGAATCAGCGTTCACACGCTGGGGCCTCTTCGAAGGAGAGGGAAGAGACGGAGGGCTGGGAGCAAGGTTAAGGGTTCATCGATAAACTGGATCCTTTCGACCCGAACCTTCTGGCTGGGTTGCGAAAACTAGCCCGCAGCGGCTTCGAATGTACCTAGAAACGGCAGAACTTAAGCTGGTATTGCTACCGCTGTTTGAACTCCCAAACTTAGCCAGTTTTGCAAAGCGAACAAAGGGTAGGAGAGAGCTTTCTGAAGAAGGAATCCAATAAAATGTTCTTCTAAGGAGCCATCCCAACGGATCTCCCGGCGTTGCGCATCGCCTAGCCACCAAAGCACGAAAGCGTCGAGGGAGCCGTAGGTGTAGTGCTTTTCGATCTTCCAGCCGCTTTGCTCCAACATTCTCTCCAATGTCGAAGGTGTGTATACGCCCGTGTGCCTGGGCGTGTGAAACCCCTGCCAGAAGGGCCCCTGCCGCCGCCGACTCCAGGAGTCGTAGTTGGGAACCTCAATCACCAGCCGAGTGTTTTGGTGTGAAGCCCCCCGGAGGTTTTGGAGCGTCGTGCGCGGGCTATAGTCGTGCTCCAAACAATGCCAAAGCGTGATCACATCGAACTTTCCTAGACTGGAAAAATCAATCTGGCCTAGATCTCCCTTTTGCAGATCCAAACCTTTGAATCTTTCGTTCTTCCAGCCGTGGTCGCTGAAATCAATCCCCTTCACGTTCCAACCCCATTTGGCCTGCACTGCCAGGATGAAATCGGGCCTACCACAACCGACGTCTAGAAGCGCTCCTTTGCCATTCACCCCCAAGGCCTCAATGCACTTTAATCGCAGCGCGACTTCTTTTCTGGCCCCCTTTTTGGCGAGCCAGGCATACTTCCCCCAAGCTTCCGCACCTCGGTGCGGGAGGTAAGAAGCGGGATAGTAGTCTCCTATCTGCGACAGGGGGACAGGCGGATGGAGGTAGATGAAAGCGCATTCCGTGCACCGGACAAAATCAAAGGTTCGCCCTTCTAGTCCATCCAGCATCATCGCGGGGGTTCGGATCAAAAAGGTCGAGCTCGGGCTATTGCAAAGCGGGCAGTTTTCCATCGGGTGCTACGATATGTAGCATAGCAGCGTGCTGCTTCTGTCATACAATGCGCACCGGACGGTACCTTCTTCCGTGAACGGGCCCGGGGGCGGCGGGGACTCCGCATTTGGAAAAGGCACCTTTTTTGAGAGAAGAGATTAGAAACTTTGGAGGAATGGGGCCGTGAACACCTAACTGGGACAATGCTAAGAGGGTCGCCCTAGATTATAATTATCTCATGAAAAACCGAATCGGATTTAGTCTCCTGACTTGCCTCTTTTCAACCACCTTCTTTGCCACGACCCACACTCCACCCGAGACCGAAAGCGCGGTTCAAAAATCGGGGACCGGTATTTGCGCGTGCCCCGAGTCAAAGCCATTGAAAACAGAGGTGGCGGAAAAGCAGCTTAAATACTTTCAAGAGACTAAGCCGTATAACTCGTTTGATCTGGAGAAAGAGCTCGGTGCCGAGCAAGCGACGAAACACTTCACTGAACTTCCGTCGGCAAAGGGGCGCGGGGTCGTGTCGCTCAATACGCCGGAAGAACTGAATGCCTGCTTAGGGGAAGGGGATGTGCTCGTCTATTTCCGCACGAGTAACAATGTCCCCTCGGCCAATAATCTCCAAGGCCACATTCAAGAGGGAACTTCTCATGCCGCCATCGTGATGAAGGATAAGGACGGTAAGTTTTTTCATATCGATTCCCCTCAAGGGTATGGCGGGCCTTACAATTTTTCGGGTCCATTCCACATTCTGAAACTTCGAGGAAATAAAACCTACGACGGTAAAAAGAAAGAAGAGGTCCTTAAAGAAGTTAAAGCGTTAGCCCTCAAGATGAAGGACAAGGTGAGCTACGACAGCACGCTCACGACCGATATTGAGGTGCAAGGGAAGAAGCGATCGAAAAGTGGGGACAGCGCTCTTGAGATTACGAAGAAGGGATGTGAGTTGGTCTGCAGTCAGATTGAGGGTGGGAAATGTCCTCCGATGTATTGCAGCGAACTCGTCTACACGCTTTACGCTATTGCGGGGGTGCACTCTTTGGAGGCAGAGAGCCTTTCCGCTATGGTAAAACGCCTTGAGGAGGATGTCTTAAAAGGACTTCCCGAGGGTGAGAAGGCGCTCATGCGTGAGCGCTTTGTGAATACGATGTTCAACGATCCAGCGCTTCGGGCTGTGATGGGCGAGGCCCAAAGAAATGCGACTCGCAGCTTGGTAGAGACCTTACTCAGCCCCAACACTCCCGAGATGGTAAGACGGATGGCCGAATCGACGCGGAGTCCGATATTTTTCCCGCACTCGTTCGTGCGGGAGGTGCGCAAAGAGAATGGAGCCTTTTGCTATGCAGGTAGTTACCTAGGGAACGCCTTTGGGACCGGAGGCAGAGACCAAGCCATGGCAGCCGCGCAAAGGACTGAGCCTAGTGCGAATCTTTATCTTACGCTTCAAGGGCATACGGGGAAAATCGTTTCCGCACGGTTCTCCCCGGATGGAAAGACGATACTAACGGCAAGTGCAGACAGCACGGCAAAGCTCTGGGATCCTAACACCGGTGCTTTAAAGGCTACTCTTCAAGGGCATTCGGATAGCATTCAGTCCGCGTGGTTTTCTTCGGATGGAAAAATGATTGCAACATCAAGCGATGACAAAACCGCGAAGCTTTGGGATGCGCAAACGGGCGCGCTGAAGCACACGCTCGGCGGGCATACAAACGCGGTCCGCTTCGTGGAATTCTCCCCCGATGGACAGTCGATCGTGACCAGTTCAGCCTTTCAATCGGGTCCTGCGAAGCTCTGGGATACACAAACGGGAGCTCTCAAAGCGAGCTTCTCGCATAAAGATGAGAGCACTATCTTCTCCGCCAAGTTCTCACCTGACGGAAAATGGGTTGCGACGGCCAGTACAGACAACACGGTTAAACTCTGGAATGCTAAGACGGGTAAACTTCAAGCGACTATTCATGGGAGTTCAGGGCGTTGGATGATGGGGTATGAAGACCAATTCCTTTCCGCAGGGTTTTCGCCAGACGGAAAGACATTAGTGACAAGCAGTTCAGACACCACCGCAAAACTTTGGGACGTGCAATCGCGGACGCTGAAGAGAACTCTGGGTGGACATCCCTCTTGGGTATCTAAAGCTAAGTTTTCACCAGATGGAAAGACCGTCCTGACTAGTTCCTTGTCTCAAAACGGGCAAAATGAAAACTTCAGGCTTTGGAATGCAAAAACGGGAGCTTTGGTCGCTTCGATTACAGAACCGCGACCTCTTTTGAGTGAGACCTTTTCCCAGTTTTCGCCTGATGGAAAGACATTGATAACCCCAAGTAAGGACCGCGGTGTAAAATTCTGGAATTCCCAGACCGGCGCTCCAATCGCTATGGTCGAAGGACACACGGACGGAGTGAATTCCCTACAGTTTTCCAAGGATGGAAAATCCGCAGTGACTGGGAGTCACGATCAAACGGCAAAGGTTTGGGACTACGCCACTGGCACGCTGAAAACTAACCTTCATGGCCATACATCCGCGGTCAACTTCGCCAGTTTTTCGCCAGATGGAAAAACACTCGTGACAGGAAGCGACGATAATACTGCCAAAATATGGATTAACGGCTCGAGTGTAGCCGAGCGTGCCACCGAATTCATGAACCGTCTCTACATTCAGAATCCCGAGGACACCGAAGCCGCACTTCGAATACTGGGTCAGCCCGATCATCAAACGGAGTGGAAAAATATCCTTTCCGCCCTGAAATCTAACGCCCATTTCACTCGCGAAGCGGTCCACACCCTCATCAACAATCAGGTCTCCGCCACATCCATGCAGGGGGCGCTAAAAAGAATTGCGGATACCTTCTATTGAAGGATGCGCAGAACAAACGCTAGATTCTGCAGGGAATCCGATCGACAGGGGCGAAATGATGCGACGGCGGGGCCGAGCCCAACCCTTTCGACAACAAATGAAGTTTGGATCAGGGCAAAGCCTCTCTGGATGCTATACTCGCTCTCCAATGATCCCTTTTGAAATCGTCATTACTACCATGGGCGCCACGTCCATTCGCGATAACCGCGTAAATGAGATCATGCACAACCCAGTTGGGCCGTGGGCCGAGGCGAATGCGCTGTATGTGGACCAACCCAAGCTGCGGGTTCACCTGCGGGGCAAAGACCAAGGTCCGCTTGTGATTTTTGACGTCGGCCTAGGAGCGGCGGCGAATGCGATTGCCGCCATGACCGCGGCTTTTGAGGTGGCCGAACGGCCTTTGCATGTGATTAGTTTCGAGAATAACTTAGCGCTTTTGAAGTTTGCACTTCAGCATGCCGCATTGTTCGACCACATGAAGGCTTTCACTACAGCGATTGAATCTCTCTTGGAGAAGCAATTCTGGAAAAGTCCCTGTGGCCTAGTGACTTGGGAACTCCGAGCGGAAGACTTTCTCACCGCGATCGAAACAGAAACGAATACCGCGGATTTAATTTTCTTCGATCCCTATTCGCCCAATGTGAATAGCGATATTTGGACTTTGAGCTGTTTCGAAAAGCTGCGCTCCCGCTGTCATGGACCTGGGGCCAATCGTGCTTCCAGTCTTTATACTTATTCGCGTGCAACTCCCGTTCGGGCTGCACTTCTGCTGGCTGGGTTCTACGCCGGGCAAGGAGATTCGACCGGACTCAAACCCGAAACTACCCAAGCGTCTACCCATTTAAACAGTTTAGCAAGACCGCTGGATGCGCGCTGGTACCTGCGTTGGCAGCGCTCCCATACCCAGCTTCCCTTCGGTTCTTCCGAAACGATGCGAAAACCGATTCACGAGCGGATGAAAAGCCACCCGCAGTTTAGCGGCCTAAGCGCCTAGCTCTCTTCTCAGGAGTCAACC
Organism: Pseudomonadota bacterium; assembly: GCA_031425635.1. Lineage (GTDB taxonomy): Bacteria > Bdellovibrionota > FAC87 > UBA2466 > UBA2466 > JAIEOG01. The sequence goes on from JANPJT010000001.1 coordinate 5,504, forward strand.
TAGCGCTCATTCGCTTTCAGGCCGAATTTGTATGTTGATCGAATTCGGCGCAGAAATTGGCTTTTGTGTTGGCTATCCATCGAGTCATCG
>JANPJT010000002.1:0-8386 GCA_031425635.1 Pseudomonadota bacterium
CGTGAAAGAGGAATTCCGGTTTTCTAGCGGGGTTTCTTCCGGGGGCATCCAGATCGAGTACGAGCTCCAGCTCGGGTCTAGCCGAAATACAGCCGGAGTCCACTGGAATTTGGAAGGGATCTTTACCAAAGGCGATTGGGACCAGTTTGTGAAAGGCAATGAAGTCGAGTTCCAGTTCACCCCCGGTGCATGGGGTTGCGTGGACCGCATGATCGGGCCGCACTTGGATTCAAGAAACTCGACGTCTGGTGAACAGCTCTTTATGCTGCTTAAATGTTTCGGCGATTCGGTAGAGGCAACCCAAAGTCAAACCAACACCACCGTGCCAGCGCGCTTTTTTGGAACGCGCCACAAGCTCACTTTCGAAGGGCCTGCCTCGGTCGTTCAAATGCAGCTAGGGTCGCGCGGCTAGCGGGTTTCTTCCTCTTGCTGGGGGGATGCGGGCAACAAGCGACCGACCCCGCGGTTCCGGCATCGGCTTCGACAGCCTGTTCTGCGGCTTACAATGGGACCTGGCTTGGGCCTAGCGGGGCTAAGCTAATATTGAATAAAGGCTGCACCCTTTCCTTTATTGGCTCTCCAGAATGCCGAAGCGACGGCACTTACACCCCGCTTCTGGGTAGCTCGGGAGCTTTCACCGTGGAAATCGCGACCCGCACGGGCAGCCTTCAGTGCCCCGGCGTGAGTAGGTTCCAGTGTTTTTTCATTCTCTCGGCCGGCCTCACGCTCGACTGTGGTGGCGGCAGCGTCGGCTATTCACCTGTGCCGTAAGAGCTTGTATCTGTCTCAGTGCCGGTTATCCTTGTTTGAAGGAGAAAACCCATGGTTCGAATTCTCTCTTCGGCCGCTTTACTCTCTCTCTTCCTGGCTTTTCCAGTCCTCGCCAAGGCAAAGACAAAAGCGCCACCGGCAAACTTTGCGCAGTTTACTGCCAAGGAAAGAGCGGCTTTTAACGAAGACGTTGCGCCAATAGAGTGCAAAGAAACGACCAAAACGGAGGGTTCCAAGTCCTACGAGGGGTGCTTCGTAAACGGCAAGCCGTTCTACATTCGAATGCTCGATGAGGGGACTCCCTGGGGTGTGCTTAGATTTCGGGGAGGCGAGGTGGTGGCGTACGAGGGCATCGAAAACCCTGAGCTCCGCCTGATTAAGAAAGGCGAACTGTACGCTTTGTACAACGCCGACGCAAAGACGGTGCGCACAGTATTCGCCGATGCCGAGGGCAAGGAACTGGTCGGCTACACCCGAAAAGAAGTCGCTGCCGCTCTCAAAGCATTCAAACTACCGGCCAAATAGATTCTGCTTTGCTGGCAAAACGTGGCTAGTCGGTCTAGCCGCCGGTCCCCCCCTAAGAAAAGTCGGCAGGGCGCGCTGCGCCATTAAGGTTACGCCGCAGGGTGCCGATACCGTACTGATCAAGCGTCTACGCTTTTTATTCTAGGGTTAGGACGCTTTCAAATCGACTGCGAGAATAGTGGGATCTAGGGGGGCTTATGGGGTTGAGAGCAGCTTTTGCGTTTCTGGCGTTTGGTCTGTTTGGGGTTTCGGGAATCAGTTTTGCTGAAGAGAAACTTTCCTTCAAAAACAACCCCACTCCAGTCCAAGCCGTTTCGGGGCAAACAAAAACCTATGACCTGCGGACCTTTTTGAAGTCCCAGGGCAGTGGTGGGGCCATCAAGTGGCAGCTTTTCGGGCCGAACTCACTGAGTTGGCTATCGATCGATTCCGCAAACCACCTGCTCACTCTTTCTCCGCCTTCCGGAACGCAGGGGACATTCAACCAAGGTATTTCGGTTATCGAAGTGAATCCCCCTCCCGGCTTTGATGGCGGTGCGATCACCACTTTAGAAATTTCGGTTATATCGAACCCCGTTTGGTCGGTGCCTGCGGTGGACCTAGGCAAAACTCCCGAAGGCTCGAGCTTTGTGGCAGTCGATTTGAAACGTTTCGTTTCCGATCCCAATGGCGGTACCGTTTCCATCTCGCTCGAAGACCCGCAAGGTAAATTCCCTCGCTGGTTGCGCCTCAACGCCGACGGCACTGTCACCGGAGTGGCGCTTCCCGGCAGAGCCGACGTAGGTGTGTTTAGTGGTTTTAATTTTGTCGCTCGAAGTTCGAGCGGTGGCACTGCTTCGGTACCCGCTTCCGGCAGCGTGTTGTTTGTTTTTAAAGCCCCCAAATGGGTCAGTAACCCCATTGCGCTACCCGTCGCGATTGAAGACTCCCCGTACCGTCAGGATGTGTCGGGCCCTGCTTTTGTTCGCTACTCGGAAAGCCCGCCGCTCAACTTTGAAGTGTATGACGGTACGAACCGAAACTGGGTTTCCATGTCGCCCCAGGGGTTGCTGACCGGCGTGCCACTACGCCCCAATAGCGGAAATGTCAGCCTGCTCGCCCGAGTCTCGACAACTTTCGAGGGAACCGTTTATAAAGACGAAACGGTCCTGAACTTTTCTGTTCGTCTCATCAACAAGCCACCCACGTGGACTCAAAACCCAATCGCCCTTCCGGACGGGTTTACTCGCCAAGTTTACCCGAGCCAGGATCTGAAACCGTTTGCGAAAGATCCAGATGCGGGTGCGAACCTTACCTACAGTTTGGTGAGCTGGAGCGGCCCTGGCCAAGCCTGGGCGTCGGTTACGTCAGCAGGGATTTTTTCGGGTACCCCCCAAAATGCGAACCTTGGATCCCATGAGTGGATCGTGGAAGTTTTCGATGGCGAGTTCCGCGTTCCAGTGAAAATTCAAGTAGCGGTAAAAAACCGCCCTCCTGTTTGGAAGAACCGGCCCGTCGTCCTGAAGCCTAACGCCATCGAAGACTCGCTCTTTGGAGCCACTCTCAGTGCGTTTGTTTCTGATCCCGAAGGCGATCCGCTCACTTTCACGATGGTCTCGAACCCGACATGGGCCGCGATCAACAACCAGCGGCTGGAAGGCACTCCTCGGAGGGAGCACATTGGCTTGCAGACTTTCCAAGTCCGCGTGACCGACGAACTTTCTGGTGGGAACGACACCGTAGAGGTCCAAGTTACCGTTGATAAAATCAATAAAGCGCCGCGCTGGAGCCAAAAACCTATCAATCTCCCCGACGCGCCCGAGCGCGCATTCTATAGTCAGCCGCTTGCAGGGCTCGTTACCGATCCGGACGCTGGCGATACGTTTAAGTTCGAACTGGTTGCTGGGCCAAGCTGGGCAAAAGTCGCGCCCACCACCGGAGAAATTTCGGGGACACCCCAGAGGGCCGACCTCGGCCGAGGCCAATTCACCGTTCGAGTTTCGGACCAGGGCGGGCTTTCGGACGAAACCACCGTGTTCATTACCGTGACTAAAGTGCCACGAGCGCCGCTGTGCCAAAGCCCTGCCACTTTGAAAGACGCTTTCCAAGACACACTGTACGGCAGCGATCTTAAGCCGTTTGCTTCCGATCTCGATGGCGAAGCGGTTTCTTTTGGGGCGACTGTATTGCCTGCCTGGCTCCGTTTAACTGCCGATGGGAAGCTCTCGGGAACCCCGGTGGAGAGCGATATTGGCCCCTTTACGGCCGAGTTTTTAGTGACCAATGCCAGTGGGCTGTCTTGTTCGCTGCAAGCCAAAGCGAATGTTCAAAGAACGAATTGGTCGCCTCAAGTGAAGGAGCCGATCGAGTTCACTGTGAAAGAGCGCGAGTTTTTTGTGCGCAACCTGGTCCCCCAATTTGTCTCTGACCAGGACGCCGCCGATCGCTTAACGTTCACTGCAATCAACTGGCCTTCGTGGGCAGGGCTCACCGCGACGGGTTCCGTCACGCTGCGCCCTCTCTTTGCCCAAATCAGCCCGCCCGTGTACGCGCTGGAATTCTCGGTGACGGATGGTAAAGCGACCGCAAAAGGAACGGTGCGGATCACGGTAGTGAGAGACCCTCGCGCGCCTCAATGGGCGTCCGATCCTATCCTCTTTACAGCGTTAGCCGGCACGCCATTCTCTGGCACGTTAGAAGATAAGGTAAGAGACCTCGACGGTTTGCCTCTTACTTTTACCGTCGTCAGCGGCCCTGCCTCGGCGTGGCTTACGATAGACGGGCAAGGGCGCCTGAATGGTTTACCCGCGGAAAGCGACGTAGGCGATAACACCTACCGAGTGACTGCAAAGAACGACGTTCTTGGGGCGACCGTGACAGTCATCGTCAAAGTTCGGTCTTCGAACAAGCCTCCGGTATGGTCTAGAAATCCGGTCGTTCTGCCCGACGCGTACGTGGGAGAAAACTACGCCCAGAGTCTTTCGGCATTTGCTTCAGACCCCGATATCAATGACTCGGTCCGATTCCTGCTCGTGTCCCAATCGCCTTGGGTATTTGTGACCTCTGCGGGTTTAGTGATTGGAACCCCGAGCCTCAGCGACTTAGGGCTTAACCGGCTCACTGTCCGCGCCAGAGATCAAAGAGAGGGTGCCACGGAAGCAGAAGTGCAAATCACGGTGCGTAGCCGCGGGCAGAAGCCCAAGTGGACCAGGGACCCTATCGACTTGGGGACTGCTTTTGTCGCGACTCGGTTCCAGTTTGAGCTCCGGCCGCTCGTGGTCGACGCCGACGGCGATGCTTTGAAGTTTAGAAAAGCGACTGCCGCTCCTGCATGGATCAACGTTTCCGAAGCGGGGCAAGTTTCCGGCACGCCCGCGCAGTCGGATTTGGGAGCTTACACGACCGTCTTCGAAGTTTCTGACGATAGCGCCAATTGGGTTCCGGTCAATGCGTTCGGAAAAGTAGAGAAGAAAGTCACTCCACCGAAACTCGCTCTTCAAAACTTGTTCTTCACGGTAAAAGCGGGGGAAGTCTTCCGAGTCAACTTGAACCAACCGCTTTACGTAACGAACCCTGACAACGATCCTCTGAACTTTTCGCTTCTGGACGGCGCCCCCTGGACAAACCTCGACGCCGCCGGAAACCTCACGTTGAGGCCCCAAGCGCCCCAGATTGGGGACTACTCGTTCACGTTGCGGGTGGTTGGCAATTCAGGCGCTTCGGATCAGGGCCCGCTTCGGGTGAAAGTCATCAAAGGGACAGAGCCCATCAAATGGCTCGAGGACCCCATCCGCTTTAAAGCGACTGTCAATAAGGTGTTCTCCGCAACGCTCGCCGGTAAAGTTTCTAACCCCGACTCGCTCGTCCTAAATTTCCAAAAGGGAAGCGGCCCGGCATGGCTTCAAATCGATCCGGTGACTGGAGCGCTTTCTGGAACGCCGCCCAAAATCGGCGAGGATTTCTTTAGCGTTTCATTGACTGCGGGCGCGCAAGGCCCGCTGCTGGCGACGTTGATCATCACCGTCGGCCCCGACGCTCCGGACTCGGATTCTATTCGGATTGACGACCCTGTACCAGGGGCTCGGATCGATAACCTATGGGTGGTCGATAACTCACCCGATCCTTGCTCGGGCGAAAGCTGCTTGATTGGGTCCTTGCGGGAGTCGATTGATATTTACTACAGGGCTTTAGCAGCGGCTCGCATTGAACACTACGGCATCTATCTTTCCTCGGACGCGTGTAACTTCACGAAGCCTATTAGCGACTCGAACGGAGAGCTACTTTTGCGCTGGGACGATCGGGCGTGGACGCGAAGCTTCAACAGCCGAATCAGCCGAGGTAGAGGAGACAAAAAGTTTAGTTCTCCTTTAATAGCGATCTGGCAGTTCATTGACGGCCCTTTGATGCGAGTCCCGAAACCTTTCTATGAGCCTAAAGTGCCCATGGAAATGTTCATCGCAACACCGTCAGGCGATATGTACAAGAACTACACCAACTCGTCCGTGACGGGGTGGCAGCCTTCGCGGTTTTTAAAGTACTACCAAGACGAGCACGTTCGCGCCGAGAAGCCCCTGCGTATCAGCACCTTGGGACCGGAATCCAGCGCGGCTTTCCAAACCATCACGCAAGGAACTGCTGGAAAGTTCTATAGCGTGAACTCAAGCTCGGTGGATAACGCTATCCGCGACTATGCCGAGGAAGTGATATTCCGCGCTTACGTGACCGCAAAAAAGAGAGTGAAGCTTTCGAAAGTTCCAACGGATCCTGCATCGATCAAGCTCACTTTGGCCGGCGTTGTGCTGCAGCCAAACCAGTGGCGCTACGACGCAGCGACCAATGAAGTCGAAGTGTTTTGGAACCTGATTGATATGAGCCGGCTCAAAGCGGGCGATCGGCTCGTCATCGAGTACCGTTAGTGAGCGCTATTTGAGCGGGGGCACTGCGCTCCCGTCGGCAAAAGTCACATTCTCTAGCGCAACGTCTTCCAAGTACACTTGAGGAAGGGTGCGGAAGAAAATATCGATCATGACTCGAAAGGCTGCGAGCTTCCCGTTCGCTTGTCGCCCCGTGGCAATGCGGCTCACGATCTCGCTGGATAAATCGAGCCCTTGCTCATCTTCTTCCAGCATCAGGAAAGCCGCTCGGTAGTCGGTGCGGTTTCCAAACCGATCTTTGTCCTGCTTGTGGACAATATAGCAAGCGCTCATCGCTCCCACTCTGGCTTCGCGGAGCCCTTTCACTTCGGCGCTTTCGGCGATCCCATTTCTGTTTTCGTCGATCCACACTTTTAAAGTGTTTTCGTAAATTTCTTTGTCCCAAGGGCCGACGTAGCGCGACTTAATATCTTTTGCGTTGCAGTCTTTGTTGGCAAAAGCAGCCAAAGCCAAAAACCCGTTCTTAAAAGTCTGCTTTTTTCCGTCCGTCACAATCCCGAAACCCTCACCAAAGAGATTGTGGGGGCCCGTCACCGAGCCATCCTCATTGGGGACCACGAGCAGACCATCCTGAGCGAATCTCTCCCTGCTTTCCGGAAATTCGGGCGAGGGGTTAGCGACGGGGCGCAAGTAGCCGCCTAACCAAGCAGTTAAATGAGAGACTCCAGGGGCTTCCATGGAAGCCATTTGACTCGAGTGCACTTTCCGTTTGAGTCCAGCCAAGTTGAAGAAGGTTCCCCAGTCGAGGCTTGAAGTGCGGATATTCTTTTCGCCAAGATCTAAGACGATCGGCGTGTACTGAGTGCTCATCACGGTCGCCGAGAGGCCTGAGAAAACTATCCAGTCCATGAGCTGCGGCACGCCTTCGTAGGCTGAATAGGCTCGGGCTGAAGCCTGCCCTTCCCCGGCGGGTAGTCCATCCGTGCCTAAGCGCCGGTTTGAAGAAAGGATGAGGGTGATGCCATCGCGGTGAGCCCACAGAGTCTTTAGATCAAAAATAGATTTGTAGCCAAGCTGGTACTCTTGCCGACGGACAGCGCTTGAAGCGAAGTTTGGGTTCAAGACTGAGTCCGGGATTCCTAGTTCAGCGAGCGTGTTCGCTCGAATGTCCGCTACAAAAAGAGGGACGATTTGAGGGTCGGCTTTGCTATGATCGCAGTCTTCGAGCTTTCGAAACAAGCGGGGGCTTACTCCGCCGTCGACTATTTCCGGGCTGTTCGGGTTATTATAAATGTCCCCGTAGTAAAGGATTCGGTACCCGTGGTTGGCCTTTCCATTTTCCATTCGAATTTCATCATTCACTCCGCGCTTCACTCGAACCGTGTCAAAAAAGCACTTTTGGCCTGAGAGGAAATGGGTGCGAGCTTTGGAATGGTCCACAACATAGTGAAAAGCATTCTCGCCCGTATAAACAAACTGGTTTGCAGCTCCAACTGAAATGCGCGACTCAAGGTTGCTATCCTTTCGAATGATGGAACGGCGGTGCGCAGCGTAGGCTAAGTCATCAAAGAGCGTTCCGGTCGAAAGAGAAAACTTTACGGGGATAGTGGCATTTTTAGGATCCGCTTTAGCCACACGGATTGCTTCGGCTCGCTCCAGCGCGTAGCGCTCTGGCGTGCACCGGCTTACCCAAGCAGGGTCCGAGGAGCTAGCAGTGGACACAATATTGGGTATCTTTGCGTCATCTCCATCGTCCACACCTTCGACCGATAGGTTAGGGTCAAAAGGGTTCCCTCCTTGGAGAAGCTTCCCGTCAGTCATTTTCGCGTACATCGCTTCATTGCGAATGCACCCCGAAGTGAAGACCAGGGTTAGAAGGGCCACGGCGCTTAAAAAATTTAGGTTACGCATGCTTCTTAACTTTGCAGTCTGTGTGCCGGTTTTGCGCAGCCGTAAAATGCCTCGACAAGTGTAAAACTTTTTCTTACGAAACCTTCCGCCTTCAGAAATCAGTAATAAAATCAGTATTTTAAAATGAGTGATGTTTGGTCAGGGCCAGAATACACGGTGAATTCCTAGGGAATACGGAGGGTTGGGTGGAGCGCCTGTTTAGCGGTCGGCGCACTCGATAAATGCCAAACGGACTTGTTTCCGTCTTAAACCGCGGTTGGCGCAAACCATGCAGCCCCTCTAAATGACCAAATTTAATTGATTCAAAGGGAGTCACCCATGAAAAG
>JANPJT010000003.1:0-3259 GCA_031425635.1 Pseudomonadota bacterium
CGCGCGGATCGCAGTCCGGCACTCAAAGTTGATTCGGTAAAGCAGCTTCAAGTCCCCTTCGCAGAGGATCACGCGGCTTGCTGGATGGAGTTTGCTCACCCCCAGAGCGCGCAGCTCGGCCTCTAAAACGCCCTCCAGCCCCGTCATTGTGCGCACTTGGATTTTCATCAGACGGGTCAACTAGCACCGATCGGGGGTGAGCGTCCAGCCGTGTTTCGTTTGGTTTACCGCCCCTAGGCGCCGGGGGTGAATTTTCTCAATTTTCGCTGAAGGCTTTGGCGATGGACACCCAGCCAAGCCGCCGCTTTGGAAATATTGCCAGCACACTGATTGAGCACGTACTCGATGTACTCGCGCTCATGGCGCGCGAGCGAAGGAACACTGTCCGAAACGCGGGCACTTTGTGCCGTTGTCCACAGAGCCCGTTCCAGCGTTTCAATGCTCGCGGGTTTAGTGAGGTAATTCTGGGCGCCCCGTTTTACCGCTTCGACTGCCGTTGCAATACTGCCGTAACCAGTCAGTACCAAGGTTCGGCACCTAGGCCAAAGAGCCGCAATCTCCTGGACCGCGTTCAGGCCATTTTCCTCTCCAAGCCGTAGGTCCGTGATTGCAAAGTCAAACGGTCCTGCCGTCTTAAGAACGCCGCGCTTGAAGCTAGCTAGCGCAACGACTTCATAGCCACGGTCTTCAAAGTCGACTTTCAGCGCTTCAAGGAGGCCTGAGTCGTCTTCCAAAATCAGAAGTCGGAAGGGTTTATGCTTTGGGGGGGAGACTGATCCGGACAATGGCCCCTCCTTGGGGTCTATCGATTAATTCCAATTCACCCCCTAAAACTTCGCAAAGGCTCTGGCAATTGAAAAGTCCGAGGCCTGTCCCTCCCGGACGGCTGCTGAGGTGGGGGCGGGGGCCTTCGGCTCGGAGTTCCTGGCTCCAACCGGGGCCGCTATCCATCACCGATAGCTGGAGCTCGCCGGGAAATTCGGCCAGCTCCATTTCGAGCGGAGTCTGAGTGAAAGCAGCGTTATCCAGGAGGTTGCCAATCGCCTTTTCCATCAGTGCCACCGGCACTTTCACTTTCGGTTCGGTTTTTAACTGATTGGACAAAGTCACCGTCCGGTCCGGGCCCAGTTCTTTCCATTTGCGGATGGCCTGTTCGCCCAGTTCGCGAAAAGAGATTTCTTCCCATCGAAAAAATTCTTCGTCGGTGGAAGTGCCGGCGAGTTTTTTTAGCGCCCGTTGAGTCTCTCGGAATGACTTGCTCATGGCGATGAGATCCGGGTCCGTCGGGCTTTTCTTTCGAAGGCGAGCGAGCCTAAGCTCTACTGCATTTAGGGGGCTTGCCAACTCGTGCGCGAGCTCGGCGCTCAGCGCGCCCAATGCCAGCAAATGCTGCGTGCGCGATTCGCGCTTTGTCGAGCGATCGAGGGCCTGTAAAGCATGCTCGTGCCGTTCCGAAAGTGAGCTTACTAAAAAGTAGGTGATCCCGACTCCTACGGCGAGAACCAAAAGGGAAGCCCAATTCCACACATACACGTCGGACGAAAGGACTTGCCAGTCCTTTGCTTCAAAGCAACAAAACACGAGGAAAAGAAGCAGCCACAAGTAAATCGTGCGCTGGGGCTTTTTCAAAATAACCCCCCCCAAGGCTGCAAAGGCAACAAAAAGCACAGCAAATGGGTTCAGAGTGCCCCCGCCCAAAATAAGTAAAAAGCTAAACGCGAGCGCGTCGGTAGAAAGCTGCCAGAAAAGAAACCACCGGCTTACTTCGCTCTGATGCCGCAAAAGCGACTGCGTCAGTAGATTGAATAGGCCTAAAAAACACAAAGTGCCGGCGAAAGGGACCGCCAAAAGCGGTTCCAAAAAGACGTAGCGAAACCCCAAGAAACCGCACACACTCTGTGCTGCGAGCGCTGCCCAGCGAAGGCGCACTAGCCAAAGCGAAAACGCTAAGTTTGTTTCTGCGTCCAGGCTAAACGGTTTTGTTGTCTTTCTTTCCACGGCACCGTTCTAACAGGAGATCGGGTGTTTTCAAGGTCCGCGGGGTGTGGCACTATTTGGCCTATGTTTATCAGGGGGTGTTTACACAGCACGGCGCTCGCCGTAGGCATGGTAATTTGTTTTCTGTTCACGACCCCCTCTTGGGCTGTTCAGTGTGGGGAAACGTGCGCCAGCAATGGCGACTGCCAGGCCAATTGCCCATTTTGCGATACGGGTTTTACCGATAGTTGCATCGATTGCTGTGTTTTTGGAGACAATGCGACGTGCACAACGAACTACGGATGCATCTGGCATGGGGCATCCACTCAGTGCCGCAATGAAGTTTCCACGGTTTGCGCTTCCAGCGCTCCTGAAATTCCGGAGCCACTCAGGCCTTGGTTGATTGTGCTTCTCTTCATTGGGGTGACGACTTTCTTCGCGTCGAGAAAGAAAGCCGCCGTCCGCTAATGCTTACCAACGGTATTTCGGATTGGCGAAACGGATGAGCGCTGTGCGGCAGAACCCAACCGCTTCAAGTTCTTGAACGTGTTTTTGCTCCCGTTCGCCCCACCAATGGTTTTTTGAGATGAGCAAGCGGATGAGGTGGTCTCGGCCTTTGACCCACAAAGCCCCTGTTGCCCATATTTCCAAGTAAACTCTTTTTAGCTGCCGCAGTTCAAAGGGCGTCGGAGGGGCGTGCCTTTCGTGGTACGAGTCGACCGCTTCATTGAAGCCGCTGACGGCGGCGTGGATTCTCCATTGAAGCAAAGCATCGAAAGAGGCGTGGAGTTTTTTCCAGTCGGAAACGTCCATTGCATTGAGCCGGGCAAGGTAGTCAACGAGTTCTCGAGACTCTTCGGCCAGCGAATCGAGCGCTTTAAGGTGATAAGTAGAGGGGCGAAAAAGAAACTCTTTCTTAAGCCAAAGGGTCGTGGCCCTCCGACGGTGCAGTGGTAGTCGGGCTTCTGCGATGGGGGTAGCGTGGAGCTGGAGGCCAGTGAAACCCGAGGGGTGAATTTTATCGAGGTCGTCTTCCCATTCTTCGAATTGAGGTTCTAGGAGCCTAAGCGTCGTATCAAGCCACTCTTGGAAAACCGGGTAGTGGGGCGGCGGTTCGGGAAGTTCCACTGTCGACGGATAAGAAAACGAGCCAACTAAAAACGCGGCACAAACTACTTTTAAAAACCACCCCAAAGAATCCCCCGCCGAAGAGTTTTGAGTCCGGGGTTGCGCTTGGCAAGGGAAAAAATGTTTAGCTTTGGGTCATGGTGGGACGACGGCG
>JANPJT010000004.1:0-4611 GCA_031425635.1 Pseudomonadota bacterium
CAACCTTATGCCCAGGGTGTTCATCAAACTATGTCGGTCGATTTGCACGAATCAAAGGTTGCTTCGCCGCTCCGCGCCTCGCAATGACGAAGGGGGAGCGACCAACGCATTTAAATAAAAGAATGAACCCTTAAATGTGGCAAAACTTTAGACAGCTGGCCAACCTTTCCGGCTTCTCAGTACAATAGCTAAACAATTAAAACTACGGTGAATTCCCGCGCGAACCGACTAAGACATGGAGAGTGCGATCCATTGTTGCTTTCTTACGCACTTCGGCCGCTTTGCCGAAAGCTAAGCTAACCCACTGAACCTATTCGCTATCCTGCACGAGTCTCTTTTGGCCCCCACCTTGCAATCTTTAAAGGCAGTCCAAGTGTGTTTTGTTTACGATGGAGAGCCCTATGAACGGCAGCAGACTTTCAGCAATGAAAAAATGGTGGATGATGGCGGTCGTGTTTGCACTCGCGCTCTCTCTGACTAGCTGCTCTTCGAGATCTCGACAGAATTTCACTTACGGAATTAACCGTGAATGTGCTGGAACGATGGGAGAGATTGATATCTATACCATCCCCGTTCAAGGGCAAATCGGGTACTACAAAATTGTGATCGTACCCGCAACTCTCTCGGCACCAGGAGACGTTGCGACCATTACGGTCGTGGACCAGGCGTCTCTTGCGTACCAAGAACTTAAACGCCAGGTCGTACTCAATGTTGATCAGGAGATCACCGCAGGGGTGCTCAGCGAAGCGGAACTTGCTACCTATGACCTAATCGCTATTACTTCTTTTGTGGCATCACCAGATAGCTTTTTAACCGCTAATCCCGAGAAAGACGCCATTTGCTGGATTCCTCGCATCGGTGACGGCGTACAAAAATAATCTCGTCTAGACCACTTCTCTTTGGCTTCCTCTGCGGAAGCCCAGCCGCTGCCTCCGCTCGAGCACTTGCTCGACCATGGCATGGATAGGCACTTCGTTGGGGCACGTAACGGTGCAAGCACTGCACGTTGCACACGGGTACCATTCTTCCATAAACACCTCCGTCTCATGGACCGCTTTGCCGAAAACACCCGTGATCTGTTTCGGCTCAAAACCGGGGGGAGCGATCCCTTTCCGGATCGCATCGCACGAGTGCGTGCAAAGAGCACAGAAAAGGCATTTCTCAAAACCGACGCTAAGGCCCCTCTGCTTCGCGCTCACCGCGACTAGGCCGTCTGCACGGTGCCGCTCAAGAAACACTTCCGCTTCCCGAGATTGCCGCCAAAAGAAAAAAACTCGGTCGGCCTTTCTTAAAAACCGCTTCAAAAAAAGCAAAGTTTGCGTTCTAGCTAAGGGAAGCCACACAGGCCCTCCCCGTCGAAGCGCTAAATCCCATGCCTACGCCGTCCCCAAAATAGTCTACGCCTCCGAGAACCGTGCCGCAGGCAAACAGGTTTTGGAAAGCGGGCCTACCATCTTCGCTCAGTGGGCGATAAGAAGCGTCCGTTCTTAGCCCTCTCAAGGCCCCTTCTCCGAAAAGTGGAAGATCGAATACTGATTCACTCACGCGCTGCCTCGAAGAAACGAGCCCACCGCCTATCAAGCGCCCTGTCGCAAGGACGTACGATCCGGCTTCGAAACTTTCGCACCGCGATCCAAAGGTTTGAAGGCTTTGGAGTCGGTCCCCCACCATGCCAAATTTTAAACTTTCGCATTCAAAAGTAGGGACCCCTTTTGCTTGGATTGCGGCTCTAAACGCTTGCTCGAGCCTAAAGCCGGGAGTGGGCTCGAGCCACGCCAACACTTCAGAACACGGCGCGGGTAACGTAGACGCAAGTTCTTCAAATTTTTGTGGGCTCGGGAAAAGCGGCGGAAATAAGTAACCATCCACCGACTGGCGGAGTTGGGCCGTCGCTTCCAAAAGGTTCTGCCACGCGGCTTCGTTCCATTGTAAATCAGTGGCAACGCGGCTGAGCGGAATATCGACACGTTTCACCTTGGAAGGTAAATCGATAGCGCAGATTTCGATGGAGAGGCCAAGGCGGTTCAACTCTTGGTTCAACTGCTGCGCGAGGAAGTCGGCACGGAATCGCCAAGATCGCTCCGACACCAAACCGTACCGCTTTTTTCCCCCGCCCGAAAAATCAATCCGTGTTTGCATCGTCTGGGCACAAAAAACGCGCCGCAAACCGCCCGACATCGACGGCAAAAGAAACGGGCGCTCCCAAGATACAGCGTGCGGCAAGTGCGGTTCCACTTGCGCTAACAAGGCCGTTACGCTACCCCGGGGCCCTTCGGCGTTGGCGTACTGTTTGGGCCACGACAAAGTACCAAGGAGCGCTTCTAAACTAGTGGCGCTCTGCGGGACACGCCCAAAGTCCCACGAGCCGGAACCGAGAGACGTGGCCCCAACCCCCCGCGAGACCAGCACGACTTTTTTCTTTTCTTCACACAAACGAAGCGCAGCCGAAACTCCGGCTGCCCCCCTACCCAAAACAAGCGCATCAATCAACAAAACGCCCCCCAAAGGCTTCTAGGGAATCGGAATATTCTCTTTGCTTTTCTTGTTCCCCCCACCCGGTAACGCTCGGAAAGTCGGGCGGGTTCTCGCTGAGCTCCTGTTTCAACCTTGCGCTGTCCCACCCCAAAAGCTGAGAGAGAAAGCGGCCGGATTGGTTGAGGCAACGGCACCCTCGACACGTTCCGGTCCCAAGGCCAGTGCGCCGTTTCAGATCGGCTAACGAAGTCACCCACTCGCTCCGAACCACGTACTCCACTTCTGCCGCAAGCACTTGCTCGCATTCGCAGAGCGTTTGGCCAAGCTCGGTGTGCGCGCTTAAATCCAAAATACCTTCTGCCTTGTGGCCGTAACGGCGGATCAAGCGGACAACGGACAGCGGGGCAAGGCCCGAGCGCTTAGATTCCTCTAGCCACGGGACTTCCGAAGTACACCCTGGAAGGCTTTCCAAGTGGGTCCGGCATTTGTCTCTGTGGCGCAACTTCCTGCAGACTAAATCCGAAACCTCCTGCGCCAATCGGCGAGCTCGCGTGATCCCTGCGCCCAATACAGTGAAAAGGCCGTCCGCACCTTCATGGGATGCATCAAAAATCGTTTGCTTCCTACCTTCTCGATTCACACTTTCCGAAACGCGGCAGTGCACCCCGGAAAACACAGAAAGCACACGGTGGCTTTCGATCGCCGGGTAAAACTTCTCAATCGTCTTCAGCAGGAGAGAAACTTCACTTTCCGTCACTTCTTTCTGGCTTATGCCGCTCTCAGGAATGGCTTTCTCTAGAGGGCCTATGAGGGTTCGGTTATCTCGAGGGAGTAAATACAGTGGCTCGGTGCGGTTCGGTATCAAGCAGGCGAGAGCCGTCTCGGTGACCCGCCGTTCGAACTGTAAGTACGATCGCTGAAAAAACCGGACCCCGCTAAGAGCAGGCTTTTGCGAAACAAGCGAAGGCGCCCAAGGCCCAGCCGCATTCACAACGGTACGAGACCGCACTAGCGATAACGTGCCGCCAAGATGCACTTTCAAGCCCGACGCTCGCCCTCGTTGTAACTCCACCGATTCGACTCGAGCCCCTTTGACTATTGAAGCCCCCGCGGCCGCAGCGCTGCGAGCAATCGCGACGGTAAGTCGGTGGGGATCGACAGTCCATTCATCGAGGCCGATCGCACCCCAGATGTCATCGGAAAACCCGGCGTCGACTTGCTTTACTTCGCTCGCGGATAAACGCACGTGAGGGCGACCTGCTTTGGCAGCGGCAAACTGATCGTAAACCGCTGCGACATTTTGAAAGCGCTCGAGCTCGGCCTGCGGCGCCGACTTAGCAAACGGGTACAGCAAAGGCACTCGGGAGAGAAGGTTCGGGGCAATCCGCTGGAAGACATTGATCTCTTCACACGCCAACCGAGTGGTTTCTGGGTTCGTTGAAAGCCAGTGAGGCTCTCCTGAAAGCAGGCCTGTGCCACTCCCGGTCGTGCCCGAGGCTAAGTCCGTCATTTCAAAAAGGACGACTGAAAGGCGGCGCATCGCGCAGTCGCGGGCAACACTCACCCCCAAAATGCCCCCTCCGATAATCGCTACATCGAAGACGCGATCCGTGAGTCCCGAATCCATCGTTTATGCGGGTTTTGGTTGAACCCGGATCCCCAGTTCTTGAAGCTGCTTGGAGTCCACCGGGGAAGGCGCGTTGCTCATCAGGCAAGTCGCTTTCTGTGTTTTGGGGAACGCTATGACGTCTCGGATTGCATCGCTCCCCACAAGCAGCATGGAAATGCGGTCGACCCCCAAAGCAATTCCCCCGTGCGGAGGAGTGCCAAACTGCAGGGCCTTTAAAAAGAATCCGAATTTCGCTTCGGTCTCTTCCGGTGTCATTCCCAGCAAGTCGAACATGCGGGCCTGTACTTGAGGGTCGTAGATCCGGAGGCTGCCCCCTCCGATTTCGAAACCGTTCCACACCAGATCATACGCTTCGGCCCTGACGGAAGCGATGTCGTTTGGCGCCTTAGCGTTCAAGAAAAGTTCGGTGTCTGCTGCAGCGGGGCGAGTGAACGGGTGGTGGGCTGCGTAGAACCGGCCATCTTCTTCGTTGAACTCGAGGAGCGGGAAATCGGTAATCCAAGCGA
>JANPJT010000005.1:0-24648 GCA_031425635.1 Pseudomonadota bacterium
AACCTTCGGACACATCATTAGAATCGATGGATCCCCATCGCCGCGACGAAAGCGCTATGGGAAATAGTGTTACCCATGTGCCCGGTTCAAACTGTTACCTATGATCCAGGTTGCACCTAACGCGCGCTCCCCAAAGCTTCACGCAATCTATCGACGATAAACCAAGGTTTCCCCTCGAGGCAGGTAAACTGTGACTTGCAAAAACGATTAACTCGCAACTCGCCGCCGTCGCTCTATTATCGTGCACCCAACCGCAAGCTGCGAACCAGCCAACACCACTCCCGCGAACGCACGCCGTCCTCCCGCAAAAACCCCAACCCCGCTACATGGGTGGGGTTCCTAATTTGGGGCCGGCGGAGCCAATCAATGAAAAACAAAACAACCACGCACGGGAACTAACCGCCCCGCTGCAAGCCTATTCGTTCCGCTTCCCCTCTTGAATAAACTGCTTCATAAAATACTGCAAAATAGCGCTTCGCTTCGCGCCGCCAGTCATCGCCTTAACGTCTTCGTAAATCGTCGGGTCGGTAATCAGCCCGCCAAGAGTGCCCTCCCCACGGTTTACTTTTCCCATAATGGCTTCCAAGTGTGCCATCGACTTCCCTAAGTTTTCGGTCGCTTTCGCCTGCCGAAGTTCTGTGGTGATACTGGCCAGGTTCTTGGAAACCGTGTTTAGGTTGTGGATCAGTGAGTCAAAATCGCTTCCCTCTTCAAACTTTTTAGACAGTCCGCCCACGAGTTTGCCACTTTGTGCGAAAAGGTCTTCTACTTCATCGGAAGCAATCGGATCGCCGTTCTTCAGCATGGGGGACGATTCGGTTCCGAAGCTAATCTCGATATACTTATCGCCCAGAATCCCTTGCGTGCGGATTTGCGCGACGGAATCCTTGTGTATGTACCGCTCTGCGCTCCGAGCAATCGACATTTCTACAATGAGATCTTTGGTGTCTTTCGTCGAAATCACGATCCCTTTGACAACCCCAATCCGCAAGCCTGAAAGAGAGACTTCCGACCCCATATGCAGGCCTTTGACGTGCCGGAAGGTAGAGTACAAAGTGTATTGTGACTGGAGGATCCCTCCGCCGCCGATATTGAATAAGACGAACACGAAGGCGACGAAGCCGACGGCCACCATAATCCCAACGATGATGTTGTTGGCAATTTTCTTGTCCATTAAGCAGTCTCTCCGTGGATAAAACTATTAAGGTCTCTGTCCTTGCTACTTTTAATCTCGCTAGCCGTACCCACTGCACGGATTTGGCCGTCTTTCAGAAAAGCGACTCGGTCGGTGACCGCAAAAATGCTGGACATATCATGAGTGACCAAAACTGAAGTGGCGCCTTTTTTTTGTAGCTCCAAAATAATTTGCAATATCTGGCGGGTGTTGTAGGGGTCGAGTCCCGTAGTCGGTTCGTCATATAAAATCACTTCAGGCCTCATGATAATGCTTCTCGCTACCCCGACTCTGCGCTGCATTCCCCCGCTTAGGTCGCCAGGAAACAGGTTCTGGTTTCCGTCGAGGCCCACTTGACCAAGCGCTTCTTTAACCCGTTTTTTGATGGCGTCGGTGGAAAGATCGGTGTGTTCGACAAGTGGGTACGCCAAATTTTCTTCAATCGTGAGGCTATCAAACAGTGCGCCGTATTGGAAAACGTAAGCGATTTGCTTTCGGACGTCCACGAGCGATTCCTCATCGAGCTTTGTAATATCTTGCCCACGGAAAAATACTTCGCCTTGGTCGGGCCGTTCTAACCCAATGAGGCAGCGCAAAAGCACGCTCTTTCCCGAACCGCTACCGCCCATCAGCGTGAGGATCTCACCTTTGTAAATAGTCAGATCGATGTTCTCGTGAACAAGTTTTTTACCAAACGATTTGTAGAGGCCGCGTGCCTCGATGAGCGGCTCCAGATCTTTTTTCATTGCACGCCCCGCTCGTACAGCCACCAAACTTTGGTCAGAATAAAATCCTGGATGGTGATGAGAATGGAGGCGGTTACCACGGCACGCGTGGTCGCCTGACCGACTCCCTGAGTACCCCCTTCGGTCGTGAGGCCGTAGTAACAGCCTGCGATCCCGATGGTCAGTCCAAAGATGAAGGTTTTGCTAATACCGACCATAAAGTCGAGGGGCCGCAGTGCCACCAACGCTTCGTGAAAATAGAACCTCGGGTCGATATTGAGTTCAAGGTAACCAATGAAGACCCCACCCAAGATCCCTACAATGTCGGCAAACAAAGACAGCATCGGGGCAACCAGCAGCATCGCTAGCACTCGTGGAATAACAATTCGTTTAATGGGGTCTGTGCCTAGGGCGCGGATGGCATCGATTTGCTGGGTTACTTTCATGGACCCAATTTCCGCTGCAACTCCCGAACCCACTCTTCCTGCAAGCATCAGGCAAGTCAGGATCGGCCCAAGCTCCCGCAGGATTGACAGTCCGACAATTTTGGGGACGTAAAGCTTCCCTCCAAAGCGCTCTAGGCCCAAACCAAATTGAAGGGTCATGACCATGCCCGTGGACAGGGCGGTGATGGTGGTGAGAGAAAGCGACTTGAAGCCAAGTTGGTAGCACTGTTCCGTAAAGAGCCTAAAATAAAAAGGGGGCCTGAACAGTGCGTAAGCGACCGAGTAAAGCAAGTTGACGCTTCCTCCTAGGAAGTCAACGAAGCCCACTATCGCATTCAGCGATCGTTTACTTGTATGGTCTAAAAGTTGTTTAGTGTTTTGCAAAAGAAAAACTCCTAATAAAGGAATCAAAGTTGGTGCTGTCAGATTCAGGAATGGGCCCAGGGCTGACCAACGAAAAATCAAAAACGCACCGATTTTGAGCGGTGACAAACAGTTCCAGATGGAATGGCTTTCCCTCTAGGCGAGCTGTCACCTTTGAGTAAAGCCCTTCGCTTGCGCCTATCGTGCGCTTTTCTCTTTTTACCGTGGTCACATTTCTGGTGCCCATCAGCAAATGGCGAGTGAGTATTTCTAAGGGAGCTTCTGGATCTCGGTTGCAGCTGCTGACCAAGCTCACTCGGTTTCCTGACGGCAGAACATACGCTCTGTCGCCCTCACCGCGGTTGGTTTGGACCCACCCAGAAGGGGCAGTAAGGGCGTAGTCCCCCGCGCGCTCAATATCTGTCGAGCCTCCGACTAAAGCGCAGGAGCCAAGCAGGCATAAGCAAAACGAGAAAAATAGAGAGGAATAAAAATGTAACAAGAGTACGTCGCTCCTTCTCGGTCTTGTTATCGGAAGAACTTCAAAAAAAAACGATAAGCGGTGCGGCAAAGAGTGTCCCAACTTTAGGGTCTGTCCTCGTATTGACGCTTTGTCCGAAGTCACAGACCCATATTAAAAATAGCGCGCCGCATTGTTCCTGTCGACAAAACCTTGACGGGCCGACAAGAAAACTCGCTTTGTTTAGGCCCAAAACGGGGCCATAGCGACTAGCTTGGTCGGCACGCCAATTGCTACTCTAGTGTCCCAGTGACCGATTTCAAATTCCTTCATTCCATTCTTGCGTTCACTCTTGCATTTCTAGCGCAGCGAGCTATTGCCTCTCGGGAGTTTAGTGCTTGGGAGGAGTTCGATGGCAAAGCCCCCCTTTGCGAACGGCCCATTGCGTTGGCGATTGGAAGGGAAGCTTTTTTTGAGATCTCTAATGAAGTGGAAGGGAAAGAGGACTTCAACCGAATTGTCAGAGAGCTGTACGCCCAGAAGTGGGAAAGCCTCGACCGCCAGATTGAAGCTTTCCGCCAGACCCATGAAAAAAGTCCGCTCCGGGAGGCCGTTACCTTTATTGAAGTTCAAAGCCTCTACGATCGGAGTAGCGGGAAGCGCGACGAAGAGGAGAAAAAGGCAGAGAGAGCCCACCGCAGTGCGGTACTGCTTTACCCACAGTCTGAGTTCCTCCCTGTCCTTGCTGCGACTTCAGGAGGGTACTGGCTTCGCACGAATAGTTACCAGCGGAGTCTAGCGTCGTACGAAGTAGCACTCGGCACCTTCCCCAGCCACCCGTTAGCGTGCACTTTTCGGATGGGGGTTGCCGAAGCCCATTTCCTTTTACGTGACTGGAAAAGCGCGGAGAAAGCCATCGATAGCACCCTTTCTAACTGCCAAAATTTTCGCCTGCGCTCGGCCGCAGCGGTTCGCAAAAATGACATTGATTGGATGTTAACGAAACCGGGTATTGAACAAAGTTTCGCCAAGTTGATGGTGGATGAAAGCCCCTTCATTGAAAGGCTCTACCAGCCTGCAATGGCAAACTTCGCCGAAGTGCTTTATCAGTCTGGAAAGATGACAGAAGCCCTCTACTATTTCGAGCGGTACATAAAAAAAGAAAAACAAGAAAGTCCCTGCGTTGCTTACGCGCAAAAGCGGGTCGCGGATATTGCTGCCCGGTCGGGAAAGGTGACTCCCGAGGTCGTTGGAAAGTACTTGGCCGTTTACGAAAACTTTCCCAAAACCGATATTGGACGGTTTAGCTACGCGCACGCTCTCCTGACGGATCCTTCGCTAGAAGGAGGAGCCGAACTCGTTCGACGGATTAAAATTGCGGACGAGCAGTCGGCCAATATGCAGGATGAAGGATTGCGCACTCGCCTGTTTTTAGAAAAAGCGCTCACTTTGCTGGAGTTCGGACAGACCGATTCGTTTGATCTGCTTGTCAGTATGCGCGCTAAAACAAACCTTCCCGTGACGGAGGGAAAAACCGGCAGGTTCATTCGAAAAAAGATGGCGGATCTTTTTGAGAGCGGCAAAGTGCAGCCTTTGGACTCTCCCTTACTTTTTGCAAGCTTAGAGCAAGCGCATCGAAACTGGTTTGATGGAACTGAAATGCAGCCGTGGATAGGAAAATTCTATTCGGGCTCTTTAACGAAGCAAGTAAGCGATGCCATTTCGACCGACCGGTTTCAAGAGGCACTCAATTTACTCACCCATTGGCAGAAATCCGCGCTGTGGCCTGTAGAGGGCGCACCCAGAGAATCCCGTCTCAAAACTGGGAAGGCTCTGTTGTCGCGCCTCTATTTACAGCCGGGCGATGGTAGTTTTGCTTTAGCCATAGCCAGTAGTGCGTCGATCCTGTCCCCATTTATCGAACCCGAGTACTCAATGGTTCCCTGGTTAGCTGCCGTTCAACTGGGTAGCCAGGGATCTTCCGGAAGGCTCAAATGGGAGAGGCAGCTTGCCCTGATTTCCGCTGAGCTACCCAAAGACGATCGGGCCCTGTTCCAGCTAGCGACAGCTTCCGGGCTTCGCCAACTGGGCGACTTTACAGGTGCGCAAGTGGCGTTGAACAAAGCACCGAGCGGTTATTTGAAGAGCGCCCTCCGCGCTGAAAAACTAGCGCTCGCTGTGGCACTGAAACAGCCTCAGAAAGCCTACTCCCTCATGGCGGAACTGTTTCGGGAGGCTCCGGAACCGGAGAAATCGGACGTCATCCAGAAAATGAAAGATTATTCGGTGCAGGAAAAGTTATGGGCTCGCGGGCCGGAGATTGTCGATTTCGCCCGGTCCGTTTTCTCCAAAAAGGAAGAAATGCTGCCCTACATCCTCTTTGCAGCCCGAGCGCACTTCGAACTCAAAGAGTGCGCGAAGTCCGTTCGTCTTTACGAAACGGCGTTCGAGTCGACCATTCCTTCCGCCCTCCTGCCTGAGTCACGTTTTCGATTTGGAAAATGCCTCGTTCAGCAGAAAAAGAAGGAACTCGCACGGCAAGAGCTGCAAAAAGTGATCGACACCAAAGATCTCTTTTGGAGCTCTCTCGCGCAAAGTGAACTTAGCCTAATTGATCCATGAGGTCCTCTATGAGAACGATCGTCTTTCGCAACCGGCGCTTGATAGTCCCTGATGAAGCCATGGAAGCGACACTCGCACGGGCATCTCGAGCGGCGCAATCGATAATGCCCGTACTGATTGTAGGGCCCAGCGGCACCGGGAAAGAGCTGATAGCGCGCTATATTCATGAGAAGAGCGCTCGAAAATCTGCGCCCTTTATCTCTGTGAACTGTGCGGCCATTCCGGACGGGCTGATGGAATCCGAGCTCTTTGGGTACGAAAAAGGGGCGTTTACGGGTGCTTTGGTTCAACGGGTTGGTAAGTTCAAGCAGGCAGACCGAGGGACTCTGCTCCTAGACGAAGTGAGCGAGATGCCGCTCCACCTTCAAGCGAAGCTTCTGCGGGTCCTTCAGGAGCATGAAATCGATCGATTGGGAGGAGGGGCGCCCGTTTCTATTGAGACGCGCATTATCGCCACTACCAACTTGGAGCCGTTAGAGCTAGTGAAGAAGGGGCTGTTTCGAGCGGATTTGTTTTATCGCCTCAATGTGATTAGGATCGACTGCCTTCCTCTTTCTCAACGGCGAACGGCCATTCGAGTCCTAGCCGAGGAGTTTCTAAGGGAGATCGCGGGCTCGCACGAAACTGGTAAACGGTTTAGTCCAGAAGCGTTAGACCGTCTCTGCAACCACTCCTGGCCAGGGAATGTTCGCGAGCTTCAGAATGTCATTCAGCGCGCCACTTTGCTCTGCGATCACTCCATTTTGGGCGTGGAGGATCTGGATTTGAGGTCCCCGGAAATTTATGAGTCAGTGGCTTTGTCGGGAGTTGAAAAGCGGCACATCCTGGGCACCTTGGAACACACTGAGGGAAACAGGACCGAAGCCGCAAAGCGCCTTGGCATAAGTGTTCGAACACTTCGGAACAAAATTAAAGAATTCAGCGCTTAGAGGTAGGCAAGATTTTCCTCTCACGGGGGAGATTTATTCCTATGTAGCGCACCACCCCGTGCTTAAAAGCAGTGGTACTTGGATTGCATCTATTGAGTATCGGTACAAACGAAAAATTTCTTGAGGGAAAAATGAGTTCTTTGTTTGATACATCGACGCGAGCGATAGAAAAGTCGATGGACTTATACCTAACGCGCCACAACGTCATCGCAGACAATATCGCAAACGCCGAGACGCCTTTTTATAAGGCGCGCCAGGTTGACTTCGAGTCGCAACTCCAACGTGCCGTAGCATCCGAGGAAGCAGGGCTCGCTGGAGTGGATATCGAAAGCGTGCGGCCAACCATCACGCAGGATGCGGATAGCGAATTGGGGCAGGATCTGAACTCAGTCGACATGGACAGAGAAATGGCAAAAATGACGAAGAACGATATCCAATACTCTGCTTCCTCCCAGATGATTTCCAAAAAGTTTGCTTTATTGAAGTATGCAATCTCCGGAGGAAATGATCGATGAGCGATTTCTTTAGTTCCCTAGATGTCAGCGCGTCGGCTCTCAGCGCTGAGCGCCTTCGTATGAACCTCACTTCGAGTAACCTGGCAAACGCCCAGACTACTCGAACGCCGGAGGGAGGCCCTTACCGGCGTAAGGACGCTATTTTTGAGGCCAAACCTTTCGCTTCTGAGCTTTCTGCGCAAATGGATTCGCCCCTCCACCAAGTAAAAGTAACGGACATCGTTTCGGATCCCAATCCGCCCAAGCTGGTTTTTCAGCCTGATCACCCCGATGCCAACCCCGATGGGTATGTTGCCTACCCCAACGTGAACACCATGGAAGAAATGGTGAACCTCATTACCGCGAGCCGCACTTTCGAGGCGAACGTGACGGTCATCAGCACGACAAAGAATATGATGAATAAAGCTTTGGATATTGGAAGGAGATAATAGATGGAAATTAAGTTTGATAGAGCGCTTGCGCCAAATTTTGAAATCCCTTCGAGCACCAAAATTTTTGAGGACAAGAACGATTCCGGTTCGTTTCTATCGTACCTTGAAAAGTCGATGAGCGATGTCAATCAGTTGCTCAATGAGTCGGATTCCAAAGCCACCGATCTCGCTATGGGAAAAACCGAAAACCTTCACGAATCCATGATTGCCGCAGAAAAAGCGGAAACTGCTTTTAAGTTAATGGTTCAGTTTCGTGCTAAGGCACTTGAGGCTTACAACGAAATCATTCGAATGCAGGTCTGATAAATTATGAATGAAATTTTTAACAAGTCGGTGGCACGGTTCCAAGCATGGTGGACGTCGCTTTCCCCACGCGCCAGAACCGGTGTGTTTGCTACGCTGGGACTCATCTTAGTTGGCGCAATCATTAGCTCAGTGATTTCCAGTCAGGACCCGTACCAAGTTCTTTACTCAGATCTGCAGGCGGAAGAAACGAAAGCCGTGGCAAAGAAGCTGGGAGAAGAGAAAATCCCCCACTTACTTTCGGGTGACCAAACCTCAATAAGCGTTCCGCGGTCCCAAATTGCCAAAGCCAGGATGGAGTCAGCAAAAGCGGGCCTTCCCGGGAGTAGCATTGTCGGGTTCGAAAAGTTCGACTCCGCTACGTTGGGAATGTCGAGCTATGTTCAGCGAATCCAATATGTGCGCGCCGTCCAAGGGGAACTGACTCGGTCCATCCAGCAACTATCTTCCGTAAAAAGGGCTCGCGTCCACATCAGCATCCCGCCTAAAAAGACGTTCCTCGAAGAGGAGGAAGCTCCGAAAGCCTCGGTGATTTTGGAGCTCAAGAGAGGCCAGAAGCCGTCCAAAGGGGAAGTCAACGGGATTGCCCATCTGGTCGCCAGCGCAGTGGAGGGCTTGAAAGTAAACAACGTGTCGATTGTCGACACCCAAGGGAACTTTCTCCACCGCCCGGAAGACGCGGGGTCGCTTGCCGGCATGTCCAGCGCTTTGATTGAGAACCAGCGATCCATGGAATCGGAGTACGAGCGCAGGGTAGAAGAGATACTCACGCCCGTCGTTGGTCTTGGTAAAGTGCGGGCCAAAGTCGCCGCAGAAATTGATTCATCCAGAGTGAACACGACAGAAGAAAGCTTTGATGCCGACAAAGCGGCGGTACGAACCACCGTGAAGAACGAAGAAATCACGCAAGGGTCCAAGCCCAACCCTGTCGGTATACCGGGGAGCAGGTCGAATCTGCCAGGCGCTGAAGCGGTCAATCCACCGGTGCCCATGGCGAACACCAGCTCGGAGAAAAACGTCCAGAATACTTCGTACTCAATCCCTCGAAAGGTGCAAGTCACCGACAAGCCTTCCGGAAGCCTTAAGCGACTCACAGTCGCGGTCATTGTGGACGGCTACTACCAGAATGTAAAAGGGGTGGAGCAGTTTACGACTCGGTCCGACGAGGAACTGCGGCGTTTGCAAGAATTGGTAGCAAACTCCGTTGGATTCGACGAACAAAGGCGCGACTCAATCACGGTTTCCTGTCTCCCTTTTCGATCCACCGAACTGGTTTCCGAAGAAGTCCCTGGGCCTCCAGCGACCTGGTGGAGTTCCCAGCCAGCCCCACTGCGCATGGGGCTAGGCATTTTGGCCGCCCTTCTACCTGTCGGCCTCGGGCTATTGGTATTCTTGCGTAGGGGAAGAAACGCCATTGCGGAAACGGTCTCCGAGTTTCCGAAGACGGTTGCTCAGATTGAGGCCGAGGCGGCTGGAGTACCGAACCCCGCTCTTACCGAAGCTCCGTTAGGGGAAGAAGCCGAACCGCTCGAGAAAAAAGAGGAGCTAGAGCTGAGGCGTAGGATCTTAGATCGCCTCGGGGCGACTCCGAAGAAAGGCTTAGCTGTCATTGAGGAATGGATGATGGAGCCTGAAATTCGTCAACCCGCAGAGAAGGCGCTCCTTAGGTCTGCCGCATAACCGAAAGAAGCTATGAATATTAACGAAGTGCTAGCTGTAAAAAAGCCTGCAAAAAAAATCGCTCTTTCAGGGCTTGAGAAGACGGCTATCCTCATGAACGTTTTGGGGAAAGAAAAGTCGTTTCAGTTACTAAAGGATCTTAAGGACCCTGATGTTCGTCGCCTGTTAAAAGTAATGGGGGATTTGCGCAAGGCGCCGATCGCCCTCATCAACTCAGTGCTTCGAGAATTTCTTTTTAAACTTTCGGAACGCGAAGAGATTATTTTTGATGAGAATTTAAGCCAGCCGAGCCTCATCAAAGAAGGTCTAGGAGAAGAAAGAGCGAAGGCAATCTTTGGCTCGCTGAAGGCCGTGAACCTAGTAGACCAGAAGCACCTTACCGTTCTGGAGTCAGTTGAACCCAAAGTGATTGCGGAGTTTTTGGTGGAAGAGCACCCGCAGACCATTGCGCTCGTTGTTTCCCATATGGATCTCAATAAGCAAATCAGTACGTTGCGGAATTTTCCAGATTCCATCCGAACGGAAGTCGTTCTGAGGATGGCCAGTCTTGAATATGTCTCCCCGGAAAAAGTAGACGAGTTAGACGATATGCTGAAGAAGGAGCTCGCGAACTCCGGTAAAGCACGCACGAATAAATTCGGAGGAGTGCTTGCGGTGGCGGAGCTTGTAAATAACCTCGATAAAAAAACCATGAACGCGCTCATGACTCGCCTTGAGGATAAAGATCCCATTTTGGCCGAAGAAATTCGCCAGCACATGCTGACTTTCGCGGACATCACGAAAATAGACGACCGGGGCATCCAGCTTATATTGCGTGAAGTCCCGAGCGATCGATTGCTGCTGTCGCTTAAAAGCGCTCCCGAAGAAGTGCGAGAGAAGATTTACGCGGCCATGTCCCAGCGAGCCGCGGAAATGCTTCGAGAAGATCTCGCCGCCCTGGGACCGCAAAAAGTGTCCGATGTCGAGGGTGCCCAGCGACAAATTGCCGGTGTGATGAAGCGCTTGCAGGAAGAAGGGAAGATCGTCATTGGATTCAGCGAAGAACAAGAAGTCGTTCCCTGATTTCTCAGACAGCTCAACCTCGGGTAACGGGGTTGGGTTCGAAGCCTTCAGGGAAACGAAGCTCCTTCAATTCTCTTTGCCTTCCGCGCTTTGGGAAAGCATTGAGCGGGATCCTGTTGTGAAGGCGGAATTCGATCAAAGGGTTGAGCTTCGCGCAAGAGAGCTGATCCTTTCGGAAACAAACGCCGAACGCGCTGCGATTTTTGAGCAAGCGAGGCAAGCAGGCCTCGCGGCAGGGGCCGCCGAAGCCAAAGCGCACCTCGAGAAGTCGGGTGAGGCTCTGGCGCAGCTAGTTGCCCAAGTGATTGGGGATAAGCAGCGCCTTTTGAGGCAGCATGAGCCTATATGGTGCGAGGCGGTCCGACACTTGATGAAGCGGTTTTTGGTGCCGCTTTCGGTTGAAAGACTGGCAGTGATCCATTCCTGGCTAGAGCAAGCGATTGGCGAGCTAGGGGAACACGCCAGGATCAAACTGCTGGTAGGCCCGGCCGTACACGCCGATATAGTAAAGAGTGGGTTCACGGTTCCGAAGTGCGAATGGGTTCTGGATAAGGCGCTTTCCGATCGGGAAATAAGGGTTGAAATCGAGGGCGGCGGAATATTTTTCTCTTTGGATGAAGAGTGGAAGAAGTTTGAGCGCCTATTAGACGAAACACTGGGGAGTGCCGCTGTATGAACGAAGCATTCGGGCAGTTTTGCGAAGCCATCAAGACCGAATCCTTCGTCCAATATTTTGGAGAAGTGAAGCGAGTCAGCCGCGACTCGATTCGCTTGCTCATGCCTGGGGCGCGTGTTGGCTCGCTTTGCCATATCCAAACGTCGGGGGCTCCCGTGGCCGTAGAGATAGTAGGCCTTCACCCCGAAGGGCACGTCGCCATGCCTTTGGACGACTTAAACGGAGTTCAACTGGGGGACCGCGTGCTTTTGCTGGAAGAGACGGGGCATATTCCGGTGGGGCGCAGCCTTCTCGGGTCGGTCGTCGACTCGACGCTTCGATCGTACGAATCGGAGGAGTTAAAGGGTTTGAACGATAGAGCTCCGTTGTACGGCTTACCGTTAAACCCGATGCACCGGCAGCCCATCACCAAGCCGCTCGATCTCGGTGTTCGCGCCATTAACGCTTGTTTAACTTGCGGCCAAGGGCAGAGATTGGGCATTTTTGCGGGTTCAGGAGTCGGGAAAAGCGTTTTGCTAGGGATGCTGGCACGCCAGACTGCGGCGGATGTGGTGGTTTTGGCGCTCATCGGCGAGCGGGGCAGAGAGCTCCGTGATTTTTTGGAAAGAGAGCTCGGGCCAGAAGCTCGTAAGAAGATGGTCGTTGTGGCGGAGACTGCAGACACATCGCCGGT
The DNA here is from genome assembly GCA_031425635.1 of Pseudomonadota bacterium. Classification (GTDB taxonomy): domain Bacteria; phylum Bdellovibrionota; class FAC87; order UBA2466; family UBA2466; genus JAIEOG01. Next base: position 12,060 of record JANPJT010000005.1, read on the forward strand.
CCGTCGAGTGCGAGGTGCGTATGTCGCCGCAGCCGTTGCGGAGTACTTCCGTAAAGACGGAGCCAATGTATTGCTTTTGATGGATTCGCTGACGCGTTTTGCGATGGCCCAAAGAGAAATTGGCAGCGCAGCAGGAGAAGCGCCAACTTCCAAAGGCTACCCCGCTTCGGTTTTCACCTCGCTCGCGCGGTTAGTCGAGCGCGCTGGAAACTGGGGCCCGGCAGGAAGCATTACCGGCCTGTTTACCGTATTGGTCGAGGGCGATGACCTCGAGGATCCCATTGCGGATGCTTCTCGCGCCATTTTGGACGGCCATATCGTTTTGTCCAGAAAGCTGTCGAACCGGAGCCACTACCCCTCCATCGATATCTTATCTAGCATCAGCCGAGTAATGGATCCGGTGGTTTCAAAGCAACACAAGCAGGCCGCGAGAGCCTTGAAACAGCTCCTTGCAAAGTACCAGGAAAACGAAGACGCCATCCAGTACCAGCTGTACACGCGAGGGAGCGATCCGGAGATCGATGAGTGCATTGCGATGGTTCCGCGGATCAATGCCTTTTTGAAGCAGGATCGCGACGAGTCTGCAAGTTTTGAGGAAACGCAGAAATCGCTTCTCGCGCTGGTGGAGTCCGTTGAGTGAAGGCTTTTAAGTTTCGCCTGCAGCGGGCACTCCGTTTCAGTCTGGTTCGCGAAAACCAGAAGAAAGCGCAAATTGCGGCGGGCCTTCAGCGAATAGGCTTTTTAGAGCGGTACTTAACCCAGCTAGAAAAGAAAGCGGCGACTGCATTGGCTCTATCAGCAGCTTCATTTCACTCGCTAGAGGCCGAAGCCCATCGGCAATCGATTGTCCCTGCGCTCGAAGAAAGGCGTCGAATGGAATCGCTCCTGGCAGAAGAGAAAGATTTTATGGCCACTCGGCAGCTAGAGCTGAAGCGACTTTCTCAGAGAAGGCGATCGCTGGAGTCGTTAAGTGAGAAACACCGGGGCATTTTTGTGGTGGAACGTTCAAGAGCCGAGCAAAAAACAATTGATGACGCTTTCAACCTCAATCGAAACCGGGAAATGAAATCGAAATGATCGAATCCATCAAAAATAGAAGCAGCCGATATTCTTTGCGTGCGGCGTTGTGGCTTCTTGGTGCGCTATTTCTATTGCTATCCCCTTTTGAGGCTGCGGCAAATAGCCCCTCCACGCCGCCTCCCGCAACGGCCCCTGCGACACCTTCCCACGCGGAGCTCAGAGAGCGTGTTCGTAAGCGCATGGCGGAAATGGCGACGGCGAAGCAAGAGGCCCAAAGCGAAACCGATGCTGCGAGCCCGAACGCTAAAGAGATTGCAGAACTTTTCAATCAGCTTCGGGTGAAAGAAAAAAGCCTTGCTGAGCGCGAAGCCGCTCTCGATCTAAAAACCCGTGACCTCGAAGACCGCCAGAAAATCATGAAGGAGCAGCTTGGGAAATACGAAAACGTCATTGGGAAACTACGGTTTGATTTAAAAAGCCTTGAGTCGTCAAGAAAAGACAAAGTGATGGCTTTTCAACAAGTTTACGAAAAAATGGAGCCCAAAAAAGCCGCTCGAATTTTGGATGATTTGGATCCCGAGCTGGTGGTGAAAGTTCTGACGGGGATGCGGCAGCAGCAGGTAGCCGAGATTCTGTCGAAGATGGATCCGGACAAAGCGCGCCGGATTACGAAAAAACTTCTGACGTCGATGGGTGTCGAGACGGCAGAAGCACGACCTTAAAGTCAAAAGCGGCGGCGGCAAAGTGCCCCGCTGAATCGGATGGTGAAGGGAGGTGAATATGGTATGCTTAATATACAGTCAGTAAATTTGCCGTCTCCACTTGGGACAGAAGGCTTTGATTTTTTTAGCTCTCTTCTGGGCCTCCAAGCTGACGCTAACCAAGTTCCATTCCAGATTCAGGGTTCCGAAACGATAGACCCATTCGGCCAAGATGCGGCTCTGCCGATGCATGCCGAGAAACCTGTTGTTCCAAACCCCTGGAATGTGGCGATTAACCTAGATCCCGCTCTTCCTGTCATTGCGAAGAGCGCGCCAGCGCCGGAGGCTTTGGGTAAAAAAGACAGTGCGGGAGAAATCCTACTCCGCCCTGACGATTTTACCCCGGCCGAAGTGGAGCAAATTGTTCAGTCATTCTGGCAGACACCCATGCCGGAAGAGCCGGAAGTCGACAGTGTCTGGAAAGATGTTAAGTCTGCGTTGGTGGAGGTTCGACCTCCCGTGGTTGAATCGGAATCCCTCCAACACAGCTTGCTCCAAAGACTGTCAGTGAAAAGCGATTCTTTTCCGGCGAAAGCACCCGAAAAAGTGGCTTCTCCGGATGTTTCTTTGGTTAAGCCTGGGGCAACCCCAGAACCAACGGACTCCGTGAAGCCTGTCCCGCTCGAAACTCGAAAGCCAAAGGCAAGTGTTTCTCAGTCATTCGACTTAAAGCCATTTGAGCAGAGCGTTGCTTCTGTTCCAAGCGCCGAAAGTCCAGAAGGGACAGTGAAAACGCCAAAAGCGACCGAGGCCAAGCTAGCGCCGATCTTTACGCACATCGAGGAGCTAGCGCAGCAAGGTGGGGGAAAAATGACCCTGCAGTTGGACCCCCCAGAAATGGGGCGTCTAACGATTGAAGTCACGACCCAAGGTAAGCATGTCGAAGTCGCGATCCACGCGGAACACGAATCGACACGCTCTCTTTTGGAAAGTGGGATGGGAGAGCTTCAAACCGCGCTCCTCTCGCAAGACCTTCAGCTGACTCACTCAGAAGTACGTACGAGCGAGTCGTCTTTCTCAGGTCTTTCCTTTGATCGGGGCCAGCAACAGGAAGGCGGATCTTTTTCGCAAGGGGGGGGTAATCCCTTCTCGGGCAGAGAAGAAAAAGCCTGGGCTCACACTCTCCGCGAGGAGAGTCCGGTGACACGGTACCGGAACGTGAGTCGACTCGATGTCCGTGTTTGAACAAGAGAAAAACATGAACGAGCTTACTGGCGCACTTCCCGCGCATTTGACGGAGCGTCCCGAAGTAGCTGATCGAACGTCAATGGGCAAAGACGACTTCATGAAATTGCTCATGGCGCAGCTCCAGCATCAGGACCCCTTGAACCCAATGGACCACAAAGAGTTTGGCGCTCAACTCGCCCAGTTTGCGTCGCTTGAAAAGCTGACGCATATCGGGGCAGGGATCGACAAACTGGAAGGGGGAATGGGGGAGGAAGCAAAGCTGCAAGCTCTCGGGATGATCGGCAAGCGAGTGAAAGCAGGGGGCGCAGAAGTTAGCCTTCTGGAGAACAAGCCTGTCGACATCGCATTAAATACCGATGACGGTTTCAGACCGTCCAAAGTCTCCATTTTCGGAGGAGACGGTAAGCTCGTTCGTGAACTTGAACTCGCGCCCAAAGCGGATATGCGCACCATTACTTGGGATGGAAAGAACAACCAAGGAGAGACCAGCCCTGCCGGTAAGTACTTATTCCGAGTGGCAGGAATAGGCAAAGACGGGAAGTCCCAAGAAATGCAGGCCGACGTTCAGGGGAAAGTGATCGGCGTCGAGATGGTGGATAAGAACCCGATGCTGCTTATCGACACTCCGAATGGCCAAACCCGAGTAGAGATGGCGAAAGTAGTGAAAATCGCCGAAGAAGGACGCAAGGAAACGGCCGAACCAAAGAAGGTAGCGAAGGAGGAAGCGCCTCCCCCAGCTGCCGAGGAGCCGTCTGAGTTCAACTGGTCGCGGGGGGCTTCCATGGACACCGGCCAAGGATACTACGGAGATAAATTATGAGCATCCCGAGCCTGTACCAAACGCTAGGCCCCATCACTCCGGTTGAATCGCCCCGAGTGGAAAAGCCGGAGTTACCGCGCGGGAAAGATGCGGGGATTTCAGACTTTGAGAAAGTGCTCCTTCGCACCCACGAGGAGCCCGCGCTGAAGTTTTCAACCCATGCAGAGACGCGCATCCGTTCTAGATCGATTCCTTGGAATGACGATCTGGAGAAAAGAGTCAAAGGCGGGATTGATTCAGCCAGAGAAAAAGGAAGCCGTGAAGCGCTCATCCTTGCGGGAAACGTCGCGGTGATTGCGAACGTGAAGTCGGGGACCGTCATCACGGCAATGGACGCATCCAATTTGAAAGAGCGCATTTTTACCAATATTGATAGCGCCGTTATTGTTTAGATTTTTTTTAACTGGCCTAGGCTGGCCCATGTACCCCATGGAAGCCTTGGCTACTAACCGCCTCTTCGCCAAAAGAGGCATTTTTGGAGGGTACCATGGGAGTCGTGTCATCAATGTCCACAGCCATTTCCGGCCTTGAAGCCAATGGCGAAATGCTCAGCGTCATCTCAGACAACATCGTCAATGCCAATACCACCGGGTTCAAAGGATCGAGGGCTGAGTTTCAGTCGCTCGTGATGAACGATCTCATGCAGTCATCCGGCGGCGAGCAAATTGGCCAGGGTAGTAAAGTCGCCGCGGTGACCGGTCTGTTCACCCAAGGCTCGATCACGAGAACTAATCGCTCAACCGATATGGCAGTGAATGGGAACGGCTTCTTCGTCTTAAAAAGCGAAGGGGGCGTGAGCTACACTCGCGACGGGTCCTTTCGGTTCGACAAAGACGGTTGGTTGACTTCTTTGGACGGCCAGAAAGTACAGGCTTTTAAGTCGAATGCCGATGGCCGGATCGGTGGGCGGATGGAAGACATTCGCTTAGACTTTAAGGCAATCCCCGCGAAGCCTTCTTCCAAGATCGAGCTGCACGCAAACCTAGACGCTCGGATGCCGGTGGGAGGACCTTTGGATCCTTTGCGCCCAGAGGATACCGCGCACTTTACAACCGCCATGCAAATTTACGACTCGGTAGGTAATGCCCACTCAGTCAGCGTCTACTTCAATCGCACCGCCGAAAACACTTGGCAGTGGAATGCCATGGTGGATGGCGGGCAGCTCACGGGGGGCGAGGACGGGAAACCTATGGCAATCGCTCGCGGTTCTCTTGGTTTTGACGCCACTGGAAAGCTGCAAGATTCGCGGCAGGAAACGCTCAACACTTCCTTTAAAGGGGGTGCCATTGCAAACCAGGAGCTCTCATTTAACTTTGGAGATCCCACTTCTGCGCTGGGCACCGGAATGAAGGGCTGCACGATGTATGGTTCCAACAACGCCGTGTTCCGAAACACCCAAGATGGCTACAATGCCGGCGTGCTTGCGGATACCGTGATTGACTCCGAAGGGATGATTACCGGTGTTTACTCGAATGGTGAAAACCGAACTTTAGGGCAGCTCGCGATGGCGCGTTTTGACGCTACCGAAAAGCTCTCCAAAGTAGGCCAAAACCAGTTCGTCGAAACGGTGCAGTCCGGACAGGCAATCGTCGGGAAAGCGAAAACCGGCGGGCGGGGCGCCATCCAAACGCGCAGCTTAGAGCGATCGAATATCGACCTGGCAGCGGAGTTTGTGGACATGATCCGAGCGCAGCGCGGGTTCCAAGCCAGCGCTAAGTCCATCACGACAGCCGATCAGATGTTGGACGAAGTGATTAAGATTGCAGGCCGATAAGCCTCATTAAAAATTAGAAAAAAAGGAAGGCCCCCCAGAGTGCGAAAGCGTTCTGGGGGGCCGTTTCTTTGGTTTAAAGCAAGTAAACGATCCCGATGCCAGTGAACTCGTGGCTGACTTCAGCACGGAAGCTAGCAAACTCAAAAATATTCCAGAAAGCACCCACTCCAAACCGAGGGTGAATGGTGTTGAGCCCATTGCCGAAAGTCCCGCCTACCCCGCCGAGGGCATAAAAAGACCAGAATTCATTTTTGTGAAAGTCCCATCGAAGGTGAGTGCTGTACAAGAACGTGGTGAGGCCACTCACAAAACACGGCCCCCCGAAAACTTCTACATAAGCTTGGTCGTTCACGTCGTCTAGGAAGCCCGTGTTTAAAATCTTCACTGCGGCTGCGCCGTTGAGCGAAAGGCCTGCGCTTGCCCCGACGACTCCCAGCCCCGGCAAAAACGAAAACTGGAACCGGTGATCGTAGGGCTTGCCCTTCCACTGCTCGGGCTCGGGTTCAATGTTGACGGCCGGCGTAGCCGGCGGTGTCGCTATAGCAAATTGGCCAATGACAAAAAGCGAAAGTAAAAAAGCGCGCATTTTTCTCTCCAAAAGCAAAACTAAAGTTGTCGTCGGGGCTTGTCACTCGGTAATTGAAAGGATGCTCCGGATTCTGCTTTCTCTTTTTTTGGGCTCTGCCGGGTATAGCGCAGCGAGTTATTTGGCCTTTACTTCGGACTACCCCAGCCACTTTCCCGTGGAGGGCTTTGAGTGGCACTCCCGTTTGGAGTTTTTCCGGGTGTTCGACGGAGAAAAGAAATCGCATTCTTTACGCTACCGCGGAGTGGACTATGAAGTGCGCTGGGATGCTCGGGATCTTAAAGTGAGTGTTTACTCAAACCAAGTAGAAAAAGTGAGCGTGTTCTTGGCTTCAATGGAAGCGCGGGCACGGACTTACTTAAAGCAGCACGGGGGAACGCAAGTGCCCCAAAGTTTACTCACAGAACAGGCCGAGAACAAAAACGGAAAGCTTCTTTTTCTAGTAGAAGCCGCTTCCATAGAAAACTCGGACGACAGCCGGAAAATCCTTCACCTTAAAGGCGACCTCCTTTTTTCGAGCGAGCCAAAAGTTCGCTCAAACGGACAAAAGTGAAACCTTTGGATTGGAGCACTGGAATCATTTCATTGAGGGCTTCCAAAGACTCCACCCTCAACCCTTCCCCATCGTGGAGAAGCAGAATGGAACCGGGTGTCGATTCGCGGATGAACTGGCCTGCGATTTCTCGTGGGTTGCTTCGTAAGTAATCGGGCGGGTTCGGAGCAAAGCTGTACCCAATGGCTTGCCGGCCTCGGAGAAAAAGCCACCACCCCAGCGAGCCAGACACCTCTCCGAAGGGGGCACGAAAATGCACGGGGCCCTTGTAACCTAGCGAGCGAATTAGAAAGTCCGTCCGAGCGATTTCGTGGTCCAGGGAGAAAAAAGATCGCCACCGCATTCTCTCGTGCGAATAGGAATGGTTTCCAATTTCATTTCCCGACTGAACTACTTTCAGCGCCGTCGCGCGGTGCATTTCGATGTTCCTTCCAATAAAAAAGAAAGTGGCGGGAACACCGTAGCGGCCGAGGACACGAAGAAAGTGCTCAGTGAACGGAGGGTTAGGCCCGTCGTCCAGCGTCAGCGCTAAAAGCTTTTCGGATGTAGCCACACGATGGATCGAGCAAAGCTCGCCGGGAAGCCGCCAAGCTAAGAGCAACGGTATGCTAAGCGCCGTCGCCCAAAATAGAGATTTCTTTAAGGCTGCGATACCGCTCTCCGTAATCGAGCCCATAGCCCACGAGGAATTGGTCTTCTACTTCTCTCCCTAAGTAGTGAATCCCAACTTCCACTTCTCGGCGGCTAGGCTTGCTGAGGAGGCTGCAAAGTTTGAGTGTCTTCGGGTTTTGTTTCTGGATTCGGTCAAACAAGAAGGCCAGCGTGCGGCCAGAGTCGACGATTTCATCGAGGACCAAAATATGGAGGCCTTTTGCCGATTCGGAAAGATCTTGGACCAGCTGAACGTTCCCGCTCGAAGTCGTCCCTTTCCCATAGCTAGATAGGCGCACGAAATCAATTCGGGTAGGCACTTTGATGAGCCGAAGGAGATCTGCCGCAAAAAATAAGGCCCCTTTTAGAGTGACTACCACCACCAATTCTTCGCCCGGCTGTAAGGCCGCAGCGTAGTCCCTGTTGATTTCGGCAGCCAAGCGGCTGTTGAGGCCTTGGATCTCCTTTTCAGACAGAAACGGCAAAAGTTTGGTCATGCTTTGTCTTTAAATCTTTCTAGGGCCTGTTTGATTTTTGAAATCCCCACCAGCCCCTTAGATGCCAGGAACGTCATAAACCCAGGCCCCGCTTGCGTCAAAATAGTAAAGTAGCCTTTGGTAAATAGGTCCCAGGGTCCGACGTGGACTTTCACGCCCAAGCGTTCTGCTTCTTCGGGCGCGATCACTTTTTTAACCAATGCGATCCCAAGCGAGCACAAGTCTGCCCACTCTGTGCCGTTAAGCTCTCGGAGGGCCTTTAAGGAAAGGGTGAAAGTAAGGTCGGGAGACGACTGCGGCTCGGATTCTAGAAGGACAGTCCCTACAGGCTCTTTATTGAGCGTGAAAGACTCTGCGCCATCGATGACTACCCGCAGCTGGGACCCGGCTCGCAGTCCCGACAAAGCGGAAACACAAACCGTTTGCGCAAAAAAGCGCGATAGCTCGTCATGTGCATTGGACGCCACAGTCCAGCGTAAGTAGCACAGGCAAGGTCAAATACTCAATTGCTTTGGCCGCTCTTAATCAGGTCCTTATAAGTTTGAGGCGCTGGATCCGATTGCACCGGCTTGCGGATTCCAACCTCCTCGAACGCGCTTACAGGAGGCTGGTTGATCTGGAGAATATTGGTGGTCCCCGGTTTAATGGCGTAGTCCGTTGGCTTTTCCATTTTGAGGCCCGAGAAGCGCTGCTGCACTTCTTTGTAACCTTCTTCCGCGTCTTTCAAGTTTGCGTTGTAAGACTCAAGCTGCTCTTTCACGGTCAGAGCGCCCTGCTTGGGGTTGTTTTCATCATAGCTAATCGTCATTTTGGCTTTGTCGTCTTCTTTAGAAAATTCCCAGTTCGTGGGGAATTCCATCACGCTTTTGCCTGCTTCATTCATGATTTGGAGCTGGAGCCTTGCATCCCTCTGGAGGGCGTCTTCCGTTGCGGCATTGCCCGTCTTTAAGGACTCTGTCTTACCGTCTTCGTTCGCTTCGTAACGAGGGTTGACTTCATCAAACGGTCTAGATGCGAGCTCTTTGCATTCACTCGACATTCTTTCTAAGTCTGCTAGCAAACGTTCTTTTTGTTTAAGATCCCCTTTGGAATCCTTCTCAATCACATCCAGCGCAACTTTCGACCACTCGTCGCAGTTGGCTACGCCTTCAGATAGCTGGGGCGCCACTGGCATGGCTCCCGAGCGGATCGCTCGATTGGCGCGGCGTTGGCTTAAATTCGAAAGAGTTGAGTTCCAAAGGGCTTTTGTCGCTTCTGCCGCTGCTTGCCGTAGAAGCACCCCGTTGCCTAAAGCCGATGGGTCGTTCGCATTTTGTTCGCCTCTTGCAGATCGCAAAATCGTTTCTGCAGAAGTTTCCCCTACTTTTTCGATCTGCGGGCGAGCTTCGTCTCGTAGCTCGAATCGGTCGACTTTTTCCGGTTCTCCTTCTTTGGCTTTATCTCCGGGATCCGCTTGATCGGGCTTTTTAAAAATTTTGGCTGTGGTGATTGTAAAAACGGATCGGTTCCGGACGCCTTCTTGTTCGGGCGCCCCCGATTTTTTTTCGTCGGCTTTGGTCAGGGCTTTATCCAAACCAAAAACCGTTCGCTCCAAAAGGGAAGAACCCCCGGCTGCGCTGATTCCCCCGTGATCCGATATATGCGCGAAAAGCTGAATGTCTTTGGGCTTTGCAGGGGCGGGAGCGCCTGCTGCCGGTGCGGCAGGTTTTTCTGGATCGGGAACCAGAGTGTTGTAAGAGAAGTCGTGGTACGTCAAATCGCTTTCGAATGGGAGCCCGTCATCTTTGTTGAACCGAGTTTTATTTTTCCCTGGGACAGCTTTTCCTAAAGCGTTCTTTGTTTTTCCCTGCACGTTTTTATCAGCAGTAAACTTTGCAAATTGATCGATAAAGGAGTTGCGCGCGCGTTCTTCCGATCGATCCGCTTCTTCAGGGGTTCCAAGGCTAGGGGTAGTGGCGCTTAAGGCGCAGAGGAGTGCCAGGCTGAACAGGGCGCGCAGGTTTTTGGTTCGGTCGGCCACTAGCGGATCCTCCCTCGGGAACTAGAGAAGCAATCCAAGTGCCTGTTTTTAGCGGGGAAAGCTCAATGAATTCAGGGGTGTATTCTGGGGGAAGACGTGATCTTTAGGGGGGGGTGTCAAGGGGTTGGGCAGGGGCACGCTCGCGGACGGTGGTGAAATCTTCAAGGATTGGCTCCGCCGGCCCCAAATTCGGCCCCCACCCATTTGGCAGAAAGCTAGCTTAGGAAACGCAGTTCGGCTGGAGGCCTCGATAGTTAGCTCTTAGCCTTGGGGGAGCGCGCGATCGATTTATCTTGACCCTCCTGGGGCGTGCTATTTTTTGAATGCTGGGAGGCGACTTTGTTTGCCACTCTTTTGTACTTAAAAGGCCCTTGGCAGTTTGCCGTTTTCTTTTTCTTCTTGCCCGTCGAAATCCTTTTTGTGTGCGCCTGGCGGTGTCTTTACTCCACCTGAAAAAGACGGGTGTAGAGTCTTTTCTTTGGGGAGAAGACACCATGCTTTCAAACTTACACTTTCACGATAAAGCGATTGTTTTGTCTAAGCACTACTTAGAAACAGAAAAAGAGCTTTTGGAGCTGATAGGTAAAATCGACCAGCAAAAGATCTATTTGCAGGTGGGTTACCCTTCGCTCTTTGTGTATTGCGTACAAGCGCTGGGCTTAAGTGAAAGCCAAAGCTACGCGATGACGGGCGTTAGCCGAAAGTGCCAAGAAGTGCCTTTGCTGAGAGAAGCGATTGAATCGGGGAAGCTGACTGTTTCTAAAGCTAAACGCATTTTGCCGGTTCTTAATGCAGCGGCTCCTGCCAGCGAGTGGATAGAAAAAGCGGCGAATTTGACTCAACGGCAAGTGGAGAGGGAAGTGGCAGAGCGAAACCCTGAGAAATCTTTTCGAGAAAGAGTTCGGCCGTTAACGGTCACTCAAAGTGAGCTTCGGTGTGTGGTTTCTATTGAAGTGGAGAAGAAGCTTGAGAGAGCACGGCAGGTGCTGGGGAGCGCTACTTTGGCGCAGGCGATTGAGGCCATGGTGGAGGTGTTTCTTCAATCCAAAGACCCGGTGGAGAAAGCAAAACGGGCTTTGCAGCGAAACGAAAAGAAAACTGCGGCGAACGGCGGCCACCCCGCCGCGCACAGCGAAAATTCTAAAGCAAAGAGAGCCACCGCGCCTACCTTGAGGGGAAACGATCGAAACATTCCGGCTTCTGTGAAACACCAGGTGCAGCTTCGCGATGGTGGGCAGTGCCGGCATGTTTTGCCTGGTGGGGAGAGGTGTGGGAGCAGGCGGCACTTGCAGTTTCACCATGCCGTTCATTTTGAAGCTGGCGGGGAGTCCAGTGTGGAGAACCTAGTGCTGCTTTGTTCGGGCCATCACCGGCGGGTGCATTTGGTTTAGAGTGGAGAGGAAGCTCGTTTTTTTCAGTAGTCAGACTACTCAAGTTACCACACCGTCCGCGATCTACGTTGCCACTAGCGGGGGCCTTTTGATTTCGACCGACGGCGGGGCAAGCTTTAGCAAGCTTAGGCCGCGCAGTGAAAGAAGAATAAAAGCAAGGGGCGCGGCTGATTCTTTTAGTTGTCTGCGCTCCCTCTCCCGACTCACTGCGAGCCCGCAGCCTGGAGCTCCATCTCTGTTTGTCTGGCCTCGCACCCCCTCCGTCATTGCGAGTCGCGCAGCGGCGAAGCAACCTATGACCGATGCAAATGGACCTACAAAGTCCCATCCGCGCTCTGGTTAAACGGGTTGCTTCCCCCTACGGGTTCACAAAAACGGAACGGGTTGGCGCTTAGTAGGGGCTCACCGCGCGGGGGCGGGAGGAGCGGTCGGAGGGTGCATCATTTTTGGGAGCCTCCCGTTTTGATTCAGAAAAGAAGTCCGAGGGGGACGAAAGGGTTTTTAAGCTCCCATCCTTGTTCGTTTCCTTCTGGATGGCGCTTGTCCATTCTTCGTGGGTCTTGCCCGGGTGCTTAGAGCACGGAAGGGCTTGGGTGGCTAAGAGGACCAGGGCGGCGAACAGAGTCCTGAGCATGATTCATCCTTCTTTGAATGGAACCGCTCCGAGTGGAGATTCCAATTCGCCCGGAGGTTTACACTCCGGTAGTCAGTAAATAAAACCGCCGCTACAGCGCTCTTACCATTTCGCTTTTAAAGCAGGTTCGAAGCCGACTTCTTGGCAAAAGAACTGAAGCTGGTTCACGTGGTCTTCGAACGCCGCTTTTCTTACTGCGTTGACGCTATAAGTAAACTTACCGCCGGGTACCACGTAGGAATCCCACGAAGAAACCGTGCCGAAAACTTTCTTGGAAACAATGGCAAAAGTCTCCTTTACCACGGGAGCGCCATTGGACGTATTATCGAATAACCGAATTTGGATGATGTCTTTGCCTTTGTTGCAATCGAAAGTAGTGATGCCATCAAAGCCAAACGCGTTTACCACCACCGCTGCAGAAAAAATCAATATCAACTTGTTCATAGCACCACCCAATACTTCAACCGTATCAGCCGCGATCGACAAGGCAACACCCAGTGCGTCAGCGGTCAACGGCATGCTAAAGGGGGCCCCGTCCCGGGACCCGGCTTGGCCGGCAGTAGGCCGCCAAAGTCGAGAGATCGTCCTTCCATACACACGGCGCTTAAATCGCTCGTCTCGTCCCCGATCCCCTTGAACAACGTGCGGCAGCTATCGCGTTGGGGCACATTGCCGCGGCCATCGCCATGAAAAT
>JANPJT010000006.1:0-8114 GCA_031425635.1 Pseudomonadota bacterium
AAAAGGCCCGCTTCATTATTTTCCCTTGTTCTCCGGTGTCACAACAATCACCGAGCGGTTTTTTGGCACTAGGTAAGCTTTTGCCACCTCTCGCATGTCTTTCGCTTTCACTTGATTGAACGCATCGATGATCTCAAAACCACGCAAGTAGTTTCCCGACAGCATTAAAAATTCACCCAGTGAATTGGCCAGCTCCGAGTTGTCCGAAATTTCGCTGTACAGCTTCAAGCGCTCTTGATTCACCGATCGCTCCATGTCGCCTTTCGGGATCAATTCAGACTGGAGAGTGCGCACTTCTTTATCCAAAATTTTCAGAGCCTGTTCCGCAGTGTGCCCTTCTGCAAGACTGACCACAAACTCGAAAAGATCGGGCCTCGCCGAAGAGCCACCGAATGCGCTCACCGCAATGCCTTTATCGACTAAGAGTTTTTTCAGCCTGGCCTCTCGGCCCCGCGACAAATAGGTTCCCAAAAGCGAAAGAGGGATCGCTTCATCGGATTCTATCGACGGAATATGGTAGCCCACCATCAAGATCTCGGAAGTCGCTTGTTTGTGCGTAACTTTGACTTTGCGTTCCTTTTTTTGTGGCGGCTCTACTGGCAAAGGGAGTCGGGGGATTTCTTGGGGCTTCATCTTACCGTAGTACTTCACTACCAAAGGCATGAGCTTTTCTTCGGTCGTGTCCCCCACAATGATTAAGGTGCCATTGTTCGGCGCGTAAAAGGTTTTATAAAAGTACTGCGCTTCTTCCAGCGAGAAACCCTTAATTTCTTCTTCTGTGCCAAGCACCGTGTACCGGTAAGGCGCTACTTGGAAGGCCGAGCGCATGAGCTCATCCCACGCAAGGCGCGAGGGGCTATCATTCGCGCGGCGGAGCTCGCCCACTACGGCCCCCTTTTCTTTTTCAATCAAGCCTGCGTCGAGCTTTAAGTTCGCCATGCGGTCTGACTCTAGCTCCATCATTTTTTCCAGTTGAGCAGACGGCACACTTTCATAGTAGTTCGTTCGATAGAAATAAGTCGTTGCGTTTTGTTTCTCAGCGCCCAGGCGCGAAGTGATTTGGTCGAAAACTCCGTCGGGGTATTTTTCAGAACCGCGGAACATCATGTGCTCAAAAAGGTGCGCAAGGCCCGTTTTATTGAGCTTTGGATCCATTTTTTCATCCACGGAACCCACGCCAAACCAAACTTGGTAGGTCAGCACTTCGGCTTGGTGCCTCGGGACCAAAAGCACTCTGAAGCCATTCGGCAGCTTGTACTCGTGGATTTTGTCTCCATTGAAAAGCTTATGGGTTTTTACTTTTTGGTAATCATTGGAAAGAGCCATATTAGACCACGCTGTTAAGGTGAAACAAAAAAGAGAAACGGCAAACTTTACCACTTCACGCCGCCGGCTTCTGTGCTGGAGCAGCTTTAGACTTAGCCGGTGCATCCTCGGGGACGCTCGTATCGGTCGCTGAAGGGACCGTCGGGGTGGCGCCGCCAAAGCCCGCCGCTAACCGAAGTGCTAAACGGCGACTCGTCGACCGTCCGGGCAAGTTCGCCAATTCTTCGGCATAGGTTGCCAAATCGATTTGAAAGTATCGAGCGTCAACCCCAGCACCAAAAGTGAGGTTCCCCTGCCGAAGCCCTAAGCGCGCAAAAAGCCACCCTCCAAAAGGGACTTCCACGCCCACGTTGACGTGTTTCCAAAGGCTACCGGTACGCGCGCCAAGCTCTGGGACGGTTTGCCCGCCCAGACCAAAGTCGGCAAGATCCACTACCAAATCGACATGGTCCGCTTTCCAAAAGCCCGGAAAACGCGCGTGCCCTGCCAGCGTGACAGTTCTCGCAAGCTGCGGGGCGAGGGTGCTGGAATTTGTGCCGATGCGGACAGATCAAAACGCGAAGCCACCAGGTTATTCATCGAAAGCGAAACTCTTGTCATGACTCCGGGAATCAACGGCGGCAACTGCCACATCGCCCCCAAATCGAGATCTAAACCAATGCCGGTGCCAAAAACAGAACTGAAGTTAGTGGAAACCCCCGAAGCAATATCTAGAACGCTGTAGGTTCGAGTGCCGCCTGCCCGAAGCAGCCCTTTTAGGTTGAAACCCACCATGACGTCTTTTGCGACGGGAAACGCCCCTCCGAAGAGGATCCCTGAGTCCGAGATCGCGGTCAGCGTCACCGAAGTATCAATGTCTTTGCCCTGCAAGTCCAAAACGCCTTTGGTGTCGGCGACAAAGAACCCCATCGCGAAGTACCTTCTTAAGTAGTACGCAAAGAGCGGGGTGGCCCCAAAAGTAAGCGGGTTCCCTTGGAAGGTTTCTAAGTCCGAAATAACCTGGGCAGTCGACCGATTGCCGCTGCGGGTAACGACCGATAGCGCCGACAGCATGCTAGTCGATGTTTCCGCTTTGAGAGACAGCATTAGGTCGCTGCCCTGTTCGTAAAATCCAAGTCCCGCCGGGTTGTAAAAAAGAGCATTCTCGTCATTAGAGAGGCCGTAGAACGCACCCCCCATACCGAGCGCTCGGATGCTTCGGCTCAGCGAGTAAAACTCGCTGCTTGCGAAAACGGGGAGTGACAAACTGAGCGCGAACAAAAGCAAAACTTTCATAAATCCCCTGTGTGGTCGCTAAATATTGCCTTTGAGTGAAAACCGAGCGCCTTGGCAAACTGCCGTTCCGGTACCAGAACCCAAAAGGGCAGCTGCCGCATTTGCATTGGCAGCGAGCGCGCTTAGACCCGTCGAACTAGCGAGACTTCCGCCCAAAGCACCGGCAGCGGTCATATCGTCCACGCAGGCTTGGACGTCCGCTTGGCACATCCCGGGATTCACTGCATCCACCACTCCGCCGACATCTCCACCAATATCAGCATCGTCCATCACTCGATTGTTGTTGCCTGGGGTTGCCGAATCACAAGTCGTAGAGCCTCCTTCGGCGGTGGCTACCAAACTGTCGCTTTTGGCAAGCCGGACGCCGCAATCCGTAATCCGACTTAAAAGTTTGAGGAGAGTGGAAGTCTGGTCCGTCCCGAGCAGCGCACACTGGGTGACTGCCGCGGCACCCGCCTCGAGGCGAGTCTGCGTGTACCCGCGGAGCAAAATTTGGTTCGCAGTAAGCTTCAGCAGCGAAGCCCCTGATGATCCTGAAGTAGCAACAGTCACTAACGAATTGAGGTTCATTCCCGCCTTGGAAATATTCACCAGGCAAAGCTTTTGGTTCCGGAGCGCCGAATCCGCAATCCGGTTGTAGTTTGTAATGGCGCAATCGTAGTTGGAAGTAAGCAAGCACTTGCGGGCTTCTTCGACGTATTCGGTATCGGAACCCGGGGAAGCAAAAGGCGCGTAAGCGTTACACCCGGTGAGAAGGAGCAAAAGCCCCCAGGAAAAAACCGTACGAGCGAACACCATCGTTGTATCTCTTTATGTAGTTTCTTAGACGCTTGGCGATTTTCCGATCCCTGGCGCAGGAACGCAAGCTGCTTTCTCGGCGGCCTTAACGCTGCGAGCAATGCGGTAGAACGGCAGCTCTCTCGGGGGAAATGCAAGCGCGCCGTCGGGCGTTTTTAACGTCAGGTTCGGGTTGTACGCGGGATCGTTTTTTAGAAGCTGGCCCCAGCGCTGTTTCATAAAGGCCGTTTCGCGCGCAAAACGTTCGCGGTGGGCGGGGCTTTGATCGCTTCCGCGGCTCGCCGATTCTGCATGGATTAAAACCGCAGCGGGCTGGTAAACATTCCTTAAGCCCGACGCTTGCACGCGCAGACAGAAATCGATGTCGTTGTAAGCAATGGCAAGATCTCGCTCATTGAAACCACCCACCGCATCAAAAACGCTTTTGCGAACCACTAGCGCCGCCCCGGTGACGGCCGATACTGTCGCCGCCACCTGGAGTGCGCTTTGCGCGATCGTGGAGCGTTGCGGAGCAAACCGGTACAAGTGATCCGCCACACCGCCAATCCCTAAAACCACTCCGGCGTGCTGGATTCTACCGTCGGGGTAAACGAGTTTGGGGCCCACGCACCCGGTTTCTTTTTGGCAAGCGAGCGACACGAGTTCTGTCAGCCAGCCGCTTTCCACCACTTCGATGTCATTATTGAGCAATGCCAAAATGGAACCTTTGGCTTCGGCCGCCCCAAGATTCACCATCGCAGAAAAGTTGAACGGAGCGTCGTAACGTAAAATCCGGATACGGTTGTCGCCGAGGAGCGAGCGAAAGTACCCTAGGGTGCTGGAGTCCGACGTTTGGTTATCGACGATAAGGATTTCCCAAGAAGGGTACTGGGTTTTCGATCGCACTCCCTCGACTATTCTTTCTAAGAGATCCTTGCGATCTCGAGTCGGGATAACAAAAGAAACGAGCGGCGAGGGCTCAGGCAACGCGTATCGCACTTGGTGCATAAAACCAAAGCCGCGGCTGACGGCGGCCTTTTTCCCTTTGCGCTCCAAGTGTTCTTGGATCGCTTTTCTAGCCCGCGCGTGCGCATAGTCTTTTTCCGACTCCGCAAGGGCCACCGAGCCCGGGATCGCGCGCCAGTGGTATAAAACATGCGGTAGGTGCTTGATGCGATCGGTCTTTTCCGTAAACCGCAGCAAAAGATCGTAATCTTGGCTGCCTTCCGTCCCTTTTTGGAACCCTCCGATTTCGCGCGCGATCCGAGTTCGGTAAACTCCGAAATGCGAAACGTAGTTTTTTGAGTAAAGGAGATCGGGGTTCCAGTCGGGTTTGAAGTGGGGCGCGTAACGCCTTCCAAAAGCGTCCACTTTATCTTCATCGGAATAAAAAAGATCCGTCTGCGGAAACCGGTTGTGCGCTTCAGCGACTAAAGAGAGCGCCTCGGGCGCCAAAAGATCGTCGTGGTCTAGAAGCCCTATAAATTCACCTTGCGCTAACTCCAAAGCGGAGTTGGAAGCTTCGGCGATGTGGCCGTTGGATTGCCGGTGCACTACTTTCACTCTTGGATCGGCGGCGGCGTACGCGTCGAGCACAGCCCGAACGTGGGGATCGGTGGACGCATCGTTCGCAATGCAAAGTTCCCAGTGAGGGTAAAGCTGCGCTTTCACCGATTCAATGGCAGCGCGCAGCCACTTCTCGGGAGTGTTGTAGACTGGCATCACAATCGAAAAGAGAGGCTTTGATTCAAGCTCCGCGGTTCTTTGGATCACCAACGCTTTGTCTGCTCCATTCAGCGTTCCATAGTTTTCTACCCAGGCGCCATACGCGTCGACGATCGGAAAGCTTACCTGAGCGCGCGCATGGCGCAACGTCGGCCGAAATTTTGTAAAAAGGCGAATGGCTGCTTCGGTTCGGCTTAGCTTTCGCACGGACAAGGGAACCGGAAGGTTCGAAACCAACGTTAGACTCTCGACGTCGGCGTCTAGTTTCATCACGAAGGACGGCTCTTCCACTCGAACCGTTTGCTCCGCAAATTGCCCGTCGACTCGCAGCCCAAACCGGAGCGAAAGAGTTCCGACGTGAGGAGAACACCGCAAAAGCAAAAACCCGCGCGGGAAATCCGGGACAAGCGCTGTCTGTTCACCCGGGTGATCGGAGGCTAAAAACACAGGGGAAAAAGGCCGGACGCTATAGCGCAACGAAGCGGCTAGCTGGCCCGCCACTTTCAGCGACTTGCCCAAAGCGCGCTTTAGGGCCGGGATCTTGCCAACAGCTTTTTTCACTCTGCGAGCGATGGCTCGAGGGATCTTCTTCAATGTAATTCTGGGGGAGCCGTAGCGGCTCGCCGCTTCCACTTGAGGCGCCCTTGGCATCACCGGCTGAGAAAACCGCCACTCCATCAAAGCTTTCAGCTGAGCAAGGTGCCGCGTTTTACTTTCGCGCCTTGTCGCTGCTTGGAGGCAAGCTTCCCTTTCGAGATCGCGGGCGAGGCAAGGGGTCACGCCTAAGGCTTTGCAAGCTTGATCGTAGAGCTCGGAAAAAGAACCAAAAGGAGCCGATGCGTTAAAAAGCTCTTTTTCTCGCACTAAATTAAAGACGTTTCTAAAAATGAACCAGCTCGCCGGTAGCGGCCCCTCGAGGCTCCACTCCTCATCGAACAGAATGAAGTCGGTAGGGATTTCCCCCGCGGAATACTTCACTCCCTCCGGCAACCGGGCATTGGCGTAGATACCATCCAAAGCGCGGCCGTCGAGCCCCCCTTCTTTGGCGGCTCTTTGCACCGACCATTTCAAAAAAGCGAGCAGTAGCGTCTGGAAATCGTTCCATTCGCCAAAATACGCATGGCGCGCGAGCAGCAGCCGAAGCGGCACCCCTTGCTGAAGGGCTTCAGGGCCGAGAGCGTTCCATTCTACTTGGCCCACCCCTTCGACAGAGTACGTTCGCTTAGACTGGGAAGAGTAAAGACCGGTTTTCTGCACTAAAATCGATTCGCTTCGGCGATCCTGGAAGAAAATCGTTTGGGTGGGATCCCGCCTCGCGTGCCCATAGTGCCAAGCCAGTTCATTTTCCTGCAGCGTCCGAGAGAGAAAACGCCTTCGAGTAGCTGACCCCTCGCTAGCTGAAGCCACAAAAAGAAAGGAGTTTGAAAAATCCGCCAAAAGGCCTGCTTGAGACAGGTTCTGAGCCGCCAGTGTATCCGAAAAATACTTTATCGGCGGATGCCCTAAATAGTCGCCGTAAGGCTCCACTGTCGCGAGCTCCGCGCAGAGATCGGGCGCCTTATCAAAAAGGGCCGCCGACACGACGGTCGTAGGGACTTTGTAGTCTGGAAACGGGTAGAACGCATCCACTTGCGAAAAACCGGCTTTCTCCACGAGCTCAGTGAGCGCTTTGCGGGAAAATGTCCGGGGTGTGGGGCTATCGGGGTAGCCCACGACTCCATCGAAAAGAGTGGCCCGGTGATCTTCCGCAGCGCCGTTCCAGTACTTTAAACCCAGCGCGTTTTCGATCGCGATGACGACCAAGCCGCCTGGTTTGAGAAACTGTTTGCAGTGCTTGAGCAGCCAAAGGTGAGGCTCCTTGCCCCCCTTTTTTATGAATAGCTCGGAGTATTCGAGCACACCGATGAGCGCTACGACATCGAAGCGTCGGGAAGTGTGGAAGTCTTCAAAGTTGCCGACCTCCCCTGCCCAGTTGGTAAGGTCGGAAAGGCGCTCCGACAAAACTTCGAACCGCGCTTGAGTCCCTTCCACCACGTAAAGCGAAGCGGCTTTTTCCGCAATGAGCCGCGAGACGGCTCCCATGCCCGCCCCCAGCTCCAGAACGTCTAAGCCATCGAAGTTAAAAGGCCTAAAAAGGTTCGAGCGCTCCGGACAAAGGTGGTATCGGACGGGCCAGGAACCGTACTGGCTCTCCGCGATGGCTTCGCCGGAGCCTCGCTGGCCCACCTGGCGCAAAAGCCTGAGTATTTGCCCTTCAATTGCCGCTCCGTCCGAGTACTCGATATCCATTGGAGAAGCACGCTACCCCAATTCCTTTCGGGGGAAAAGCTCGCCCCCGCCTTATTCGCCTGCTATTTTCAAACCATGCGCCCATCGCTTGCCCTCCCCTGTTGCTTCCTTTTTTTCCTCACTGCCTGCTGGACAAAAACCGAGCAGCCCGTGCGCTGGACCATGGTCAACGTCAACAACACCGAGCTCCAAGCGGATGCGCACCTTCTTGAGTTTGCTAACGGTCAAAAGGCTCTCATTGACGCGGGCCACGAGGACGATCGGCTTGCGCGGTATTTAACGGACAAAGGGATTCGAACCATTGACTGGGTGTTTATTTCACACCCCCACAAAGATCACTATGGCGGCCTGCCGTTCCTCACCCAGGCCGGGATCCACCTGAAAGCGGTTCGGTTCAACGTCCCGGACCGCCAAAGCTGCGACACGGAAATTCCGTGGGGCTGCGACTTCGAACACGTCCAAAAAACGCAGGCAGCGCTGCAACGTTTGGGCACCCCCGTGACAGCCCTTTCTGCGGGGGACGCTTGGAATTTTCCAAACCAGAATGCGAGCCTGGAAGTCCTTTATGCGTTCAAAGAGGGCCAGAGCCCCATCGGCAGGCTCGACATCAACGACACAAGCGTTTTGATGCGGCTTACGGTGGGGAAAAACCGAGTGCTTTTTACGGGGGACTTAAATCTTCCGCTCGGTGAGTACTTGGCAAAAAACGCCCCCAACCTGGG
>JANPJT010000007.1:0-3050 GCA_031425635.1 Pseudomonadota bacterium
CGTCTCGAGTGATGTCGTATTCCTCCTCCGCGGCGGCCGCTTCAGCAGGGTCTTGGATCTCGGCCGCTACGAAGTCCGGATTTCGGAGTTTTTCCCATTCGTCGAGCAAGCTCGAATCCACGCTCCGCACCATCGATCCAAGGTATTCCTGGATAACAAAAACGTCCTCTGTTTTTGCAGAGTCCGGGACGGTCTGCACCATCACTTTGTAAGTTTCCGACAGGTAGCGCAGGAGTATCCCCTCCGCGCGCTGAAGCCCGTAGTTGCGGATGTATTCAGCAAAAGACTGGAAGCCTTCATACATTTCTCGCGCAATCGATTTTGGCCGGATGTTTTCTTGACCCACCCACGGGTGGGCTGCCGAAAACGCATTAAAAGTGGAGTAGATAAACTCGGAGTTTGGCTTTGGGTACTCCACCTTTTCCAGCTCTGCCATCCGCTCGTCAAATTCCATCCCCTGCGCTTTCAATTCGCTCATCCGCTCCGTTTTGCATCGGCTGAGTTGGGAACGTAAGATAGTGTCGGGATTTTCTAAAATGGATTCCACTAAGGTCAATAGGTCGAGAGCGTAATCAGGTTGTTCGACATCCAGCAGCTTTAAAGTGTCGAGAAGGTAAAGCGATAGCGTCTGGTTGAGCGAAAAGTCAGACTGTAGCTCCAGGTTCACGCGAAGGTGCGGCGTGAGCTCAATGATGTTGCGCTCAACAAGGGAACGGAAAAGGGCGAACGCGCGTCTCTGATGGAGCTTTTTTTGTTTGTCTGTGTCGTGCGAAACCCGAATCAGGCGTCGAAGCGACCCGCAGGGATCGGGGTCGATTTGTGCTGGTCGAGCGAGCACGTTTAATAGCGTGGCATGGGTCACTTGGAACCGAGACACCAGCGACTCGGGGCTGCCGGCAGCGAGCTTCTCAAAAGTGTCCTTTCCCCAGGGAACGTACCCCTTCTCCGGAGGCTTCTTTTTCACGGCTTTTTTCTTGTGCAAAGAACCCTCGGCCTTTCGTTCGGCGGAAAGGTTTTCGATGACGTGTTCAGGGGCCTGGGCTACGACAGTGCCGCGGTCATCATAGCCTTTGCGTCCAGCGCGCCCCGCAATTTGCTGGAAATCGCGCACCGAAAGGAGGGTTGTTTTCTGGCCGTCGAATTTGCAAAGCTTTGTAAAAAGAACCGTTCGGATGGGAACGTTCACTCCCACGCCCAGCGTGTCGGTGCCGAAAATGAGTTTGAGCAAACCCCTTTGCGCGAGCTTCTCGACAAGCACCCTATACCGGGGCAAAAGACCGGCATGGTGAATGCCAATGCCGTGCTTGATAAGGCGCTGGATGTCGTTGCCGAAGGGACTTTTAAATTTCACTCCCTCAAGCGTCCGAGAGATCTCCTTTTTCTCTTCTTTGGTACAGAAATCGACAGAGAGAAAATTCTGGGCGCTTTCGGCGGCGTCGCGTTGCGTGAAATGGACAAGGTAGATAGGGGCCTTTGCCTCGCCCAGAAGCTTTTGGACTTGCTCCAGAAGAGGGATTTCAGAGTAAATAAAATCGAGCGGAACGGGCCTCTCTCCCGAACGCACCAGCACCGTTTCTCTGCCGGTCAGCTGCGTTAAGCCTTTCTCGAAGACTTCAGTCTCGCCCAAAGTCGCCGACATGAGCAGAAAGCGCGCCCGCGGCAGAGTGAGCAACGGAATCTGCCAGGCTACCCCTCGGTCGCGATCGGAATAAAAGTGGAATTCGTCCATCACGATGTCGTCTACTTGCGCGTGTTCACCGCTTCGCAAAGCCTCGTTGCTGAGGATTTCGGCAGTGCAGCAAATGATGGGCGCTCCGGGGTTCACCGAGGCATCCCCTGTGATCATGCCCACCTGATCGGCACCGAAAGCCCGGCACAGGGCAAGAAATTTTTCATTCACTAAGGCTTTGATCGGGCTTGTGTAAAAGGAGCGTTTACCATCGGTGATCGATTTGAAATGGAGCGCTTCGGCAACAAGGGACTTACCCGAACCGGTGGGTGTGTTGAGGATCACATTCTTGCCAGCGTACAGCTCCAAAATTGCGTCTTCCTGCGCCGGATAAAGTTCTACGCCCTGTTCGATAACATAATCGAGGAAGCGGTCGAGAGGGTCTCCGGGTGCCGTAAGCCGCTGTTGAAGAGAAGGGAGTTCAGCCATCTAGTGCAAAGTAACACTTCGAAGGGAGCTGCGATAGGAGCCGCACCGTCGGCCTTCTTTCTTGGTCAGTGTTTACCCAAGCCTAAGAAACTAAGGAGAAGGCATTTGGACCGGGAAGTGCACCTCTTAAAGAATGAAGGGCCCGCCGAGGTGCCGCAGGAAAAGGTGGACTGTGAAGCTGTCTAAAACGTTTGATTACTCCCTCAATTACGCAGAGCTAAACCTGAGGAAAGACCCCTCGATCTATCGGGTGGGCCGGGGTGAGCAAGGTGTCCTTTCGGTGGAGCCCTACAAATCCGAAATCCTGCCTTTTTGGCGATTCAAAAACGTTGCTCAAGCGACGGTATCTGCCGCCGCTATCTCCCGGCTTTTTCGGCGGTACCTGTCTCAACGGGATTTTGTCGGCATGGATATGGCCCGAAAGTTTCTTCAGATGGGGTACACGCGAGCCCGGCGCTACGCGAACCACCCAGGGGGCAAAAAATATTCCAAGAGCGGCACGATCCTTCCCTACCACTTGGACCAAGAAAAAGCCTCGGCCGCCGAAGTGTTTTACCGAGCTTGGAAGCGGGTTGAAGCGAACGGGGATTACCAGCAAATGAAAGCGGCCCATCGAGACAAGTACGGGTGAGTTGCGTCGGCATTGGCGCAAACGCCTGGATATTGCGCGCGATGTTGGTTGTGGTTTTGGGGATTGCTAGTGCTTGGTCCTTGAATCTTTGTTGGTTGCCCGCTTGGAACCCTACGCCTTTCGGCTACGGGTCTGTTTTCGGAAAAAAAGGGAAGGGCTTTTCTTGGCATGGTTTCGGCGGTGCCCATGTGATTATTCGTAAAATGCCGCGGTGGATCGTTTCAGAGAATTTCGGTTCTGATAAATCCGGGGAATGTATTT
>JANPJT010000008.1:0-14325 GCA_031425635.1 Pseudomonadota bacterium
TAGGTGCACCAAAGCTGTAAGGCACAAAAGGGAGATCCTTTTGCCTTTCCAGTATAACAAACGAACGGGCCCAGTCGTTGCTTTACGAACCCCCATTTCGACGGCATCCTCAGAGGGGCATGGCAACTAGACCAAAAGTGCTGTTGGTGGACGATGAGATCTCCAACCTTGAAGCCCTCCGCAGGACACTCCAAACGGATTTTGACACGACGATCGAGACGGATCCCGCTCGGGCACTGGACCTCCTTTGCCAAACAGAATTTGCCGCGGTGGTATCGGACCAAAAAATGCCCGCCATGTCAGGAGCGGAGTTCCTTACTAAAGCCGCCGAGCTTCGCCCTTTGACAACGCGCCTCGTGCTGACGGCATTCACCGACTCCCAGACTCTTTTGGATTCCATCAACGTTGCGGAAATCTACCGCTACATTACGAAGCCTTGGGAGAACGCAGAGCTGGTTCTCACGCTAAAGCAAGCAGTCGAGCGCCACGCCCTTTTAAAGCACAACGCAGACTTACTGGTTCAGCTGAAGCAGGCGAACTTGGAGCTTGAAAAGAAAGTCGCGCAACGCACTGAAGAGCTCAGCCGAGCCAATGAAAAGCTCAGCGAGCTTGCAATGACGGATCCTTTGACGCGCATTGCAAACCGGCGGGCCCTTTTTCTTCGCTTTCAGGAGGAAGTAAACCGCGCCGAGCGTTACGGAAGAGCCATAGCCGTCGGGATGATCGACGTGGACCACTTCAAATCCTTTAATGACATGGAAGGGCACCTCTGTGGGGATGAGGCCCTTAAAAAAACCGCGGCTGCGCTCGCGTCTAACCTACGCAAGACCGACTTTGTAGGCAGGTACGGGGGCGAAGAGTTTATTGTGATCCTCCCGGAGGCATCCCTTCCCATTGCGATGGAACTGTTTACAAGGCTAAAGACGGTGGTGGAAGGGACGGTCTTTCAAGGCCGGACCAAGCCCGCCTATTTGACGGTGAGCATCGGGATTGCTTTGTTCCCCAAGCATGGGCCTGGGATAAACGAGTTGATTGAGCGCGCCGACCAAGCACTCTTCCAAGCCAAAGAAAGTGGCCGCAACCGGATTTTCGTTGCGGGCTAAAGAGAGTATCTAAACATTATGCACCGCTTCATTTCAAACTTTCCGCTGGCACCAGGCAATGAAATCCTTTTGGACGAGAAGGAGTCTCACCATTTAGCCAAAGTCCTTCGCCTCGAAGTGGGGGCGGAAGTCGTTCTCATCGATGGCAAAGGGTCAGTGGCCGCAGCCGTTTTGACGCTGGTGAAGCCGAAACAGTCGGTCGCAAAAGTGCTTACCGTTGAAACGGGAGGCAAAGCCTCCAGCATCACGCTTTGTTTTGGTATTCCCAAAGGCCAAGCGCTCGATTTTATTTTTCGCCGAGCCCCCGAGCTGGGCGTATTTGGACTTCAACCCTTGCAGACTAGGCACTCGACTACTTTGAAAGGGTGGAATCCCGACCGTTGGCAAAGTGTCGTAGAGGAAGTCTGCAAACAGTGTGAGTCCGCTTTTTTCCCGCAAGTCCACTTACCGCTCACTCTTCCCGCCTGGCTGGCACAACGAGACAAAAGCCGCTTGCTCCTGTTCTGTGATGAGAATGTGCGCCAATCGAAATTTGAATGGAGCGGAGCGGGGGTCGACTTGCTAGTAGGCGCAGAAGGCGGTTTTAGCCGTGAAGAAGCAAAAGAAGTGCAGGAAAGCGGCGCTTCCTTTTTAGGACTCGGCGCAAACCGTCTCCGCGCTGAGACAGCCGGCCTTGTGGCTTTGACTTTAGTCAAAGCCCGCCTCGGCGAAATTTAGAACTCCAGGCGAATTGCTGGTATTCTTTGATCTCGCATGTGGAAAGTATTTTTAGCATTTTTGACTCATCGAGCCTTTCTCATTCTCGTTGCGATGCTCGCTGCTACCGTTTCCGGCAAGCTTGGTAAGACTCCTATTTTCGAAAAGCTTGTGGAGAAAGCGGCGGCGGGGCCAGAAGTGGCGGCCGTTACTCGCCTTGCTAGCCTTTCATTCAAAGAGGCGATTTACCAAACACGCAACCCCTATTACTGGGTAGCGAATACTGTCACCTCACTCTCGGGCTGGCGACCCGCTCTCGTTTTGATCATCCTGTCGAATGTGTTTTTGCTTCTATTTCTGAACGAGCTGGTTGCGCTGTTCAATCGCATGGTCACCAGCGATATCTCACGGCTCGGAGCGATTTTTGTTCTGCTGTGGCCTACGAGTTACGAGCTGAGCCTCGGGTCAAGCTTAACTTTGGTTTGTTTTCTACTCACTCTTTCCATCCGAGCCGCTCTAGAGCAAAAGTGGCTCACCTCTGGAGTAGCGTCGCTGGGGCTTGCCGCGATGGATCCGATCGCTATCACTCTCTTACCGGTCTACTTGTATTTGTTTTGGAGCGTCCAACGCTTTCTGGAAAGTAAAATTTGGCTGCGGAATCTCGGCTTCTTCTTAGCCCCCTTCGCAATCGGCTGCTTGTTTTCTGGAACGAGCTGGCTCGCGGTTCTGGATAGTATCGACCATTCCGCGCTTATGACTTTGCTGCAGTACAAAACTCCCGAGGGGAGCTCTTTGCTTTCGGGGCCAGCATTGGGCCAAACGCTATCGCTCTGCTTTTGCTTTTTAGGGGCGGCAGGTGCGCTTTTTAGCAACGTGAACCCAGTCCACCGCTTTTTATCCATCCTTGTTTTGTTTGCACTCGTCGCGTCGAGCCCTTTTAGCTCCCTTGCGACACGAGTACCGCTCGCAGGTGTTTGCATGGAAGGGATTGCTTCAGCTTCTTCAGGAACCGCGAGCCGCATCGTGAGCGCTTTGATGATCGCCTTGGGTGCCTATGAAGTGTACGTACTATTCTCGCTGTAGGCTTCGGTAACGGGTTGCCAGCCAGTTTACTGGAGGCTGAAACGCTGCGGGGTTTTTGTCACGCCGCACCCAGAACAACGGCAGCTTTCCACCACTTCGAAAAGACTCAGGTTGAGCTCGTGGGTGTAAAGCAAACGGGAGTTGCAGTAGCCGCATTGATCTCTCGACTCGGCTTTGAAGTTTTCAAAGTCGCCGCTGGAGTTTTCTAAGGTGCTTTCTTCTACGGGCAAGTAAGGGGATCGCATTTTAAAAATGCCTCGAGGTTGGTTTTGGTTCCACTAGCTCTATCGTCAGACCGCAGCCTTTACTCAAGTTTGAATTCGCTCGTTGTTTCCGCTACGTTAGCCTCGCATGCACTATTCTTCAGCCCACGCGCTCTTAGGCAGCCTTATCGACTACGCAGGGACGTTCGCGCCCGCTAGCCTCAAACTCCCCGCCGCGATGGTAGAAGCGTGTCGGTTTCGAAAGCACGCAGTTCACCCGTGGCTGCTTTCTAAAGTGGTGCTGACGATTGACGACT
The DNA here is from genome assembly GCA_031425635.1 of Pseudomonadota bacterium. GTDB lineage: Bacteria > Bdellovibrionota > FAC87 > UBA2466 > UBA2466 > JAIEOG01. The sequence goes on from JANPJT010000008.1 coordinate 3,403, forward strand.
TAAAGCGGGTTTCCCCGAAAGCCTGGTATGACGCAGGGTCCGACGGAACTCCCCTGCCTCTGGCGGTGATCGGTAGCCCAGTCGCGACCGCGGACGAGCTTATGCGCTGCTTTGTTTTTGAAATGAAAGAGTGTAAGCGCTTTAACGAACGCTTTGTCGATAGCTCGCTGCGCCAGCGAGTTTTCGCCTATGAAACCAAGCTGCCGCCCGACGCGGAAACGGGTTCCACGTTAGCAAGCACTTTGCGTGCGGCCGGCGGCGTTCTCTCCTCGGACGTTTTCTTTGAAATTTCATTAGAAGAAAATTGGCAAGAACGGCTGGCGAGCGCCTCGAGCGCTTTGGCGGATTGGTGCGACGAAAACCCCGACAGCCCAGGGAAAGCCGGGCTAAAAGTTCGGACCGGGGGAAAGTATTTCCCAAACCCTTCTCAACTTAGCCAAGTCCTTCTGGCGTGCGCTCAAAATCGATTGAAGCTCAAAGCAACCCAAGGCCTCCACCACGCCGTCACACGGCCTGGGGACTACGGGTTTGTAAACCTCTTCGGCGCACTTGCCTTCGCATCAGCTCTGGGTTTGGATGCGTTCGCTGAATCCGAAATAAAACTCTGTTTGGAAGAGCAAGATCCTAAAGCCTTTCGCTTCACGGAAACTAGTTTTGAATGGAACGGCCATTCGCTTGAAACAGAAAAGATCGAAGCGATCCGGCGGATCCATGGTGCTACGTTCGGGAGTTGTAGCCTTGAGGAGCCGGATACTTTTTTAAAACAAGAACTGGGAATTTAATGAAACTATCCACCCTGCAGTCTGGCCAAAAGAATGGGCAACTCGTACTCGTCTCGAGCGATAACACGCTCGCGCTTAAAATCCCCTCGGGAATGCCGCAAACATTGCTGGGCGCACTTGAAACGTGGCAAGAAACCGCGCCCGCTCTCAAAGCGCTTTCGGACGGACTGAACGCCCGAAAACTACCGGAGGCTTTTAGCTTTGATCCCGCGAAAGCTCTTGCTCCCCTTCCTTACGCGCCCGGTTTCTACGATGGGAGCGCTTTTCTTTCCCACGTAGTGCGCGCACGAAAGTCCCGCGGCGACGAAATGCCGGAATCGGCAAAAAAAGTCCCGCTCATGTACCAAGGCGTTTCTGACTGCCTCCTTTCTTCGCAGGCTCCGTTAGACCTGATGAACGTCGAGTTTGGCGGCGATTTTGAAGGCGAATTCGGAGTTATCACGACGGACGTCCCCAAAGGGGCATCGCCCGATGAAGTGGAGAAGCACTTTGCGCTATTCACTTTGTTTAACGACATTACCTACCGAGTCCTTGTGAAAGAGGAAATCGAATCGAAGTTTGGCTTTCTTCAGTCGAAGCCCAATTCTGCATTTGCTCCGATCGTCGTGACTGCGGATGAGCTAGGAGATTTTTGGGACGGAAAGCGGGTAGCAGCCGACTTGACCATCAAGTTGAATGGCGAGCTTTTTGGTAACCCTAATGGGAAGGAAATGCATTTTTCGTTTGGTGAACTGGTGGCCCACGCTTGTCGGACTAGGCCGCTGTCCGCAGGGAGCATCATCGGAACCGGAACAGTCTCCAACCACGATAAAACCCGAGGGTTTGCTTGCTTGGTAGAAAAACGCTTCCAAGAAATTCTCGACCACGGAAAAGCCCTTACTCCCTGGCTCGCACCTGGCGACCATGTGTGGATGAATGTGGAGCGAAATGGGACTTCCGTGTTCGGCACAATTGATCAGACGGCAGTAGTCGCCTAGAGTAGTCGTTATGGCATCTATTGAAATCTTCATCCATAACCACAGCTTTAATATCCGCAGTGACGAAAAGGAAGCGCACTTGGCTGAAGTCAAACGCCTCGTTCAGTCGGAAATCAAATCGATTATTGAGGCCCATCCCCGAATGGTCCCCGCCGAAGTGGCGGTCCTTGCTGCTGTAGAGTTCTCCAGTCGCTTTCTCCATGCCCGAGCCCAAGTGGAAATCCAAAAGGAAACCTTGTTGTCTCGAGCGGGCGACATCCTCGAGCGAATTGAACGCGAGCTAAACCCCCCGCACCCCAGTGCATAGCGGAGTACCGAAAGCGGAAGCAAGAGCCTGGGCTCGGCAGGTGCTGAAGGCCCAGACGGAGTGGCCGAGCGAGGGTGTTTGCGCAGTTCTATCGAGCCTCCCCGAGCTTCAGAAGGCGCCCCGGCTCGCGTTATTTACTCCAAGGCCGTGGGAAGTCGACTTACGGTCGCTTTGGGCCTTGAAGCCAAACGGCTGCGTTTTTCCTCGAGTCGTTGCCAAAAATCGCATGGAGTTTTTTCCCGTCCGCTCTCTCGAGGAGCTTCGGCCGGGTTTTGGCGGGATCCTGGAGCCACCCCTCACGAACCCAGTCCGCGACTGGGGCGAGAACGATCTTTTCCTAGTCCCCGGCTTAGCGTTTGACGCATTCATGGCTCGGGTGGGCAGCGGAGCAGGCTTCTATGACCGCTACCTTGCTCTTCTCATAAGCCGTTTTTACGGCGTCTGCTGGTCTAGCCAACTATCGAAGGAGCCCCTCGACCAAGATCCAAACGATGTCAGGATGGGGGCTGTAATTACCGAAAAAGGTGCTATCTTCCGCGGCCAGGTGCGGCCATGACTGAAAATAAAACCAGAGTCCTTTTCTTCGCCGATGTTTTCGGCAAACCCGGCCGGCGGGCAGTTGCTGCCGCTTTGCCAGCCCTTCTGGCAAAATACGACCCCGACTTTTTGTTCGCCAACGTGGAGAACTTAGCCGGAGGCCGAGGGGTGAACTTCAAAACCCTAGGCGAAATGTCGGATTTGGGCTTCCACGGGTTTACGACGGGCAACCACGTTTGGGACAACCGAGAAATATTCGATATCTTGGAGCGCGATCGCCGGGTATTGCGGCCTGCCAACCTCCCTGATCCGGCCGACTCCCCCTGCCCCGGTGCGGGCCATGCCCTCTTCCAAAACCGAGGGAAATCCATCCTTTTGGTCAACTTGATTGGCCGTGTTTTTATGGAAGATTGCGAATGCCCCTTTTCAGCCGCAGACTGGATTTTAGACGGTGCGCCCGAGGGCGTGCCCATTTTCGTGGATATGCATGCTGACGCAACCAGCGAGAAGTACGCGATGGGCTGGTTTCTGGCCGGTAAAGTGGCAGCCGTAGTCGGGAGCCATTCTCACGTCCAAACGGCCGACGAACGCATTCTCCCAGGCGGCACCGCATACATCACCGACGTGGGCATGTCGGGCGCTTTTGATTCGGTGATCGGAATGCACCCCGACCCGGTCATCAAACGATTCAAGACGAAAAGGCCCCAAGGGTTTAGAATCGCTACCCAGAACCCAGGCATCTGCTGTGTGGTCATCGACATCAACGAAGACGGAACCGCTTCTTCGATTGAACGCATCCGACACACGGTTAGCCATTTGGACATGAATGAAGAAGGGGGAGTGGAGTGACGATTGAGCAAGCCGCGGAGGCCCAGGTTAAAGAAATTAGCCGGGGAACGGAAGATCTCATCAGCAGAATGGATCTCCACAAAAAGATCCGAACGTCTTTGGAAAAGAATAAGCCGCTTATCATCAAAGCGGGATTTGATCCGACGGCCCCTGACCTGCATCTAGGGCACACGGTGCTCCTTCAAAAAATGGCGGTTTTTCAACGCCTGGGGCATCAAGTCGTCTTTTTGATTGGAGACTTTACCGGGCTTGTCGGGGATCCTTCTGGCAAAAGCAAAACTCGACCGCAGCTTACTCGAGAAGAAGTCGCTGCTTTCGCTGAAACGTACAAGCAGCAGGTTTTCAAAATCTTAGACCCCGTTAAAACCCAAGTGGTCTTTAACAGCCTGTGGCTCGACAAGTTCACGAGCTACGACTTTATTCGCTTAGCCGGCAAAGCAAACGTCGCGCGAATGATGGAGCGCGAAGACTTTAAGACCCGCTACCGAGAAGGCCAAAGCATTGGCGTCCATGAATTTCTCTACCCGCTCCTTCAGGCCTACGACTCCGTAGCGCTCAAAGCCGACGTTGAACTCGGTGGCAGGGACCAGATTTTCAATTTGCTCTTGGGAAGAGAGCTGATGAAAGACTACGGACTAGAGCCCCAGATCTGCATTACTTTGCCTTTGCTCGAAGGGCTCGACGGCGTCCAGAAAATGAGCAAGTCGGCTGGGAACTATGTGGGAGTCAACGACGCGCCCGAGCAGATTTACGGCAAGTTGATGAGCATTCCTGACGGGCTACTGCGCAAGTACTATGATCTGCTCAGCGCAAAAACGACGGAAGAAATTGAAGTACTTTTTGCAAAAATGAAAGCGGGCCTGAACCCTAAAGAAGTGAAATCGGCACTCGCAGTGGAGCTTGCAGCAAGGTTCCATTCGGGCTCCGCGGCATCGGCTGCGAAAGATTCTTTCCACAAAGTGTTCGCCCAAGGGGGCGTGCCTGATGAAATGGAAGAGAAAACCATTCCCTCCGGAGACATTTGGATCCCGGCCCTTTTAAAAGAGCTAGGCCTGGTGGCAAGCACCAGCGATGGAAAACGCATGGTTTCGCAAGGGGCTGTGAAATTCGACGGCAAGCCAGTCACTGCGGAAAGGCAAAGCTTTCAAACGGGCACGCAAATCGTCGTGAGCTGCGGGAAGCGGAAGTTTGTTCGGTTGACGGTCCGCTGAGCGGCCGCACTTTGCTGAGGGAGCCCGCGGCTACTTGAAAAAACTGAGCTTTCGGCCAAAAGAGACTTCGCGGAACTTTGCGATTTCCGGATCCCGGTAGATGCCAATTTCATTTGGCCCGGTAGCGTTGAAAGAGACATCTCCCCACCCATAAAAAAAGGCTTCGGAACCAAACGTCCCACCGCCTGATCGGGAGTTAGGCACTCCGAGTTCGGCGGTCAAGACTTGCTCCCAGGTTGCGGGATCTGCCTTCTCTAGCTTAAACACTTTGAGTTTCTTTCCTTGGACTGTCCCGAGGAAAGGATCCTGAAGCTCAATCAACGCCACTCGCCCATTTCGAAAATAAGCGCGGGTACCAAGCTCCTTAAAAAAGAGCAGGTGCGAAAACTTGACCCTTCCGACCCCTGGATCCGCTGAAAGATCCACTCGCTCGGGCTTAAACGAAGTCCGTTCCAGAACCTTTTCTTCCGTATCGTTGATGTTCACAATCTGCCGGATGCCCGAATAAAGGCTCAGCTCAAGGGTTTCGGTCGGCGCCAGTTTGGCGGTGCAACCTAAAACCAGGAAACAGGCGGCAAAATGGAAAAAAGGGGCCATCGCTAGAAGTATAACACACCGACTTTGCTTGCCTTCACCCTGAGTAAAAGGTAAACCTTCGGCCCTGGGGGCCGCTAGCTCAGTTGGTAGAGCACATCCCTTTTAAGGATGGGGTCGATGGTTCGAATCCATCGCGGCTCACTTTTTCTCTTCTCCGTCGAGCCTCTTTAAATTATTGGTGTGCATTTCCAGCATTTGTTCCCAGTGGTAACGCTCTGCGACGGCTTCTTCGTAAAAATAGACGTCCGTTTGCTTCGGGGAAATCGCTTTCAAAGTCACGGACCCGCATAGCTTGGGCAAATGGCCCGTTCCCGATTTTTTTTGGTAGGAAACTTGGATTTCTTTGGGATCTTTGGGTGTGCCTTCTACGAGCGCGTAGGCCCATTCTTCTACCCATTGAATCCGAATAAAGGCCCAGACATTCACATCGACATCGACCGTATGGAATGCCATGTATCCGGGCTTTTTGCTCTCGACTGTTTTGAGCCGAGTTTTGGCCATGTCTTTCCAATTCGTGTGGTCAAGCAACCAAGCGTAGAGCTCTTTCAGCGGCTTACGCACCACCGCTCTAGCCCCGGCATACTCGGCGCCGTCGCTCGCACGCTTTCCCTCCTGGGAATTGATGCTGCCCGGCTGCAACGGAGGAGCCCTCAGCAAAGGTTTTTCAACCTTTTCACTAAAATCGCCAAAACAAAGCCGGTCATCCGACCAGGCCCCGCAGCAGAAAAAGAGCCCCAGAACCCCAGCCGAAAAGCCAATCTCTTTGCGCATGCCGCGATTCTACCACACACGGCCATGCCCCTTGCGCTGGGCCCGAGGTCGCGAGATCCTATAGGGAGGCAAGGGGGCACGGCATGGCGCAATCGATCCTTTTTTTGGTGATTCTTCTTTCTCTTCAAGGAGCTTACGCGGGGGTGGCAGTAGATCCCCGAGAATGGGCGGCAGAACGGCAAAGCACTTATTGCGTCGAAACAGCGGATGGAGTGCAGCCCAAACCCGAAAATGCTTTAGCAGATGTCTTCGCCGACTCGAGCGAATTTATCCTGACCATGCCCTTTTGCCCGGCGGGCGGCTCTTGCGACCCGGGCTACCTTTATTTTCCTTACGCCCAAACCCAAGTTTGGAGAGAAACCCTTGCCGACGGCTCGGTCCAAGACTCTCTAACGCAAGGGGGCGTGCCCACTCGATTTACCTGGACCGAACGCGCAGGGACAGTGGCGTTTCTAAACCCGGAATACAATGATCTCGGAACCATCCGGCCGCTCGAACACGTGCTCCGCCGCTGTCCTTAATACCGATAGCCTTGCGCAAAAGCATCGTCTTCCCGCTCGAACCGTATGCGATCACACGCAGCCACTTGGCCACCGTCTTGGGGCTTATAGAGTTTCTTAGACTGGTAGTCCCCCACGTACTGGTAAAAAGCGCCACCATCTAAACGCCGACGAAACTCGTCGGGCGTTTCCGTCATCTCGTCTTTAGGGTCAAAAATGCCGAGCTTCGCAGCTTGTGCCGCTTTGCAGGCGGAAACGTACTTATCGACCTCGGCCGTTCTGGGCCAATCACGGCCGCATTCCTCTTTGGAACAATAGAGGTACGGAACTCCCCAACCGGCTTTCACCATCTCCAAGTTTGTGACGCGGTTTGCATAATTCACGTAGCCTAGCCACCGACCATACCTATCCAACCTTTCCAAACGCACTTCGACTTCAATGGGCTTGCCCGAAGTCAAATCTTCGGCCGGGCGCACCACTCGGCGCTTGCGATCTCGCTCCGCGGGCTTTGCGTGCATCAACGCGTGGAGCGCGTCGGATGCTTTAGCTCCCCATTCTCCTTGTGCCTGATTTAAAAAATGCAGCTCCGGCGCATCGACTCCCAAGTAGCGGATCTTCCAAAGCTTCGATGCCCGGTCCAGGACATTCACGGTATCCCCATCGGCAATGCTAAACACTCGTGCCTTAAAGACCAGGGGGCCGCCCTGCGAAGAAGAAAGGCAAACTAGAAACAACGCGGTGACTAAACTAAAAGTCTTTAGTGCATGCATTTAAGGGCGCTCCTTGTTTTTTTGGGAACTACCGTGCGAATGCCATTAGCTTGAAGACCGGAAGCCACTGCTGTCAAACTTCCTAAACAACGCCCTGCGCGACGTAAACCTTTTACCAGCGGTGGTACGCGGGGTGCCCTGGCTTGACGGCGACAAAAAGGCCGAGGCACGTATCGCAGGTTTTTCCGCCCGCAATGAGTTCAGCGGAGATCCATGCCCGATCGCTTTTTAGTTCTTTCACTCTGGCAACGAGCTGGATCGTCCCTTGAGTGGGAGTTGGCCGAAGCAGCTTAACCGAAAACTCCGCCGTCACCGTGCAAGGCGGAGTCGGTTCGTTGGATTGCTGCATTAGAAACCACGCGGCCGCCCAATTGGAATGGCAATCCAGTAGGGCACCGATGATCCCACCGTTGAGCACTCCTGGAAAAGCTTCAAAATGCGGTTGTGGGTTCCAAGTCGCTACGGCCGTATCGCCTTCAATGAAAGTACGCACGTGCAGGCCCTTGGGGTTTGCTGGGCCACACCCGAAACACGCGTTGTGAGGAGCAAAAGTTTCTTGGAGAGATTTCGTCATGGTGCCGCCTTCCCGAAGTGGTGGGCGGTTCAGACCCAGGGACAAGAAACGTCCTCCACCCAGAAATCAGGTTACCATCAACCGTAAAGACACTTCCAGTCACTTTCAGCGAAGCCGTCCTCCATTAAAAATCGGTGAAAAGGCGGAAGTGGGTACCGTCTTCCCCGATTCTCGTCCAAAAGTAAGTGGGTACTTCTTTGTTCCCAATAGCCTGATGCTCAAGTCGGCTCAGGGAGCAGCAGACACACAGCGGAACCCGAGACTGAAGGCCGAGAACAACGGGCCTTGGGTCAGAAAAGCGGAGAACACGCCCGAAGAGGCGCCGAAGCTCCAGCTGCCGCCCCGGAACACGGCGCCAGCGGAAAAACCCAAGTTGCCGAAACCTAACCCACCGTATTCACCGGAGTTTTTGGCAGAGTAGTTTCCAAAAGGTCCCCACATCTCTGGGTGGTTGAGGTCAGATGTCCACGGCTGTTGGGAAATGTAATTATTGCCCCCTTCATAAGGAGGGCCTGCAACGATGTCCTGCTTCACCCACTCATAAACATTGCCCGCCACGTCCCAGATGACTTCTCCGCTAGCAAGCGTATGGGTTCGTTTTTGAGTGAAGTCAGCGTTCGTGTTGTTGGCACAGCTGACTTGGCCGGTGCCGAAACACGGATCGCTATCCAGACTTGCAGCAAGGATATTGACAGGACTGACATCCGAATGCCCTCGGTTGAGCGCATTCCCTCCCGAAGTGGAGCCGTTGCTCCAATTAAAATAAACGCCCGCTGTTTGCGCAAGCTCTATCTCGCGTGCCACTGCCTGCCACTGGGCGTTGGAAATCAAGTCATAGCCTGCTCCCAATGCCTGGCACTCGGTGATCGCTTGGTTGCGATCGATATTCACCCACGGCGTTCCCGAAACGCGCGAGTCGGCCACGAAAGCGGCACTGTAAGCTTGGTTCCCATTATCATCGCCCAGGATTTTCATCTCGTACTTGCTGACACAAAAAGCTTTACTCACTAAAACGTCCGTGTTCCGACCCACCGCGAGGTAGTTCGTGGGGCACGTGATACCGGCACTGCACCACCCGTTCACGCACAAACCCCTGCCGCAGCTGCTCGTAACGAGCAGCATGGCAATGATCGCAAAAAGTGCGCAGCCATACTTCATCCAAAGGACCTCTGGAACTTTTCGGTAAAAAGACGCGGAACCTTTTGAACTAAAATAGTTAATGAACTACAATAGTTAACTAAAATTTCCCGCTATAGCAGTACCCGGGGTAGAAATACTTAAAGGATTAGTCCCCCAGCCCTCAATCGCAACTTTTTTACTGTTTAAGCAGTAAAAAACCTTTATTTCCTCCTCAAAATGCCGAACAATAGGGGATGGAGGGCTCTTTTTACTGCTTTAACAGTAAGAGAGTACGCAATGACCGCTAAGGGACTCAAGAGCCAGGCTGAAGAGGTGGGTCGCATGGTGGCATTCCACCGAAAAAAAAGCGGCCTTACTCAATTGGAAGCCGCGAAGCTGGCTGGGATTGGAAAGGCAGCCGTATTTGATATCGAGCATGGCAAGACCACCGTGCAGTTCGATACGCTTCAAAAACTTTTCGGCGTTCTCAATATCAAAGTCCGATTTGAGAGTCCGCTGATGCAGGCGTTTAGGTCGTGGAAGAAATGAGGAGCGCAGAAGTCTACGTGCACGGCGTCCTTGCGGGCACCCTTCAAGAACTTGAAAAGAGAAAGCGCTTTCGATTTACGTATAGCCCGGAATATCAAGGGCCCGCGGTTTCACTGACAATGCCGCTAACTGAAAACCCGTTCTTGTTTGATTCCTTCCCACCCTTTTTTGATGGCCTCCTTCCAGAGGGAAATCAGCTGGAGGGGCTATTACGCCAAGCAAAACTGGATCGACATGACTACTTCGGACAACTCGTAGCGGTTGGCGAGGACATGGTTGGCGCCGTCACTGTCAGGGGGCTGGAGTGAAATATTGCCCCATTACCTATGAACCCATAGCGGCCAGCGCTCAATACTCTGACCGTGGACTCAAGTTACTCACTCCGGCTCTGAGGCAGCTGCATGACTTTCCCTTTTCAGCGGATCAACAACGCCGAGAGGCCGCCACTCGTGCCGCCAAAATGTCCATACAGGGAGTTCAAGCGAAACTCAGTGCGGTACTCAACGTAAAAAATTCCACTTTCGAGCTGGTCGAAAGGGGTGGTCGCTTTATTCTGAAGCCGCAAAACCAAATATACGAACAGTTACCCGAGAACGAAGATCTGACGATGCGACTCGCGTCTTCCATTGGACTTGAGATCCCATTTCACGGGCTAATCTACTGTGCTGACGGGTCAATGACCTACTTCGTTAGGCGCTTTGATCGCCTCGGTCAGTCCGGGAAACTAGCGCTGGAGGACTTTGCCCAACTCGCAGGCCAGACCAGAGACACAAAATACGATTGGACCATGGAGAAACTCATTTCAATAATGGAGCAGCACTGCACGTTCCCCGTTCCTGAAAAGGCGAAACTGCTAAAAGTAACTTTATTCAATTTCCTTGTGGGTAACGAGGATATGCATCTGAAGAATTTCTCCCTGATCACGCGCGGAGACAAAGTAGAGCTCTCCCCTTGTTACGATTTGATCAATACGACCATTGCGATGCCCAACGCTCAAGAAGAGTTGGCGTTGCCGCTCAATGGAAAGAAACGAAAGCTCGAACTGAAAGATTTCAAAGAGTACTTCGCCGTCGGCAGGCTAGGCTTGCCCGAGAAGGTATTCAGCGAATGCATTGCTACTTTCGATGCAAATCTAAAGATCTGGGAAGATTTGATTTCGAGGTGCTTCTTAAAAGATGAGGCAAAAAAGAAATACAGTGGCTTGTTAGCTGAGCGAAGCCAGCGGCTCGGGCTAGGACGATAGAGATCCACTGGATAAGACAAAAAAAAAGACTACCCATCATTAAAGGGGGCATGGGGTCTCTGGGTGAATGGTGGGCGGTAAGAGATTCGAACTCCTGACCCCCTGGTTCGAAGCCAGGTGCTCTATCCAGCTGAGCT
>JANPJT010000009.1:0-9176 GCA_031425635.1 Pseudomonadota bacterium
GCCTGAATTCGTTGGGCCGACGACGGCGTACTCTTTGTACGCGAAGAAGGCGCAACGAATTCAGGCTCAAAAAGCACCCGCGAAATGAGTTATCCACATAACGGTACAGCCCCTTGCACTAGATGGAATCAAAACCCCAAAGGTAGAACGGGAGCTCCGGGTGTTCCCCTACGCCTTCGTCTCCCAACACGGCCTTTAGAAACTCCGAGTCGGTTTTGGTCGAAACACTTCGACCATCGCCCCCCCAAGACTCATCGAGCCAGAGAGGCTTGCCTTCCGCCTTCAAGTAGTCCAAATACACGGCCCGAAGCCTTCCTCTATCCAATAGCTTCATCATCCCAACGACCCCCAAGCTATGGCTCTTCGCCAGCGGGCGGATCACGCTTAGGTCATACCCAGCAGGAGCGATCAAAGTGAGATCTTTCGATGGGTAAAATTGCTTTTGAACCCGGGCGATATTGTTTCGTACCGTTTCCATGCGCCCACCCCACTCGTGGATGTAGTTCGGAAAGTCGAGCCCCTTCTGCACTACCAAATAAGAAGTGACTGAGTCTGCGTTTAAAGTGACAAAAACCTTTGCTTCCGGGATCCGGCACAGACGCTTCATTTCTTGAAGCGACCGATCCAGCGTCCATCGGTGCTGGTGGTAAAGACGCCAAACTCCCTCCGCGTGCCGTTTGGGATCATACTCATGAACCGGTTCGCCTAAGTCGTCATCGCGGATTTCTTGCGCTGAAAACTGGAGTGCCTGCTCTCTGCCCGCGCGCTCAAAACCAAGCGCCTGGTACATCATCGGGTTTTCAGCCCAAAGCACCGCCACAAAACAACCGGAATTTTTTAGTTCACTGAGAGCTGTCCGCACCAAACCGCTTGCGAGCCCCACCCCTCGGTACTCAGGGGCGGTCACAACCGAGCCGATAAGGCCAACTTTGAAGTGGAAACGAGGGGCCCTGAAAATACGCGTCAGGCAGGCAACGTGGGCGACAATCTTGCCGTTCTGCTCTGCATAAAACGAAACTCCGCCGGGGAGCTCCTGAAAGACTGCCGGGTACTCGTCCCGGATGGAGAAGCCAGCTTGGGGCCTAAGCTCTTCGTCGAGAAACCGAACAATCGAATCTGTATCGCTGCGGCTTTTTCCGAAAGTGAGCGAAGAGCTCTCCAAAGTTCCTCCAAGCGGCGACCTCGCGGAGCGGCGCGCTTACCCGCGAGGCCTCAGAGTCTGTATCCTCGATTAACCCTACAGATCCGCACCACGCAACGTTTTGCGCCCGTTCGCCTTGGCCCGTTCGACACCCTTCATCAGTTGAGTATGCACAAGCTTACTCACTGCATCAATCACGTCGGAAGAGCACTTCATTTTCGCTTTGCGAACAACGTCTTTTACTTTGGATTGGACAACGAGAGATGGAGCGCTACTTTTCTTAGCCATGAGTTACCTCAAAAGAGTGTTTGATTTTGAAAAGTTGATTTTAGAATAGTCCAAAGAAGTGGTCAATCAGCGTCAACTGAATTGCGGCGAGTAACGGGATGCTAAAGTTATCGTCGATTTCCAAGGGAACGAGTTCCGAAGCAGTCGACACGCAAGCCCCAACACAACCCCCCACAAAGCCTGCAGTGTAAGAGGAATCGAGGTAACTCACGAAGAAAGCCGCAGTCAGCAAAAAGCTTGCAGCCGCATTCGCTAGCGCCCCCTCCAGTGATTTTCCAGACCAAAGCTTGGTACGACCAAACCGGGTTCCCACAAAAGCCGCCAAAGGATCCCCCACAGCGAGGTAAAGGATGCTCAGCAGCGCTACAGGTTTCGAAAAAAAAGCCACTGCGCAAAAAAGCCCCAGAATGAAAAAGGAGTTTCCAGACACACGCAGTATTTCATTTCTCCGCATGAGCGGGCCGAAGTAACGCAGGACCAGATTGCGCACTACCGACGAGTTTAATCGCAAGATATCAAAACACACCAAAGGGCCGCCGACTCCCGCAATCAAATAGGTAGCGGTGCTTTTATCTAACCAGAACGCGTACAGAACAAAACAAAACACCCCCATCCCAAAATGGTACGCACGGCGCAAAGAATGCGGGAGCGACCGCCTTTGTTGCAGTACCGCTTTTTTTTGTTCACGCGCCTTTTTTTGACTCACAGAGTAATTCACAAATCGGATGGTACTCTTGTTAGTCTGTGGTGGTAAAATAGAGATATTGAAACTCTTTGGATTCTTTAGCCTCATTGCCTTTGCAGCTAGTGCCGCTCTTTTCCCTCCGGAAAGCGAGCTGCCGGCACACCCACTATTCACTGCCGAAATCGAGATTGAAGAAAACAACGCAACAAGTCACCCCGAACTCTTTGCCACACGCTCCTCAGTTGCACGCCTTCGAAGGATCTTGGCTCTCACCGACGATGGCGGTTGGCTTCCCAAAGAAGGTGAAACTTTCACGATCCAGTCATGGGGCGGAGAGCTAGGAGAGGTCGGCGTGCTCTACCCTGGACTTCCGCGACCCCTAGTGGGCCATGCTTACGTCGCGAAGCTTAAAAGAGTCGGGAACTCGTTCGGGTTTTCTCCGGGGGCAGACTCGTTAACGCCGCTCACGCAGTCGAGAGGCTACTCACGAAATCGGACGGATGGTAGCAATGGCAGCGGCTCGGGCCCCTTCCTCTACTGGGGGCGCAACTACATGCCCATTCCCTATTTCATTAGCGGTCCAACGTTTTCTGGGAATCCGTCCTTTGTAGGAGCCATCGACCTCGCTTTCCAGAGCTGGAGAAACCCAGGAAACGTGACTTTGGATTTTGTCCCCATGGGTTGTACTTCGGTGAACACCAACCGAAATGATGGGATCAACACCATTGCGCTAGTTAAGAGTGGCTGGGCTTTTGACACTTCCGCGATTGCAGTAACCCGTAATTTCTATATTTCCGGAAATAGTGGCAAGGCAGGGCTCATCGTCGATACGGACATCCTACTCAATGGCGTCAACTACGTTTTCTCGTCTCGAGGAGAACCTTCGGCCCACGACATTCAAAACATTGTCACCCACGAAGTCGGACATTTTGTGGGCCTAGGGCACGAAGTCGATCCTAAAGATACCGAAGCCACTATGTTTGCGAGCGCCTCCGTTGGAGAAACGAAGAAGCGCGACTTGGCGAGTAACGATCTCGAAGGCTTGTTTGCCGCTTACCGAGGTGTGGGCAATAAAATAAGCACTTTTTCATCTTTAGCCGGCTGTTCGTTAGAGAGCCGCCCTTTTTCGTGCCTTTCAGCGACTCACCCGCGCACTAAGCCCAGGGAGTTTTTTGGTTGGCTGCTCATTGCGGTAGCAGTTGCTCTTTACGCGGGACGAAGAGTCGCTACAAAGCGCCTACTTTAGCTTCTTCACTTCTCGCTTTGCCTGGCCCGCTGCGGGTGTCTTTGGAAACTTTTCGATGAGCTCTTGGTAAAAAAGCTTTGCTTCCTTTTCCTTACCCAAATTGCGGAATGACTGGGCCTGCCGCAAAATGGCGTTCGGCACATTGGAATCTTTGCTGTGCGTTTTCTTGAACTCCGAAAACTCCAGGGCCGCGGCGCCGAAATCCTTGGCTGCAAAGTAAGATTCAGCGAGGAGAAACTGGGCTTTCTTAGCGTCAGCGGAGCCCTTGGCTTTGGTCCTTACAACACCTCGGGCTTCTTCCGCAGCCTCTTCAAAATGGCCTCCGTCGTAAAGTTCCTTGGCAGTTTCGTAACTTGGAGGCTTTTGGATTTTCACAGGAGCAGGAGCTGAAGCTTGCTCCAGCGCCTGCACTTTAGAGCTGAGCGCGGCCATTTCTTTTCTCAGCTCTTCGCTCTGCAGTCTGTGAGCCTGCGCCTGCTCTTCTACTGCTGAACTTAAACGAGCCAGCTCCGTACGGAACTCGTCCGAAATCACTTCCAAATCGGCTCTCGCCCCTCGAGCTTCACGCACATCGGCTTTGATCTTTTCGTATTCTTGATCGCGACGGACATCGCGCTTGGTTTTGCAGCTGGCTCCTAGAGTCGAAAACAGGAGAAGCGAGCATGCGAGAATATGGACTGGCTTCACGGCAGTCCTACGGGGCTGGCGGAACGTCTGGCGAAGTAGCATCGTCGCGCCCTTTCATTTTCTGTTGCTTCCGCAAAGACGAATACTCCGCTCTTTCGGCGGCGAGGCGCGCCTCGTTGGCGTACTTCAAGCTCGAGTCAAAATACCCATCGGCGTAGTCTTTTTTAGCGCGGAGAAAGTAATTCTCAGCTCTTCGGAAATCATCCGTTGCTAACGACTCGGCTTTGACTTTCTGGGCAGATCGAATTGCTACATCCGCCAGAGCGAGTTCTTTGACGGGCCGCGACTCGCACCCCACCAAGAAAGCCAAAACCGGTAACGTTAGAAACTTCTTCACACACTATCTAGAGAGAATAACAAACGAAGCGCGTCGGTTTTTAGCCCAAGCAGCTTCATCGTGCCCCGAGTCAGAAGGGCGCTCTTCGCCGTAGCTGATCACAGAGACGCGGGAAGCATCCACTCCGAGCTTCTGCAAATAATCCTTTGCAGCATTCGCTCGTCGCTCACCCAGCGCCAAGTTGTACTCAGTCGTGCCGCGCTCAT
This sequence comes from Pseudomonadota bacterium, assembly GCA_031425635.1. Taxonomy (GTDB): domain Bacteria; phylum Bdellovibrionota; class FAC87; order UBA2466; family UBA2466; genus JAIEOG01. The sequence goes on from JANPJT010000009.1 coordinate 4,591, forward strand.
CGCAGTGGCCTTCGACTTGAATGGTCGAGCTTGGGTTTTCCGACATCCACTGGGCCCCTGTCTTTAACGCTTTGCGGCCTTCGCCAGTGAGCGAGAAGCTATCGAAACCGAAATAGACCGTTTCCATTTCCGTCGCGGCCACCGAAGCATCCCCTGCGCTTAGCGCAGGTGCTGTGTTGCCGGTATCGCCGCCTTCAGCCGTCGCACCATCCGAAGGGCTAAAACCAGGCTCGTCTTCTTTAACGTCTTTCTTGCTGCATGATGTAAAGGCAACTGCCACACAAAGTGCGAACAACGCCACAAAAGGGAACCGAAGATGTCTCGCTCCACTCATCTTAATTGACTCCTTGTCATAAAACTCATTTTAGATTTTACCAGAGTGTAAAATTTAAACGAAAAACTCCTGTTTATACAGAACTATTTTTGAAACTTGCGGTTGCGCTCGAACACTTCTACCCTCCTGTACGTGAAAATCCTCGCCCTTAAATCGCGCCGGCTAGGCGACACAGTGCTCTGGACATCGGCGCTTCACGCGCTGTGCCAACACTTCCCCGGCGCTCAGCTCGACATAGGGATCCCGGCTGAGTACGAACCGCTTTTTCGCCACGCTCCTTACGTCAAGACGCGTTACCTATTTTCTCGTGACAAGAACCCCGCCGCTTCCTTACTCCGCAAAGAGAAGTACGACTTGGCGCTCGTTTTCCACGCAAGCCATTCCCTACGCCGTTTGGCCCGGAGCGCCAAAGCCGGCCGAACATTGATCCACCACCACAGCCGGAAAGCTTGGAACTTTGGATCGGACACTCCCATTGTCTCGCTCGGCCAGCCCATGGGCGCGACTGAAAGAGATTTGAATGTGGTTCGAACGCTTGGGTGGGACGGCACCCCTCCTCCCACCAGCCTTTACTGCCCCAAAGAGTGGACGGATAAAGCCCGCGAGCGATGGTTCCCCGGGGGGATCGAAGGAAACTTGGTTTTGTTTTCTCCGGGAGCAAGCCGCCTTTCGAAGCGCTGGCCTTTAGAACGCTATGCGGCGCTGGCAGAAAGCCTTGGGCCCGAAGTGACCCTGGGCGTCGTCGTGCCCCATGAAAAAGAGTTTCTCGCCGACCACCGATCGATGGAACGGATTAAAAGGCGCGCTACCCTGATCGTTACCCCGACACTGGAAGAGGCCATGGGGGCGCTCTCTCTTGGCAAAGCGTTTGTGGGCTCCGACTCTGGCCTAAAGCACGTGGCGGTCGCGCTGGGGCTTTCTACCGTGACTGTGTTTGGCCCTGAGTCCGTCGGTGAATGGCACCCGTACAGTGGCAAAAAGCACGTTGCCTTACAAAACAAAGTCCTCTGCCGAACGGAAGATAGATCGGACCCCCATTTCGCATGGTGCGGCGTTTCTATTTGCCCTTTAGCCTCTCATGCTTGCATGCTTCTCACATCCCCTCTTCAAGTGAAGGCGGCACTGCTGGAGACTCTGTGAGACGGCTTTTTCTTTTTGCGCTAACCCTACCATCCTGTCTCTTTGCGGAACCGAGCTACATCACTTTCCCTTCGGACGTCGATTGGGTGAGCAGCAGCACCCCCCACTTCGAATTGATCTACCGACGAGGCGAAGACGCTTTGGCCGATCGAACGCTGCGTGCGGCAGAAAAAGCGTATGCGCTTCTCGCTCCGGTGTTTCAGGAAATGCCGGAGAAAACTTGGGTGGTGCTTGCCGATTTCCAAGACGCGCTGAACGGCTACGCAATCGACTTCCCCTTCCCCCATTTTGTGATCTTTGCCTCCCCTCCAGAAGCTTCCGGAGCGCTTTCTGCTTTAGACAACTGGCTCGACTCCGTGGTGCTCCATGAGCTCACTCACGTAGTGCATCTGTATCCGGCGCACAGCTTTTGGTGGGCATTAAAAAGTGTTTTTGGTTCGTGGGTGCTTCCCAATGGTTTAATGCCATCGCACTTACACGAGGGACTCGCGACTTTCATGGAAACGGAACTCACCCGCGGAGGCCGCGGCAAAGGAGCCGCGTTCTCGATGCTCCGGCGTATGGCAGTGAAAGAAGGGACGTGGGGGACGAGTTTTGGGCCGATTGATTTAATGGAAGGTAGCCGGCGTTGGCCCCAGGGGCAGTCGCCGTACTTTTTTGGGTATCACCTCTACAGCGAGCTTTGGAAAAGAAAAGGCGCTGCCGGGGTACGCGATTTTGTCCAAGCCACTAGTCGCCGGCTGCCCTACTTGATCGGTGGCGTGACGGAAGAGATCTACGGCCAAGACTATGTTTCTCTTTGGAAGACGGTTTTTGAGAAAACCGAAAGCGAATCCCGAAAAGAAATCCGAGAAATCGAAAGCATGCCGCTTTCCAAACTTTCTTATTTGACCCAAACCTACTACCACAAGGGCGACCTGCGCTTTTCACCCGACGGAACACAAATCGCTTTTCGCTCTAGACACCCCGACCAAAGCCCCAAAATCGAAATCCGCAAAACAAGCAGCTTTGAAATTTTAAGCGAAATAGAGCTAGAGCCGGGCAACCAAGAAAGCTTGTGTTGGAGTCGAGCACACAATGAGAGCCACTTAGTTTTCGCTGAATCTCAATCCACCAATGGGTACTGGTTGAGCGCACTGCAAACGTATTCCTTCACGAGTAAAACCAAACAGGCCGTTCTTTCCCAAAACAAATCGGTCGAAAACGTCCATTTAGTGGCCTGTGCACCGTCGGGCGCTCTCTACACGTACCAGGAAAAAAGCGGGCGTGGTTTTGTGCGCGAGTGGAAATGGAACGCGGACCACACAGCTGTCGACCAACAGCGAGAGTGGGCCATCCCTGAGGGAACGTGGGTGACTTCTATTTCAGCGACCGACAACCCCGTATTTACCCTCCGCAAGAGCGTCTCCACGGTTTTTTACCGCTGGCTTCCCGAAGGGCCCCGAATGCTGGGCGAAATCGCAGGGCACTTTTACGGACTACAGGAGCCGTTGCCGAGCGGAGAGTGGCCGTTGGTCGCCTCGCTATCGGGGCGTGACGAAGTATGGGCAGTGCACTTAGAAAAAAAGCACGCTCGCAAAGTTGTGTCGGTTTTGGGAGGCGTGAACGGTTTTGCCTACGGCGGAGGTGAATGGCTGGTGTCGAGTTACCGGCACGGGGGCTACGATATCGCTAGAGCAGAAAGCGCTGCGTTCAAGCCTACGGCGATTTCGACGGAACCAATCGCCGAAAGATCGCTTGCGGAGACGGCCATGCCTTTTCAAAAGAGCGAGTACCACGCCTGGGAGACCCTCCGCCCCAGGGCCTGGATCCCGTCTCTGCTCGTGGTCCCCGACGGGCTTCAAATCTCCGCGTGGGTGCCTGGTTTTGATATTTCTCAAAAGCACTTATACAACCTGTTTGGAGGCTACGACACGCGCGGCAGCCCTTTTATTTTCGCCGACTATGCTTACCGTTTCGGCTTAACCCAGCAGTTTACGGTCCAAGCCAACTACTCTCCGTCCTATTTGATTTCGTCCCGTACTTTTTTACGGCAGTGGGGAGGCTCAGTAGGTTATGGCACTTCGCTAGGGGGCAATTGGCCCAGGCTATCGTTCAACTTATTGTTCCGCCGGGTAGAAGCTTCTTCCTTAGGCCCCGAGAACCAGTCGCTCGGTTTTTCGGTGGATCTCACGAAACAGTTTGGGTTCAAACTAGGGCCCAGGGCAATTACCCCTCGGTGGGGGACTTCGCTCTCTTTGCACTTAGCGGAATATTTGCGAGTGATGGGCAGCACCGACGACTACTATTCGCTGACGGTAGGCATTGATCAATACCTCCCCAGCCCAATCCACCAGCGCCACGGGATCAAGCTCGCCGCACGGTTTGGCTTTTCCGAAGGCACTCCGCTCTACAATAGTTTTTTCCAAGGCGGCGGAGAGCTCCAGTTTTCGGCAGGCCGCGGCTTCTTCCTCAATCGCGGTTTTCTGCCCGGATCGTTTCTAAGCCAACGCATGTTTACAACCAACTTCGACTACGTGTTCCCGCTCATTGAAATCGAGCGCGGCATTTCTTACGCCCCCTTTTTCCTGAAACGCATTGACGGCGCTCTTGTCGCGGATCTCACAACGGCAGGATCGTTTAAGTACTATTTCGCAAGCGCCGGCGCCGAACTAAAATCCTACTGGAAAACTTTCTTCTACTTTCCCACAACGGTCCGAATCGGCGGCTACCACGGCTTCGGGCAGTTCGGGGAAAGTTTCTACGCAACAATGGCGCTAGAAGCGAGCATCTAGAAACCCATTTACCAATCCGTCCCGTCATTAGGAGAACCTACCCCACTATTGCGAGAGAGAACCTGCCCCGCTATGGCGAGAACCTACCCCATCATTGAGACCTAGCCCGCCATGGCGAAAACCCGCCCCGTCATTGCGAGCCCGAAGGGCGAAGCAACCTTCGCACCTTGTCGCAGCCGAGAATTTTGTCAATTCACCAATCCCCCCGCCAAAAAACGTCACCCCGTCAAAAACACAAAAACCCCCAACCCCCCACACACCCCCGCCCGCCGCCGCGGCGGGGCGCGGGGGGGCGGGGGGCCCGGCGGGCGGGGGGGGGGGGGGGGGGGGGGGGGGGG
>JANPJT010000010.1:0-5429 GCA_031425635.1 Pseudomonadota bacterium
TTCTAAAAGAGTTCATTTTTTCTTTGCTCCTTAAAAAAGTGTTGTAACCGCGGCGGAAACACTTTTTTAAGGAGCAATGAAAAAATGAACCTTCGCACTCACGACTTGGCCGTCCGGTTTTACAAAATGGCGTCCAAGGTACCAGCACCCCGCCACTTAAAGGAGCAGCTGCAGCGGGCCTCTTCCAGTGTCGCTTTGAACCTGGCTGAAGGGTCGGCTAAGCCCAGTCCTAAAGAACGCGCGAGGTTCTACCGGATCGCCTTGGGCAGCTTCCGAGAGTGTGGCGCGATCCTCGAGTTGCTCGACTTCAAACGGAATGATCTCGCTGAACTCACCGACAGCTTGGCCCGCCACCTCTACAAACTCTGCAAGGCTCTCGAATAATCCTTAGGTCTCCCAGGTTACCGAGAGAGAACCTTCCATCCTGGGAAAACGCTTGAACCCTTTTAGCGCCCCGTGATGAGGCTGAGCGCCACTATTCCCGCCGCCAATAGAATCCGGTACCACGCGAAAACCGCGAAATCGGCTGTTCGCAAATACGCCAGCAGAACGTGGATGCTGAGCAGTCCCGAGATGAGAGAAGCAAAAAATCCCGCCATGAGGTAAGAGGCGCTCCACTCGAAAGCGCCTTGGCTCAGAAGGCCTTTAGTTTCAAAGAGTCCCGCAGCGAGGATGATCGGAAACGAAAGCAAAAACGAAAAGCGGGCCGCCGACTCGCGGTTCAGCCCCAAGTACCGGCCCATCGTCATCGTCGCACCCGAACGGGAAACTCCCGGAATCAGCGCGAAGGCTTGGGCAATCCCAATCCAAACGGCGTCCACCCACGAGAGCTCCGAAATGCCCCTATAGGGCGGGTACCGTCCATCGATCCAATACAAAAGAAAACCCACCACCGCGAGGCTCATCGCAATCACGAGCGGGGCGCGCACCGCGCCGCCCAAGAAATCACGGAGGAAATAGCCCGCTAAGCCTGCGGGAATCGTGCCCAGCACCAGCATCCAAAAAAGCACGCGGTCGCGCTCGAAACCTATCCGGCGCTCAAGCACGCTCTGAAGGCCCGCGCGGATGAGCAAGAACCAATCCCCCGCAAAATACCCGAACACCGCAACGAGCGTCCCCCAGTGCAAAAACACGTCGAAAGCCAGGCCCGGATCTTTCCACCCCATTACCCACGGCACCAACGTTAAGTGCGCGGAGCTGCTGACGGGTAAGAACTCCGTCAGCCCCTGCACGATGCCCAAGATAATCGATTGAAAAACGCTCATTAAGCCCCTTTAAAATAAATTTCAAACAAACGGATTAAGCGGTGACGCTCACCAAACGCTGCACCGACTGGTAGTGCTCAATCAGCCCTTTTAAAAGCTGCAAATTGATAGCGGGAACTCGGTTATTCCCCGCCCCTTCCATATCCACTGCCATTGTAAGGCTATTTAAAATCGATTCTTCGGTAGTTTCAATCACGCTTTTGTAAACCGGATCCAGTGCACTGTCGCGGATCATGCGGACCTGACCAAAATGCTCGACGGGATTCCGAGGCACTTCGTTTGCGGTTGAAAAACCGATGATGATCTCGCCGCTCCCATGCGCCCCATAGCTTCCCACGCGGCCAATCCCCAGAGCTGCACGGCGGCACACTCGGTTCATTTGCTGAGAACTGAGCGGCAAGTCGGTCCCCACCACGACGATAATGGATCCATAGTTTTGGACACGCCTGGAATAAGCGCCCTGAGACGGGAAAAGGAGCCGCCCGACGGGGTAACCGTCCATTCGAAGATCTTCCATGATGCCGAAATTGGAGCAAACCAAAACGCCCAAAGTATACGACTGGCCGCCTAAGGTTAAAACGCGGCTCGAAGTGCCGATCCCCGCTTTGAAATCGCAGCAAATCATCCCCGTCCCGGCCCCCACGGCCCCTTCCGGTACCGGGCCGGATGTGGCTCCATCCAAAGCGCTGAAAACATTTTGCGGTTTGATATTGAGACCCACCGCATCATTCAGGAAGCTGTCGTCGCATTCTCCGACCACCGGAATGATCACTTCTTGCTGCTCTCGTATCTCGGGGTACTTTCCGGCCATCCACTTTACAACACTGTCACTCACCCGCCCCACTGAAAGCGTGTTGGTCAACGCGATGGGAGTTTCAATCAGCCCCCACTCCGACAGCTGAGTAAACCCCGACACCTCGCCAGCGCCGCTGAGAATAAAGCCGCCGCTGATGAGTTTTCGGCTGTAGATATCGTCGTTCGGGACGATCACGGTGACACCCGTTCGGACCGGACCGTTGCCTGGTTTTCTTCGGCCAGAGCCTTCGATCAAAGTAGTGTGCCCGACCCGCACCCCGGGGACATCGGTGATGGCGTTCAAAGGCCCAGTCACACCGGATCCAATGGCGACGCCTAAATCGCGCAGGCGGCAGCGGAGCTTTGACTCTTCTTGGTAGCGTTCAAAAAGGTTCACGGTCGCAACTTACCCGCATTGCGCCACCGCTGCAACGCAGGCGTTAGGATGCGGTTGATCAAAACGTCGAAGTCCATTCCTGATCGGCCTGCCATTACTACGAGATCGCTAAAGTTAGGGGTTAGCCCCGGCAAGGGATTGATTTCAAGGAAATAGATCCCCCCTTTCGCATCCACTTTAAAATCAATTCGGGCCACGTCCCGGATCCCGAGCGACCGGTACACTTTGCGGGCAAAAGCCGTGATCTTTCGATCCATTTCTTTGCCAAGGGTTGCCGGGCAGCTTAGTTGAAAAACGGGGTTCGTATCAATCGGGAGATTTTTTGCTTCAAAGGAATAGACTGGGTACTTTCCAGCGCCTTGGCTGAATACAATTTCCATCGGCCCAATCAGGCGCAAAGCGGAATTTCCGAGAATACCGATCGTGAACTCTCGGCCTTCGATGTACTCTTCGCACAAAACGGGCTCTCGAAAAAGCTTCCACAGATCGAGCGCCACTTGTTCTAGCTCCGATTGCGAGGAAACCACGGACTTCCCGCCAATGCCCTTGGAAGTCCCTTCGTGGTTTGGCTTGACGATGACCGGAAAATTTAGCCCGGGCTCGACGCCCTTGCCGCCTTGGTAAAGCCGGTAAGCGGGCGTCAAGATCCCATCCTGGCTCAGCAGCTTTTTTGTGATCGCTTTATCCAATGTGATTGCGAGGCACGTGGCGTCCGAACCCGTGTGCTCAATGCCTAAGAGATCGCAAATCGCAGGCACCTGCGCTTCTCTCGCTCGTTTATTGGAACCCTCTGCGATATTGAAGACCACTTCGACGTCTGCCGCTTTCAAGTTCTCGGCCAGAGATTTATTCGCTTCAATGCAGAGCACTCGCCCAATACGTTTTTGGATGACTGCCGCAATGGCATCGACTGTGCTTTGCGAATCGAATTCTGCCTCTCGTTCGTAATCAGATTCTCCCGGGTTCTTTCTCTTAAGGTTGTACACCAGAGCAACTCGAGGGGTCTTAGAAGAGATAATCCGGCGGGGGCTCTTCAGATTTTTTCCCTGTTTCTTAAGGCGCGTCGTCGCTGCTTCAAGGATTTTTAAAATCGTTTGATCGTAATCTAAGCCCAAGAGCCGAGAAGACTCAAAAACACCCGCTCCAGGCTGCAAGCTCGGCAAAGCATTGAGTTCTAGAAAATACACTTCCCCTTCGGGAGTCACTCGGAAGTCCGCACGAGCAAAATCGACCGCACCGGTCACTGGCACAATACGTTTCATCATTTCCACTAGCTGAGCCCGAGTCGACGGCTCGATTTCAGCAGGGCAGCGAACCGTGACCGCATCGTCGTTCAAGTTCTTCATGTCATAGTCGTATACGTTGTCGCCAAAACCATTCTTTTGGCTCAAAACGTATTCGAGCGGCTCCAGAACTCCAGCTTCTCCCAACCCGGCGATATACGGAACCGCGACATCGCGCCCCAGGACAAACCGTTCAACTAAGATTCCCAAGGGGAACAATTTTAAACACTCGGTCGCATAGGTTAGGAACGCATCGGAGTCACGGCAAACCGAACGCGCCGTAATGCCTTTACTAGAGCCTTCGTAGTTCGGCTTAACAAAGACAGGGTAAACAACATCGGAAGCAATCGTGTGCAAATCTTCCGCGCTATTGATGAAATACCCTTCAACGACGGGCACTTTTCGGGAGGCCACCATTTGTTTGGTGAGAAATTTATCCAGAGTGAGAAAGCAGCCATAGGGCCCGGATCCCACGTAAGGCAGCTGGAGCTGCTCAAAAATCGTGGGCCCTAAGCTCTCGCGGCCCAAGCCGAAATACCCTTCAGCGGTATTAAACACGATATCGGGCTTCGATTCGCCAAGACGCCGCATCCAGTCATGCAACCGATCTGCGGGAGGCATTTCTAGCTCCACCACTTCATGCCCTGCACTTTTCAACGATCGGTGCACTGCCGCAACCGTTTCAGGGGTGTCAAACTCCGCCTGTTCGAGGCTGTCGTCGCGCTTCAAATTATAAACAAAAGCAATTTTCACTGTCTTTGCTCCTTTACGGACTCGCTAAAATTCGCCCGACCTCGGGATAATTCCAATCCACTAGCAGTGAAGTCGGAACGTGCCCAACGTCCGTGCCACATGGGACCCACTTGACCAGGATGTCGTTGCCATGCGTAAGAAACCACATTTGCCGAACGCCTTCCGCACTGGCTACGACCCGGTGGAAGTTGACGCTGCCGGGGTAACCCGTTAGCGGGCAGTCCCGAACCAGGATTTCGGTTGCGCGTGGAGACGCCGCCGCAAGCGAAGAGAACACGCTTTTTTGGATTTCCCCCCACTTTGCCCACCCCATTTCATTCAGACGGAAAGCGACGGGTAGAGTGGAAGTGACAAAAAGCCCCGCCCCTAGGAACACCAAAGACCGCCGTTGGGCGGCTTTAGGTAACGGGAGGAGCGCCAGCGCCAAAAAGAAAAAATACCCCAAAACCAAATACCACCCAGGGGAAAAAAAATCGTGCCCGATGTAAACCGCAACCGAGACGAAAAAGTAGGGCGAAAAAATCACAAGCCCTCGAAGGCCTTTCAGGAAACTCCGCAGGGCCGCTCGGTCTGTCCACCAGAGGTAAAGGCCCCACACAGCGACAGGCAAAGAAAGGGGCGTTGTTAGTAACACAACACTTTGAAACACTGCCCAAGGGCGAAACACTGCCAAATAGCCTGGATGCAAAGGCATGAACCAAAGTCGGGCAATCAAATAGATTGTGCAAACGACAGCGAAAGTAGCGAGTCTCCAAAGCAAGGCTCTTTGAGGGATTTTTAAGTGCCACCCAAACGCGGCTAAAAACAGAAAGTGAAAAACGCTCGACTCCTTAAAAAGAAGGGACAACGTAAAACTCAGTAAGCTCAGGAAGTACCAACCCGTCTGCTTTCCTCGCGCAAAAGCGTACGTACCGAGCGACAGCAAGAAAAGCTGAG
>JANPJT010000011.1:0-9874 GCA_031425635.1 Pseudomonadota bacterium
CAACGTCGAAAAGTAGAGGATATTCAACAGTCCGGGCCGAAATAGAGATAGGTGCAACGAATCAAAATACACGATACCAATCGGTCGAGTATCTAGACACCGGACATGCAAACCATTCCGAATAGAAAAATGGTCTCGTCAGCGGAACGAACATCTCGCGCGCGATACCCCTTCTCGGCGAAGCCAAAGACCCAACGCACAAGCTCCCCATTTTCAGCGATTTTCGTCTGGATCAGCAAAACAGTCCGGGGGACTGTTTTGTCGCGACAACGAGCAGCGGAGTGGTACTTCCTGTCCCACCATTTATCACATGTCGCGCTGCGCGCTTGCCGGATTGCCGACTATTCCGGCCGATTAACTAGGCACGTACTTCTTGGGAGGACGCGTTCACGTATGCAGTACCTGAAGGTGTTTATGGGTTCGAATTTTGTGCCTTTGATGGAAAAATGACACCCAAAAGAATTTGTCATCGTCCGGATCGTCGCAGACCTGCGCAATGACACTAAGGCGTTTTCAGAGGGAAGGATTGCCAGACTGAGGACGCACAAGGGAGCGGCTCCGGAGGCGCGTGGCCAAAGCCACGTCGAGGAAGCGGATGACGAACGGCTGGAAAGCCTTCGCCCCGCAGCTGACGCACTATCCGAGGACAGCCCCTAGCGTTTCGATCCAGCTTTTGGCGCTTTTTTGGCGACCCAAGCACGGTAAGCTGCATTCACGTCGGGAATCTCGCAGAGTGTTGCCAAATAGCGTTCTACTTTTTTTCCCACGGCAAGCATCAACAGATCGTTCAGCGAACATTTCGAGCTAATCATCTCCACTAGGGCAGTCGAGGTTTGGTAGTGAAAACGAAGCCCGAGCGGATCTTCCGTGGGGTGGGTTAAAGTCTCCACTTCGCGGAAGGGTTGGGTTGCAAGCCACGCGTAGTCGACGGATCCTACTTTCCCCAGATGGTTCGCCAATCCTTCTTCTAGCCAGCGGGGGATCGCTGTTTTGTGTTTTTGGAAAAATATGGCGTGCACAAGCTCGTGAGAAAAAATCGGCTGAAAATTTTTAGCCGTCACCCCCGGCCCTAAGTGCAAAGTTGCATCCGACTTCAGGAAAAAGGCTTTGACCGTGGGCCCGGCCCGGTGAAGTTTTTGAAACTCTGCTTCATCCGAATGGTAAAACGCTTTGATGCGCCGAATATCCCACTGCAAAAAGTCTTGAACGGGGCGAGTCGCTTTTTCCACCATAGACTCGGTCAACCAGCTTGGCGGGGTTTTAAAATCGATGTGGTTCGTGCGGATGCCTTCGGCCGAGGCAACTGCAATTAAAAGATTGACGGTAATTCCTATGAAGCGGAGCATTGAGGCCTCTTTTGTAGTGCTTACTTATCGAAGGAAACTCAAATGTACTGGGCTCTATGTTTCATTGTGTTTCTTGCTGGATACCTAATCAATAGCTTTTATATTACTGTGCTTTACCACCGAGGACTAGCGCACGGTTCGGTGAAGATAAAACCCTGGGTCGTTCAATTTGTCTCGGTGACCGGCAACTGGGTCACGGGGCTCGATCCCAAAGCGTGGGCGTGCATGCACCGACGGCACCACCTTTATTCCGACACTCCAAAAGACCCGCACAGCCCCGTGTACATGGGGGTGATCCCCCTTCTCTATGGCCAATTGAAATCGTACAAGCGGACCCTCCGAGGCCTTTTGTCGAATGATAAGTCCTATTGCGCCTTTGTTTCAGATCTGCCGTTCCCGGTGAACACTCTCAATCGGAACGGCTTGTGGTACTTGCCTTACCTAGCCCACGCCGCCATCGCGCTAGCCATAGGGTTCGGTTACGGCCATTTCGTTCTTGGGTTCGCGTATTGGCTCGGGATCATGAGCCACCCGGTCCAAGGCTGGATGGTGAACGCCCTCGCCCACCGGTTTGGCTACCGAAATTTCGCAACCGACGACAACTCTAAAAACAACACTTTAGTGGCGCTCCTAGTGTGGGGTGAAGGGTACCAGAACAACCACCACCACTCTCCAGGTTCGGCCCGCTTCAGCGCTCGGTGGTGGGAAATCGATACGGGCTACGCGCTTTGCCAGCTGGGTGCCTTCTTCCAGCTTCTCGAAATTGTGCCGAATCTTTCGGCCCACGCGCAACCTGGCGCGGCATGATTGAGTGGATCGAGCACACGAGTAAAGCGATCGCAGGCTTTCCCATGGGCGATTCGCCCACTCGGTCGTTCCCTCTTTACCTCCCGCCGGACTACCACCGCTCACAAGAGAGGTACCCGGTCGTTTTTTTCCTAGCGGGCTATGCGGGAAAAGGTTCGGCCTATTTGGCAGACGACTCTGCCTTTGGATTGCCACTGCACCATCGGTTCGATCGCGCGATTGGCGAAAACCGCCTCAGGCCTTTCATCGGCGTGTTTCCTGATCTCACTTCTCGCTTCGGCCACAGCCAGTATGTGAATTCGCCGGCCTTTGGAAACTACCTCGACTATTTGACTGAAGAGCTTCCCCTCGCAGTGGACGCTCGCTTTCGAACGATTGCCTCAGCTTCCCACCGAGTCGTTGCCGGGCATTCGAGCGGAGGCTTTGGTGCCCTCGTTGCGGGGATGAAGAGACCGGATGTTTTTGCCTGGGTCATTGCGTCGGCAGCGGATTCATTCTATGAGTTCTGCCATTTTTCGGGCTTGAATGCCGCCCTTATCGAAATCCATAAAGCAGGGAGCCTGGAAGCTTTCCTCCAGACAGCGCTTTCGCGCCCCGCTAGGCATGGAGGCCGAGAATTCCAAGCCCTCATGACGCTTGGGATGGCGCCTTGTTTTGCTCCCAATGTGGGAGCGCCCCCGCTTTACGGAGACCCTTTTTTCGACTTGGAAACCGGCGAAATACTTCCCGAAGTCTGGGCCAAGTACCTAGCGTGGGATCCCGTTCGGATGATCGATAGCCACGCCGAAGGGCTAAAGAAACTGCAGTTTCTTCAGCTGGAGTGCGGCCTCCAAGACGAACACGGGTTGCAGTGGGGGCACCGTCAAATAGCGAAGAAGCTCGCGCTCTTAGGGGTCGCTCACGAACTCGTGGAATACCCAGGCGGGCATAGCGGCCACCATTGGCGTTTCGAAGAGCGGCTCATTCGGCTTTTCGCTCGTTTCCAAAACCCTTAAAAAAACAGCTGCTAAAGTTTCGGAACTGCGTTAATCAACGGCATGCTGAAGCACGCGCTCCTCCTGGTTCTGGTGTTTAGTTCTCCGATGTTGCGCTCTGCCCCTATCGACGATTTACAGGTGCTTTACACCCCCAACGCTGAAGAAGTGGTTTTTACGCTCGATGACGAAAATGTCTCGAGGGTGGTATCCGTTGAAGCAATTACCGACGGCGCACGCTACGTGGGCGGCTTCTACCGCTGGGATGGAGCGCTGGTGTTTCGCGTAGAAAAGATCGGCTCTTGGATACTCGGAAACATTCGCCCCGAGCTTTCTCCTGAGCGTTCTTTCCACGACCCGGTAGTGGGTGCCATCAGGCAAAGATCGTCGAAGATCGTTTGGGAAGGCGAAAAGCCAGGTCTCGAAGAAATTCGCCCAGGGGTTTTTGAACTGAACCTCAAGTCCCGGACGATGTCCTCTTTGAAAACCTGCGTGTTTACCCTTTCTAAACCGCCCTCTTTCCCGTAAGGACGGGAGGCTGTCCTTCTGTCAATGCGACCGAGCCATGCCACCGGCTTTAAGCCCGCACTCTTTTTCTCAGAAACACACCATCGGGTTTTGCTTTTTACTGGTACGGGGGCGCTCGTGCCGCCGATACGTTATCGGTTCCTAAGTGCCCCTCGCCGGCGGTAACGGTTTCAGAGAAAAAGAGTGCTGGCTCAAAGCCTCTACCGTGAAAATTCAGAAACTTTTTACGGCGCAAAAAAAGCAGCAGCGGCAAGCCCTTGGACTAAGGCAAGAACCTCAAAAACTCCCCGAAGCGATCGGCTAGTGTCGGGCCCGGAATTTTACGAATGGAGCGGTCCAGGCTTTGGGGTGGCTGGTGGTGGGTTTTTTAAAAACCGTTACCGCCGGCTGGTGACACTTGAGAACGACTGACTCATTCGGCGGTACGAGCGCCTCCCAAACAGTCGAAGGCAAAACCCGCGTGCGTGTTTTTAAAAAGCCCACCACCAACCACTCCAAAGCCGGTGCATGGTTAGCTGAATCCTGAGCTGTAACTCCGACCACCAGCGTTAAAGGGAAAGCCTCTCTAAACCGGCTCCATAAAGAGCAAGAAGTCGGAAGTCACGCAGCCTTCATCTCTGGCATCGTACTCGGAAAGAGTGATTTCATCGGAAGTTTGCCGGTTCCAGCGGTGTGCTGACTGGCGCAGAAGCTCACAAAGTCCTTGGTAGCCAGTTCCCGACGGGATTTCAATGGACTCGCCCACTCGTAAAGCTTCCGGAACCACCACTGCGGCGGTTTTCCTCAGCTTCTCAACATTGGCCTGGGCGCGGTTGAAAATATCTGCTGAATGCTCCGAATCCCGGACGACTCGAACGAGGTCTTTGGAGACTTTAAACCGCTGCACTTGGATCTTAGAACCCGCCGGCGTTCGTATCGCCCGCTCCAACATATCGGCTTCTACAAACAAAGCTTGGTTTTCACCTGCAGCGTCCGAAACAAAACTAAAGATCACGACCGGGACAGCGCCGTTGCCGAAATCAATGAGGAACTTCTGCGTCGACCGCAGATCGTATGCCACTTCGTCCATGATTTCCTCAGGCAAAACGCTTTTCGTCACCGTCATCACATTCCCTGAAGTGACCCGGCCTTTTTCATCCCGAACAAATTCTTTAAATCGGACTTTCACTCGAAGCTCCGGGCTCATTTCGCGGCCATCGGTCACGGAGTGGTGGAGAACAAGCTGGTAAGGCTGCGCGGAGACAAGCCCGCCTGAGCTTCGCACAATGGCCCGAGGCTTTCCGTCGAGCTTCGCGATTGCGGAGTCAATCGTAGATTTTCGGACTGCCACTTCATGGCGAGCCCCTTTAGGGTCAAAGTAAATCAAACGGCAGCGTTTTGGGTCACGCTCGTCTGGCGTCACAATGAATGATTCGATAGGAATTCGGAGCGGTATAGCACCCTTCATGATCGGTCCCCCAATGCTCATAGTAAGAGCAAAGAACCGGCCAAAGCCTTTCTGGCTACCAAGAGTGTACAGTCTGTACAGCCTTAAAATAAAACGGGGCGGGGCTTCGTTAAGTCGCTGTATTCAGGGGGCGTTTCGCTGCCTGAAGAAGCGACAGCGGCGGCTGAGCCGTGCAGGGAATTGCGTAAAAAGATAATAGATATAAGTACTTACCTTACTATTTCATCCGCTACGACATACTCAATGGTGACTTCTTCGTTGTCGCCAGGCGCAAAATCCAGAGTATGGAAAACCACTCGGTTCATGTCAAAATCGTAAATCCACACCCCTTCGGATTCCTTGGGGCCGCCCGGTTGATCTTTCCCCTTGTGGGTCACTCGCAAGCTCGAAATCACGGGCCGATCTTTCAACTGAATGAAAGGCCGCTTGATCCGAGCCACTAAGTCCGTGCCCAATTCGGAGAGGTTTTTCCCAAAAGGCGTATCGCAAAGCTTGAACTTCTTCCCTTTGGTGGCGTCGATTACTTTTTCGTAGTCGCTCCCCGCGTAGTCCCAACGGCCATCGGTCTTTTGGCACCCGAAGTCGGTGGAAGCAAAAACGCCGTACGTAACGACTCTCCTAAGATCCCCTTTGAGCTTTTTCAGGAGATTCAAAAAGGCCGCGGCTTTGACTCGTCCTTGGTCGGGTGCGTCAGTGATAATAATCAGCGCAAGCACTGCGTCCCTCCTCAAGAAGTTGGGGAAAGCGGTCAATTGGGCTTCAATTGGGCCGAAAAATTGCTCGGTCATGTCACCGGCAATCCCTAAACGGCGGATAGCGTCTTTGAACAGGTCGATTCCGTTGGGAGTTTGGTGCGTCAATAAAGTCGAGTTGGTAAAACCGATATACGGGGGTTCCATGATGCTGCTCGAGATCACTCCCATTTTCCACTCCAGCCCACCACTAGTAACAAAGTCCCTGATAAATACGTCGCTATTATCTATCAGCTCCTGCTGGTAATTACCCATGCTCCCGCTATTGTCGACAGTCCAAAGGATATCCACTTTGGTCTCGCCCTGAAGCTCTTTGAGTTTGTGAATGCCGCTAAAAGTTTGCAAAGGGATGTCTTGGAGACGGTATAAAAAATCGGTATTTCTCCCGCAACCAAAAGCCGCTAACAAAACCAAAAGCGCAAAGGTTTTCACTGCTTCACTTTCTCCTGGCACTTGGATTGGGCCACCGAACTGAGTTTAAAAAGCTCGTCGGGCCAAACCACTCCATCAAAAGGAAATACCATTTCCCCTTCGGCTGTTTTTTTCAAAGCCGCCAAAGTATCGGCCTTGAGCCGATTGCCTGTGTCGCGCTCCAAAGCGGAAACCGCAGGAGAACTACTGGTGTCTTGTTTCGTAAGGCTCCGCACTTGGCTAAAAAGCTCTACTTTTACAAACTGCATTTTGCGGATTGCTTCCGCTAAAATCGCTTTTCGGTTCTTCCAGTTCCTTCTCGTTTCTTCTGCCGATTGCTTCTTCGCGCTATCCAAAGCCACCAACGCACGCACTCGGGCTTTCTCCCAATGCTGTTGAGGGCCTACCGCGGGGAGCGTTGCCGTAATGCTTTGGGTAGCCAGAGCCGCAAGAAGCTCGGCTTCGTTTGTCCGAGAAACGACTGCCCGAGCGGCAAGCTCGCTAAAAAAGTCGGGCTCGTCATTTGTTGGGTCTTCCAACTTGAGCGCCGCTTCAATCCGCGTAGCCCAAGTGCGGTTGCTTTCCACGAAAGCGTTTAACTCTTTCTCGACTTCTCCATAGAAACACAGCTTGAGGTCCGAAATCGCACGAACTACAAACACATCGGGTGCGAAACGGTCTTTGAAAACGGCGCTCCGGAGGGTTTGCAATTCACCGCGCAGTTTCGAAGTGTCTCCAAGCCGCAGCCATACCCAAGCCAATTCCTCGCGCGCTTTCAAATAGTCCCGGGCCTTGTCGGGGATCCGCTGGTAAAAATCTGCGGCGCCTTCCAAGGATCCCGCCTGGTAAAGCAAGCGGGCGATTTCTAAATAGTGTTCTGACAAGCCTCGGACGTCTTTTCGAAACTCGATGGCAGGCTCCGAGTGCTTTTTCAATACCGCGCCGGCGCCTCGCAGGTCGCCTTTTCGGGCTAGCGCGAGCGCCACCGTATTGGCTAAAGGGATTTTCAAAAAATGATCGGCTGGCAAAAGCTCCAGTGGCCCCGCCGCAAGGTCCCCTTTACGGAGCACGCTCCAGGCGCGCAGTGTCGCAAAATGGCTCCCCCGGCTTAAATCGAGTTGGCTCAAAGTTTGTTGCTGTTCTTGAGAGATGGTAATCGCGCTGTCCGAAAGCCACTTTTCGAAGCCTGGCTGAATGGTTTGATCCAGCGCCAAAGAAAGCGGGGAATCGGAAAAGCTTTTTCTCGACAGAGCGTCAACCCACTCGTCGAAAAACGTTTGGGGGACCCCTACTTTCCACAGGCAATAAAGGTAGGCGGCTCGGGCCGTGCTTTCAAAGTTTCCGGGTAGTGTCTTTTGGATGGCTGTCCAGAGGTGGGCAGCTCCCGCGAAGTCTTTCTTGAGGATCTTCTGGGCCCACAGCCTTGTCTCATACGGCAGGTTCCGCTCCACCTGGACATGGGAAAAGAGCTGTATCAAAAACGGGTCGTTTAACTCGGAGGTCATGAAGCTTGCGCCAGGTTGCGCAACCGATTCCGTAGGCCCGCCGCCGAGGGAATTCAAAAGCGCATCGGCTCCTTTGTCCGCAGCCAAAACGCTTTGCGACGCAAAAAGTAGACTCAATAAAATCCGCATACTCTATCCCCCGAAAACAAACCCTGCTTGCAAATAGCCGACAAAATTATTCACGAGCCCCTGGCTCACCCGTTTGGGCTCATTAAAAATATAGTCCTTCACTCCCAGGCGAACGGAGAAGCTGCGGTTGAACCAAGCGACAATGCCCGTATCCAATACGGGGCCAAACCGGTTTCCGAACTCGAGCCCTACCATCCCAGGCCCGATGGCGACATAGTGATCGAAATAGAAAACGGAATCCATCGACACTCGGAACTTGCCGTAAAACAGGTGGTACCCAAGCACTAAGTCACTTCGGAAAAAAGTCACCGCGAGGTCGGGGGGCCTGTTCAACACATTGAAAGCGAATTCGCCTCCGGCGGTGAGCCGATTAAAAACCAAGCTTCCCGAGAGACCTAAGAAAAGCCTGTTGGTTAGGTAAAAACGGTAGCTTGCGTCCACACTCCGAGAGATCTGGAAGCTATCGGCGGAAAAGTTATTCCCGGCACCCACCGCTAACTCGTGGCGCCGCCTTAACGGAGAAAACCGGCTCTGCACGGAATAGAGCTGTTCGCCAGTAACGCCCGCAGGGGCCTGATTCCCCGGCGTGCCGAGCGCCCCGAGCTCTTCTTCCAAAGACTTGGTTGCTTCGGGCACTGCGCCTGAAACGGCCCCCGTCCAAAAAAAGAAAGATACGATGAACAACGCTGCGAGTTTCATAGGGCCACCCATTCTGAAAGCCATCTTTTTAGTAAGCCGCTATCGGTAGTTTGGATATCACCCAACTCCACACCGCCTACGAGCATCGTGCCACCCGGCCGCTTGCAGGAGACAAGGACCGGGAGATCCGACTCGCCGGCCTTTTTGAGTACGAGCAAAGGTTTACAAGTTGGCGACCCGACCACCAAAGGCAGAGGGCTCGCCGATTCCACTCCCAGCTTTCCACTCAGTTTGATTGGGTCGTTTGGCATTGCGCTGACGTTCCCCGCGACCGCTTCGAGCGAATAGCCCGAAAGGTTCGCGATCCTAGTGCCGTAGGAAACCTGAAGAGCTGCCAATTCGTCTTTCAAAGCCCCCTCCAACTTGCCTAAAAGCGGAGTGCTCACGATCACATTCTTAACCTGAGCTGAGAGGCTCTCCAGTTTAGAACGCACTGAATCATCTGCAAGGGAGCCCGTAGTAACAAGCACCGCTTTGCGTTCGACGAGTAAGCGCGGGTCGGATAGCTGGAGCGTTGGGTTAGCGACTTGAACTGACTCAAACAAAGGAATCGATGCTTTTACTTCCGGGTCGTTGGGGCCGTCGCCAAACACAACGACAGAGCTCCAGTTCCACGGCAGCACTTCCATTAAAAAGCTTTCGACTTGAGTGGCTCCAAAAACCGAAGTGGCAGAAATGCTGAACTGCTTGAGGCCTGGCTTGACGGGCTTCACTTCTAAGACACCCGCGCTCCATTTTACTTCCGGCAACTCCGGAAAGATTTTCACAGTCGGCGCAGTGTTGTTGAACTCTGCGTCTTTAATCGGGATGGGTACAGGGTACGTTTTCTCCGCCAACACGTACCACACCTTACCCGGAGGGAGCGCGTCCCTATTGATGAGCGGGGGAAGGCGGGTTTCCGCTTCAAAACTCACTTTCACTTTATGATCGGAGCAAAGCGTCTTTTCCCACTTAGTCTTCTTAACGCAAGCTTTGAAGTTCACGTCCTGCGACTGCCCAATTTTTTCTGGGGGGATCTGTGTCCAGCGAAAAGTTGAAACAACCGAAGGGTTAACGCCTCGGGCGGGGTTCCCGGGGTTAGTGCTTTCCGTTTTTAGTTCCGCCAGCCCGAAGCTGGGCCGGGGCGCAAGGCTAACCAATGGAGCCTCTTCACCATTCGGATCCTCCGCGGTCACCGAAAAGGAAACGCTCGTTCCCTGAGTGATTTGGGTGGGCAAGAGCACGATCGCTTTGTCTCGAACATCCGCAATCCGCCACACCATGGAGGCGCCCACCG
>JANPJT010000012.1:0-4583 GCA_031425635.1 Pseudomonadota bacterium
GGGCGGCGGTGGGGGGGACACAAAATCGGGGTTCTCAAAGTTCTGAGGCGGTACTGTATTTTCGAACCCGGGCGCTTGCTCGGGGGTCGGGGCGTACGAGTTGTTAGGCGGCGGGGGGCTAAAACTTTCAAAGTTTGGCGCGGGTGGCTTATAGTCTTGGTTTATCGGCGCAGGCGCCTCCGCTTCGCCTCGGCGTGAGGACGGTGGGGGAGCCGCTTCAAAAGCGGGCTCAGGGTCAGGCGCTATTGAATCGACTGCCGGAGTTTCCGTAGGTGCCTCCGCCGGCGGGGCCCCCTTCCCTGACCACCAGAGAAATGCGCCGCTCGCTACCGCTACCCCGAATAAAATGAGCCAGATCCAGTTTTTCTGCATAAAGCCCTAAGCTAGCCCAAATACTGCGTCAGAGCGAGTCCGAATCGACTTTTGTGAAACTGCTTCGGGGTGTGGTAAAGCTGGAAGCGCCATGCAGAAAACCAAAAATACCACTGTTGAAGAAATCCCCAGCCACCATTGGGCCGATCATGCTGCCGAAGACCTGATTGCCTTGAAACCGGACCAGAAAGCGTTTGTGTGCGCTTCGGGAATTTCGCCGAGCGGGATGGTCCACATCGGAAACTTTCGAGAAGTCATCACGGTGGATTTTGTGGCGCGTGCCCTTCGAGACCGTGGCAAAACAGTGCGTTTTCTCTACAGCTGGGACGACTACGATGCGTTTCGAAAAGTCCCCGCAAACCTGCCGGACAAAGAGCTGCTGGAAAAGAACCTTAGAAGGCCACTGTCGGACGTCCCGGACCCTTTTAAGACCGAAAGCAGTTACGCTTTGCATTTTGAGAAAGAGTTTGAATCCGAGCTTGCGCACTTAGGGGTGCAGCCAGACTACGTCTACCAAAACACCCACTACAAAGCATGCCGGTACGCGGAAGGCATCCGCACTGCCCTAGAAAACCAAAGCGCAATCGTGTCGATCCTCAACGCTTCTCGCACGGAGCCTTTGCCGGCAGATTGGACTTGCGTCTCCGTGTACTGCAAACACTGCGGAAAAGACGCAACGGTAGTGGAAAGCTATACTGCCCCTTACGCGATCCAGTACGCCTGCAAGATTTGTAAGCGGAGCGACGAAGTGCAGTTTGACAAAGAACCTGGAGTAAAACTCCTGTGGCGCGTGGACTGGCCCATGCGGTGGGCGTTTGAAAAAGTAGACTTTGAGCCCGGCGGCAAAGACCACTCGTCGCAAGGGGGCAGTTACGATACGGGCTGCGAAATTTCGCGCCAAGTTTGGAAACGCGAGCCGCCTTTCTATGTTCAATACGATTTTGTTCTAGCGAAAGGCCTCGGCGCAAAACTCTCCTCTTCTTCCGGGCGGCTCATTACTTTAGGGGAAGCGCTTGAAATTTACGAACCTGCGGTCATCCGCTGGATTTTCGCAAGCCGTAAGCCGAATCTCGACTTTGCCATTGCGTTTGATCTCGACGTGTTAAGAACCTACGACGACTTTGACCGATGCGAACGCTACGCGTTTGGGGTGGAACCAGGAGAGGAAAAGAAAGTCCTCTACGAAAAGCGGATCTATGAGCTTTCGGTGGTTCGCCACGGGGAGCCCTTGTCGCAGATGCCTCCCCAGTTCGCGTTCCGGCACTTGTGCAACCTCTTGCAGATCCACGAAGGCGACATCGAAAAAACAAAACCGTTTTACCCGCTCAAGGACGCCGAGGATGAAAGCCGGTTTCGAATCCGGGCCGAACGCGCCTGGCGCTGGATCCAGGAATTTGCGCCCGAGGAGTTTAAGTTCACGGTCCAATCCGCCGAGACTCCCACCGAGAAGACGGCACACCCTGAAGCTTTGCAGGGTGTCGTGGGGGTACTTGAAAGCCCATCGGTCGGTGCGATGACAGAAGATGCGTTAGCAAACACCATCTACGAAGTGATGAAGGCCCATGGTCTGGACGCGAAGCGCTTTTTCCCCGAAGTATACCGAATCTTGATTGGTAAAACGAACGGGCCTAAGCTGGCTTCTTTGCTGCAAGCCATTGGGCCAGCCCGGGGCGCTGTGCTTTTAAAACGTGCGCTTTAGAACGCCGTGGTTTTGTTTACAGTCTTTTTCGGGCTTTCGATCTCTACGGGCGCATGGTCTTTTCCCGAGGTAGCGCACCCTTCGGCCGAGAGCGCCACGTGCCTAAAGTGCCACGGCGACACCCCGGCAAGGGAGCCCCGAACCCAAAAGCGCGCTCCCCTTTTGCCTGAGCAATTCTCCATGCGGTGGTCGATGTTCGAGTTCACTTCGAGCGCTCGTCCGCCGTTTGACGCCATTGCGAAACCACGCCAGGTCCTTCGAGGCACCACGCACTACGACTGGACGAAGCAAAGCATGACCGAGGTTTACCACGACAAGTGCATCGATATTTTTCCCCGTGGGCGGGACTTTCCCTGCCAATTCACGAGTGTCGGAAATAAAACCTATTTACTGCGCTTTAACGGCCCCGGGGCGACAAGCCCCGATTCCTGCTGCTTGTGGAATCAAACAGGCTTTTGGGCCCCTCGCCCGGATGTCATTCGAAACCTCACGTTTGATAAATCCCAGAAGATCCATGGCGCCCAAGCGGATTGGTGGGTGCTGGACATTCCATTGCCGGGCCCTTTCGGCTATGGATTTTTCCGCAACTCCGGGGCGCCCGCGGCTTTTTGGTTTCCTGTGATTTCAGGATGGGTGCAGCAGAACTTCACGGATTTTGAAGCCGCTGAGCCTCATGCGAAGGTTTTCGAAGTGCCGAGCATTTGCACTGACGGAACGGCGGCTGTGTGCCAACCGTAACTTTTTGCCGGCCTAGTTTCGACGGCCCCCCAAACTCGTGCACCCCACTCTAGGATGTGGTGCAGAACGTTCGGCGATCGTTTGGCACACGATTCGTATGCGGCCAAAAAGTTAGGGGCACCCTGCAAAAGAGGAGGCCCCTGCGCCTACTTCTTATCCTGGCAAATATCAGCCACCTGGCGTGCAGCCGCATAACCAATCGCTGAATAAGTGGTCATGACACGCGGAGTGCATTGTCCCGACAAAATGCAGGGCGGAAAAGTGGGGGCAAACTCGCTATCCAGATCGGTTTGCGTTTCACTCATGCAATCCAACGCGCTCTGGATGCAACTATCACAGACTCCACCCAGCGCCCCTCGAATGAGTTTCTTTGCATTCCACGCAGGGACTCCACAGGTGTCACACCACAGGTTGTCCGGGTGATCCGCAGGCCAATCCGGCTTAAGGGATGGATTGACAGCCAACCACGCAGTGGATTTTTCCAGCTCCGCGGGGAACGCAGCGAGAAAGCCCAGTTGCTCACTCAAATAATCGCAAAAGTCATGCAGGGAAAAATCGCTGCCGGCTAGCGCAGCTTGGATGGCCTCACCATGCCAGTGAGGGTCACTGCCGTATAGCTCGCGGAGGGGGAGCGGATTCTTCGGTGTGACCGACGGGTTATTAAAACCCCAAAGCCAAGTACCATCGACGCTTGAGAATGTTCCAAGCAGCAAGGCGTCTCCCCAAGTGGTGGTGGTGCCCTTGATTTTGTACTCAATTCGACCCTTGGCCAAATCCACTTGGTAGCTCTCATCCGCGGGCCGCTCGGCAGCAACCAGCATTCGGGACAATAAGCGCGAACGCCGGTGGGAGCGGGAGGTTGGACTCCCCATTTTGTTCTTTAGCATGGAAGCACCGGCTAAATGTCTCTCGCGAACATAATGGGTAAGATGCCGTTTTTATCCTGAAGGTTCGTGCGGCCCCCGATTTCAAAGCTATTTTTCCCGGTTTTCTTCACGTTGCTAGCGCACAAACTAATGGGCCCGTCGAATCTTTGAATTTGCAAAACCATCGCATGCGCCATCGCTTCGGAAATCACCAGATCGACTCGCAAGTACCCGCTATACTTGCTTTGGTTGGTATTTTTTACAGTGAGCGCTTTTTTCATCGCGGCATCAATGCAGAAATCTTGGACGAGCTGCGGATCACTGTAAGCGGGTCCGTCAGCGCCCGCTGCCGTAAGGTTCCAGCTTAACTTTAGCGTCGATCCAGACGCTACCGCGCTTCCCATCCGCCAAGTCAGTCGAATTTCCTCGGCAGAACCTTTTCGCAGCTGCTTCACTTCGGGGGCGGGAAGCGCCACTCCGTTTGCTTCCCCCTTGGCTTTGGGATTGCCAGCTTCGCTACCGTTTGCCTTTGCGAGTTTGCTCAGCTCTACATACTCGCTGCTCTGTATGCCCATCCCCAGCACCGACAAATTAAAGTCCTTCTTCACATCCGAAACCTTTAGCTCTAGCTCGACGCGGTCCTCGAGAACCGTCCACTTCTGGCTTTCCAAAGTTCCACCGTTGATTTGCAAATCGCCCGTTTGGACTTTGGTAAGGTCAGGACAGAGGCAGCCCCCGAAGGCATCCACCTGGAGCAATGCTAACAAAATCACTGCAAAATTTGAGCTAGTGGTAAACGCCATAAACTATTTGCCCCACGTTGGGTACGGATCACCCGCAACCCATGTTTCTGGGTTTGGTTGAACCTCAATGCCCATGTATCAAGCCGCTGAGTTTATCGAGCCAAG
>JANPJT010000013.1:0-8210 GCA_031425635.1 Pseudomonadota bacterium
CGAACCTTTTACCCGCTCGCGATCTTTCGAGCCGATCTCGTTGGGAAACTGGGGGCTCGCCGCACCAAGCCTTTCACCGAAGAGGAACTCATCCACCGCTACCTTCCCCATGTAATGGTTCAACTCTACGCGAACTTAGGAATGGCGCTGGAATCGCCCTCCCAAGTGCTTCGGAAAGAATACCCTACCGACGTGTTGCTTTTTCTGCTGGAACGCCAACGGCGTGCGGTCGCAGTTCTGTTCGCTCTTGAAACTGAAAACCCGTTTGGGTTAACCCCGAAACAACTGCTTCCCACTCTAAAGTTGAGGAGCCAGTGGTTGGCCGGCTACACAGAACTGCAGTCCCAGATCCCCGCTTCCACTCCTCAAGATAAATGGGAAGTGCATATTGAGCCGAGGCTGCGTCCGCCTTGGTTTACCATTTGGCCGACTATTTCAATCGCGCTGCGCATTGAAAGCATTGCGCTTGAGATGAAAATCAAAGTTTATTTCAGACAGTTCCAGGAGGCCCGCGCACCGGAACCTGCCACCCTGTTTTCCCGCATGCGGAAATCGGTCACGTTTAGCCACCTGACCAAAAACGAGTGGGCTCGCTGGATGCAGGAACTCCGCTTGATACGGTCCTCGCGGTCCGACGAGCTTTTTAGCTGGGTCGTCTACTCTGATCCTCAGGTCAATCGACAGTATTTAGTGATTAACTATTTTCGCGAAGAGATTTTTTTTGAAGGCAACTCGATGAGAGCTGATGCGTTTGAACGTTTTGCCAAAGCTGTATCGCGTTCACGCGGCGGGATCCTAGCGACTTTCTTAGACGCCGACTTATACGACGTCGCCAAGCTGCACGCTGGCGACGCCTACATGAAAATCGTTGAGTCAGGCCTAAAGACTTCGACCGAATTTTTGGGATTTTTGAAAGGCCACGGGTTGCAAAATGCAGAAGTGTCCCGTAACGAGGAAGCCGCAAAGCTGGAGCAAGCACAAAGCTGCCGCGCCAAACTCGCGGCGGCAGGCCTGAACTAAGACTCTCTGCCCAAGCAACGCATGGAATAAGTGGCTGCGTTCCGAAACCCTGCATCGAAGTACCCGCCGTCCGCATAGTAGAACCAAGCGCTTTGCCGATTCAGAGTCGAAACGGTGGCAGTCATAAAATTGAAAGCAAGGTTGGGCAGCGTGAAACGAAGGCCATTCACTTCCGCAAGGGCATAGTCATATTTCGTGGGCAGCCTCCAAACAACCGCAGGGCTACTCGAAGTTGCCGCTAGCCGCATTCCGCCCTTCATGGAATCGTAAGTGCTGGGCGTGTTAAAACCCGTCAGTTCCGTGCACCAGCTTTCAGGTGTCGTTTGGTCTTGATTCACACCGTTGTTGCAATAGCCGCTCGGGTCGGCCTGAGGCAACGGCCCTCCTCCGCTGCTTCCGGTCCCACGGCACCAGTTGGTAACACCCAGCCGATCGGACCATAGCCACTGAGTGCGTTCGTCTCGCCATACTTCGTGTGCCCCATTGTAAGTCACAAGCTTCCAGACTCCTTCTCCGGCATTGCCCTTCGTGGTCCCGTCCCAAGTAGCCATGCTGCTGTTTGCGCTAGCGCAAGAGGCGATTCTGCCCGCCACGGTGGCTTGCGTTGTCCCGCAAGGCGTTACGGCTCGGGGCGACACAGTCACGCTTCCGCCGGTCTGGCCGTCGTCGTCTTTGGTGATGTCCGGCACTTGCCGGTAGCCGCTAGGCAAGGAACCTGTTCCAAACGCTAGCTCTTCCTGCAGGGTTTTTTGGGTCGCGGTTCTATCGCGGTGAAACATGCTGGCTAAGACTTGGGAAATGGTCGTACTCGTCCAAGAACCGTCCGGGCATTGGGCTTGATTGACGCAGACGCGACCGCAGCGGCTAGCTGCCAGCACGAGAAGAATGCCGAAGAAGGCAAGGTAAGAAACCGTTTGAGGCCTCATGCTTCAAAATCGGCATAAGGTGGCCAATTCTGAAGCGATTTAGTGCTTACGCAAAGAGTATCTTGCGCAAGATGTCGGGGTCGTGGTTCCAGTCCCTCTGGTACCTGTTTCACTACGCCGATTTCCACCAGGCACTGAACCACAGAATTGAACTACCCCCGCAAAAAAATGGCATAATAGACACATGAAACGTATAAATCTTGTGGTTGACGAAGAACTTCTCGAGACAGCTACCCGGTTGCTGGGAGCAAAAACGTTTTCGGCCGCAGTGGACCAAGCCCTGCGAGAAACCATCCAGCTTTGGAAAATACGGGGAATCGCCGACTTTGTTGGCTCCGGAATTTGGCAAGGCGACGTTCCCAAAATGCGTAAAGATAAGGAGAAGTCCAAAAAATGACTTTTGTGGACACGTCGATCTGGGTCCAGGCAGGGAAGTAAGCCTCCAAAAAACGTTAAGAAAGAGCTACTTCAAAAAACTAGGCGTTCTCCAGAAAAAGCAGTCCAAAGCACACCGCCGCCAAGAAATAGAGCGGCCGGGGAATTTCTCGGTAACGACCCACTAAACAATAAAGAACCACATGGCTTACAATCCCCACTAAGACCCCTTGAGTGATCGAGAAAGTCAGCGGGATAATGGCCAACGTTAAAAAGGCGGGGATCCGGTCTTCCACGGTCTCTAGCGAAAGATCCCCCACCGTCCGGAACATACTCGCCCCGATGAGAATCAGCACAGGGGCCGTTGCGTAGGCAGGGATCATGCCCGCAAGCGGCGCTAGAAAAAAACAGGGTAAAAAACATAGTGCAGTCACCACCGAAGCAAACCCCGTCCGGCCCCCTGCTTCGATGCCGGCCGTGCTCTCCAAATACGCTGTTCCTGAAGAAGTCCCGAAAAGCCCCGCGCCCAAAGTGGCAAACGCGTCTACCACCAGGCCTTCCTTCAACCGGTACGGGTTTCCTTTGCCATCCACCAAACCCGTTGCGTGCGACACACTCACAAAAGTCGAAATGGAATCCAGCAAGTCCGTGAGCAGCACTACCAGGATTGCGGGTAAGAGCGATAGCTTGAGAGCCCCCCAAATATCGAGCTTTAAAAAAACGCTTTCGAAGTCGGGCGACGCAAAGAATTGGCTTGGGATTTCGATCCAGCGCAACCAGGCCGCAATCGCCGTAACGCCGAGGATCCCCACTAAAAAAGCGAACGGGTTCTTCCGTTTCTGAAGCGCCGCAATTAAAAACAGGCCTAGGATACTGAGGGCCGCTTTCCCTTCGATAGGCCCGAAGCGAACAAAGGTGGTCGGATCGGCCACGACTAGGCCCGCGTTTTTTAGTCCGATGAAAGTTAAAAACAGTCCAATTCCGGCTGCTGCTGAAAGGCGCAAGTTCAAGGGGATGGCATTAGCGATTTGCACCCGAAGAGGCGTCACCGAAACAAGAAGAAACAACACCCCGGCCCAAAAAACCAGGCCCAGCGCGATCGGCCACGGGATCTGCCTACCAAGGATCAAACTATAGGCGAAAAACGCGTTGATCCCCATCCCGGGAGCCACTGCAAAGGGGAGGTTCGCGTAAAGCCCCATCAGGAGCGTCATCGTAAAACAAATAAGGACAGTCGCCGTCAAAGTTCCCGAAAAGGACATTCCGGTACCTGGGGAAGAAAGGATGAGTGGGTTAACCGCAATGATGTAGGACATCGTCAGAAAAGTGGTCATTCCTCCAATGGCTTCTCGCCTCCAGTTGTTCATTCGGCCCGTACCTCAATCAATTGGAACTTATTTACGTCAAAGAGCCCACGATCGGTTAGCTTTAGCTCGGGTATCACAGGCAAACTTAAAAAAGCGAGCTGTAAAAAGGGCTCTTCTAGCACACAGCCCTGTTGCTTGCAGACTGCGCCCATTTCAAGGAGTTTCCTTGCGACCGTGGCCGCATCGAGCGCAGTCATTAGCCCGCCAAAAGGCAGCGGTAAAAGAGCTGTTACTTGCCTGTCTAAAGTGACGGCATACCCCCCTTGCGAATCAATCAGTGCTCCGAGCGCAGTCGCCATGTCGTCGGTATTGCTGCCGACCACAATCAAATTGTGGCTGTCATGACCAACGCTGGAAGCAATAGCGCCTCGAAACCGGGTGCCAAAACCAGTGACGTACCCATTGGCAGGCGGGCGATTTTTCCCGTGGCGCTCTAGAACGGTTAGGCGCGCCACTCCTGCGGCATCGTGGTTAAGCACAAAACGTTGGGTGATGATCTTTCCCGGCTCTACGCCAATCGTGTGCACTCTGCCCTTCGGGCCTTCGAGATCCTGGGCCTCGGGCTTGGTGGCTTTCACCGTCCGCCCAAAGCGAACCGTTTGGTTTGAAGGAAGCTCGAGCTCACTCACCGACTTTCCCTTACACCAAACGCTTTCAATAGCGCAGCTCTCACGGTCCTCCAGCAGCACTAAATCCGCATCGTACCCTGGCGCAATGGCGCCCTTGCCGCT
The DNA here is from genome assembly GCA_031425635.1 of Pseudomonadota bacterium. Taxonomy (GTDB): domain Bacteria; phylum Bdellovibrionota; class FAC87; order UBA2466; family UBA2466; genus JAIEOG01. The sequence goes on from JANPJT010000013.1 coordinate 4,420, forward strand.
GAGGCCATAGTGCCTTGCCACACTCCACGCGCTTGCGCGGTAGGCTGCTTCCATCGGAACCCCCCGTGCAATCGCCCCGCGCACCAAATAGTCAATGTGCCCTTCGCGGGCAATGTCGAGAGGGTTTCTATCGTCCGTGCAAAAACCAACCACCGGCGAAGTGGCCACCGTCAAAAGGGGCGCCAGTGCCGCGAGATCTTTCGCAACACTCCCTTCGCGTACCCAAACGGCGAGCCCTTTCATCAGTTTTTCCTGGGCTTCGCCCAACTGGGTTGATTCGTGGCAGCTACTAATACCGCTTGCGGCATACGCCGAGAGCTCCTTACCGCGGAGCAGGGGGCAGTGGCCGTCCACCGGGCGGTCGGCAAACGCTTTGAGCTTGTCCCACACCTTTTTATCCCCCGAAAGCACTCCAGGGACGTTCATCATTTCGGCCAGGCCCAAGGCTTTGGGGTGTTTCTTTAAAGGCGCGAGTTTCGTAGCGGAAAGATGGCCTCCCCCGTTGGTTTCAAAACTCGTCGCCGGCACGCACGAGCTCAGCATCACCCGCAAGTCGAGCGTTGATTTCAAGGCGGCTTTCAGAAAGTACTCGATACCCGGTAGACCCTGCACGTTCGCTAACTCATGCGGATCGCAAATAGCGGTCGTTGTCCCTTTGGGCAAAACTGCTTTTTGAAACTCGGCCGGTGTGAGGAGCGAACTTTCGATGTGGACATGGGCGTCGATGAAGCCTGGGACGAGAAACTTTTTCCGCCCGTCGATTTCACGGCGGGCCTTAAGGCCAGGCTCTAAACCCACAATCGCGCCCTGAAAAACCGCAACGTCTCCCTGCACCCAACGCAGCGAAAACGCGTCAAAGAAAGTGGTGTTTCGAAAAATGAGGTCGCAATCGATGCCGCCTAAAGCGGCCTGGACTAAACGCTGGCGCATAGGGACGTTAATCTACACGCTGGGAGCGCACATTGAAATCTACGTTGTCTTTTATCCAGGAAAAAAACCTTTCTTGTTCTTCGAAAGGCTTTCCAGGCAGGTACAGGTTCTCGCTTTTCCACTCGGTCATTACTTTGGCGTCGCCTGTCCAGATCTTCACTCGGCGCCGTGGAACATCGTTTTGCCAGCTGGCGCCCGTCACTGCATCGGTGTAGAGCAGGCGAAGCGTGATGTTTCGAGAAAGCGCCTCAAGCGGGGCAAGCTTCAAAGTGCGCATGAGATCGCGCCCTTTTTTCCCTTTCACATCCGGCTTTCCGTCGCTAATCATCACAATGGAAACGGGCTTGAGGAGAAGCTTCTTGTTCTTCACTGTTTGGCCAATCTGCTCAAAAAAAGCGTTGAAGTCAGTGAACGGATTGCTTTTCGACTTGGGGAAAATCTCGACCAGCTTCTCCCGGATCTCTTCCACTTTTAGGTTTTGGAAAGTTTGTATAGGAAAAAGCGTCTTGGGCTCCTCCGGTTTATCGCCCCCAATCGATCCGACAAAAAGCGAGTGAGGCACGTCTAGTCCCCCATGGCCCTGGAGGTGGGCGAAAAGGTAGTGCGCCAGAAAATCCATCGCGTTGTCGAAGTACTGGCCCTTAATAAAACTGCCGCTAATGTCCACTCCCACAAAAAGCACCAGGCGTGGCGCTTCTTTCGTTTTCTCAGCGGCCTGTGCGTTTGAAAGAAAAAACAAGAGCCCTAGTGTTGTAAGGACGGAAGCTGCGTTTTTCATTTTTATTCCTAAGCCGCTTTCTTTCGCGACGTTTTCTTTGTGTCCATGCTTTGGAGCAGAGCGCGAGCGTCTTTTAAATCTGCCATCGTTTGGAACGGGAGATCGAAAAGGTGCCGCGCGGTAAAAAGCACCGTGCAAAAATTGATGGCTGCCGCAACGACCTGGAGCGGCGGAAGAATAAAAGCGCCAAGCACCATTTCGCCGGTTTGCCGAACCCAGTCGGTTTCTTTCTTCAAGCGATCGATGATCGCGCTCGACATCGGGAAGCTTAACCGAAAGACTTTCGCGCCTTCGCTTCGCTTTACGTTAAGGCCCGTGCCCTGAATGATTGCCATGATCGTCGGCGTGCCGCTGGAAGCAAACAAAAACCAGGACATGCTCCGGATACCAAACCAAGTCATGCCAGCAATGGCGAGGGTGCCTACAATCCCGAGTTCAAACCCGCCCGAAGTATGCTGAGCAAACCAGGGGACGAGCGCGTCCACGAATTCTCGGTACAGGAAAACGACTTCCACAAAGAGCGCAACGGCCTCGATCGCACCAATTTTAATGATTGCGGCAATATTTCGAGTTTTGAGCGCTTCGGTCCAGGACGAAAGGACCGAGTAGCTCCCCAAACCAATAAAGAGCATAAATCCAAAAAGCGGCACGCGAACCATCGTGTCGCTCAGCTGGTCGCCCGTAAGGTTCGAGAGGGTGTCCACTACCAGGGGCGACATCACATAGGTAAAAATCAAGCCTTCAAAAACGCACCAAACGAGCGTCATCGACACAGCAATCCAAGGAATACTCGGGTTGGCGATACCCGATGCCACCTGGGCTGCGCCGCGGAAGGGGATTAAAACGATATCGCCCAAAGCAACCCAGGTCCCCACCACTGCGAGCCTCGCTAGCCCAAAAAGCGCGACGCCCAGAGTCGCCACTGCGCTGAAAGTCCCGCCCCAGAAGCTGAAAATGGCCCGGCCTAAGTCCCACCAGGTCACTAAAAGCGTGTTGATAAACCTTTGTCGCTCGGCCCGAAACAAAGCCGTAAAAAGACCCAAAAGAGTGTTCCAGTACCCAAGAGCGATTGCCGCTAGCGGCAAAAGGAGGAACGTTCGCTTTGCAGCCATAAGCCAAAAGGTGTCCCCGGCCCCCCACACAAAACTGAGTGCTGCTAGCAGGGGTTTTACAGCGAAGACGTCTTGAGCCATTTGAAGTGTTTGTGGGTTCACGCGAAAGATCCCTCGAGGTTTTTTACCTTATCGGCAACCCTGGGAATTACTTCACTTTCAACAGAACCGTCCGAGCCGCCTGGCGAAGAAAGCGAGGGAACAGAGTGCGGTAAACGGCCCCTACCCACTCGGCGGCGTATGGCCCAAAACTCAAGGCAAAGGCCCGGTAAGCCCCTTGCTCTTGCTTGTAGGAAAGGCCGGCGCCTGCTTTGGCAAAGGCCGTTTTTGCAAAAAGCGGCTCTCCCAGGCGAAATAGCCTTTGACCGACTTCCAAATACGCCTCAGCGAGGGGAACAGAGTAGACGCCTCGGAGTTCGTGTGACAAAAATTCGAGGCCTTGATAACGCCCCAACCAAACCTCTTTTTGTTTTTGGCTCCTGCTGGCGGGTCGCACACGCACCTCTACGAGCGGCTCAAGACACAATGCATAAGTAGCCCCCCGTGCCGCAAGGCGGGTGTGGAATTCATAATCTTCCGATTGCCAAAGATCTTCCCGGTACGCGCCGGCTTTTTCCAAGAACGCGCGCTTGTACGTCCCAGCCGCGGGGAGCACAGGGTGTTTCAAACAGAATCGGACAAGATCGGGGTCTTTGGCGAGGCCCTCGAGCCCCAAAAAGGATTTCCCATAAGGCTCTCCGTCTCGGGTGGAATCTAGCTCGGTTAAAAGGACATCGGGGTCGGTTGCAGCAAGAAGGCCCTCGACTTTACCGCACCAATCGGCTCGAAAAAGGTCATCCGCATCGTGAAAATGCACAAACTCTGCGCTGGAGAGACTAAGCAGCGCGTTACGGCCCACCGCAGGCCCCTGGTTGCATTCGGAACGGAAAACCTCGGTTTGGGCCCGGTGGCTTTCTAGAAGGAAACCCTCG
>JANPJT010000014.1:0-16523 GCA_031425635.1 Pseudomonadota bacterium
AAATTTCAGTCAGGCCCCAGGCTCGTTGAAATCGACCACAGTGGCCGAGTTCCGATTGTATGAGCCGGCGATCCGCGGAGTGTCGATGACGAGCCGAGAAACGAAACCACGGCAAGAGGGAAAGGTGACTCAATACCCGGACATCCAGTTTTCTGTTAGCCCTCGGATCAACGATTCGGCAAACAGTCTCAGCGTAGGAATCCAAGTGGGTTTAAACGGAACATCTCGAGCCACCGACGGGGAAGTGGGGCCACTGGGAAATTGGACTGGCGCAACGGTGCGATCTCAAATTTCCGGCCGCTACGAAAGAGACTTTTATGCGAGCCCCGACGGCGTGGCAGCTGGCCCGCTGCGCGGGCAGGCAACCATCACACCGAATATTTCAGTAGGAACTCAAATCAGAGCCCCCCTGCTCAAAGGGATTGCTAAGCGGGCAGCAGCTCGTCGAGCGAACAGTGAAGTCGCCTCTAAGCTTCCAGTAAAGCAACAAGAACTCACCGCAGAAGTGGAGCGCGCCACTTCGGAAGCCGCCAACTCCGCGAATGAGCTTATCCATAAGAATATGAGCCAGCTCTCACGATTTTCTTTCGCTAAAGGCCTTCCTCTAGATTTAAAGCTTTCTAGCCACGCAAACCATGGCGCGCCTGGCTACTTGGCTGCAACCCTGAGCACGAAGCGGCCGTTTGATACTTCTCCAAAACCCGAGCTGAACGTTGCGGGGCAAGCGGCCACGCTCTACATCAATCAGGACGCGATCAATGAAGTGATTTCGCCCTTGCTTGCAGGCGAGGAAATCAACTTGGGCGAGGCAATGAAGCGTATTTGCTCTGACCCTTTGATGCAGCAGCTTCCAGTATGTGCCGAAAAGTTGGACCCAGAAATTGAGAAGCTCATAGTGGTCTTTGACCAAGAAAAACCTTTCGAAATCCATTTTCAAGACGGAAAAGTCTCGGTCAGTTTGAACCTTTCTCACGATGTTTTAAAGGCTGCAGGCGGTTCGAAAGAAGTGGCTTTCAAAGGGAGCCCCTATTCGATTGTCAGCACGTACACCGTTTCGGATAAAGGCCTCAAGCGCGATACGGTTCGAACCGAGCCGCGAAACACCGAGGTGGCTTCTAAGGAGCCAAAGAACGAAGAGTCTCACTCAACGTTCGGGTTCCTCAACCGAGCACTTCGGGCAACTGCGAAATCCGTAGCGGGGGCTGCGGAGCAATCCAAAGTACGCGATGCGTACGAGAAAGCCTTCGAGAAGCAAATTGACTTTAAACGAGTGGTTCTGCCGCAGGCTGTGCATGTGGAAAACCCCAGTGCAAAAACTGCCCCTGTAGTAACCCAGAGCCGGGAAGTTTACCCGTCCCAAGTAAAAGCCGAAAATGGGTGGTTTGCGATGAGTTTCAGCATGGGGCCTGCTCAGAAATAGATTTTGGATTCCCGGTATTTACCAAGCCTAGCTTGATGTTTCCCGCGGTTTTCGCTAGAAAGCCCCCCGATGTGGGGTCGCGCGTTCATTCTTCTCTCGGTCGTTTGTGTCAACGCAAGCGCGCTGAGTTTCCCCGACCAGGACTGCAAGGGTTTTTGGGCCCCCTACCAGGCTCTCATGGGAGATAAAGCGCTGGACGCGGCTATCGCCAAGTTCAAGCGCTCTTCGTGGTTGGAATCTGCAAGTCTTTCAGAGCAAGAGGCGCTCGTTGCCCTTTCGTTTTCCGAAGGTGGCAGAGACCTCCTGGTGAAATTCCTTCCTCTCTACCAAGCGAAGCGTGTCGTTTTCCGTTCCTTGCATAGCCCCGAGAGTCTTGCGAAAGGGCTAGATCCTTCCACCAGCGCCGGCGGTTACTCGAACGGCGTGATCTACGTAGACGAAAAAGCGTCTCTCTTGGAATATGTTACGGTGTTTGCCCACGAAGCCACGCACGCGGTTGAGTGGCTGGGAAGCGAAGAGGGTGTGCGTGAGGCGCAGTGGCTGAGCGGTGAGTTAAAGAGCTCACAGGAACTTGCGAGAGCCCACGCTCTCCTTGTGCGGAGCGAGCACCACGCTTTCCGTTTCCAAGACCGCTTTATGCGAGATCTCTCTAAACTAGATTCAGATTTTCAAGAGGCGATCGCTTTGCTCGTCGAACAGAAGAAAGCGTTCCCTTTCCCTATGTCCCAGAGATTTTTTTCCGCGATGATGGTGTCTGGATACGGTGTCCCGCAATCCGAAATCGATTCCTATTTTCTAAACCATTCGTACTGAGCTTTTTAAAAGGCCCAAACCCAGCTGAAAATTTGCTGCAGCCAAGGCCTTAAAAAGGCGAAGAAGTTGAACGTGGCAGTACTAGGACCGCACGCGTCCAATTCGGGAGAGTTCCAGCAGCCATCGAAGAGCCCAAGGGTGTAGGCAGCGTCTATTTCTGCCAGGAACGCCAAATTCTCCGGGCGGTTCAAGTTTGCGTACTGAGAAAGGATCAGCGAGTTTAGGTACCCACCTGCGTGGGTGACCCCCGTGGTTCGCAATAGACCGTTTTGTGTTTGAAGCATGGGTCCACCGGAGTCTCCAAAGCAGCTTCCGGCCTGGTTTTCCGCCCCCAGAATCCGTTGCACTGCTGCCCGCGGTCGGAGTTTATCCGTGGGAGTGGAGAGAAGCTCGAGGTAGTCGGTGATTCGGTGCACGCGGTTTGTTCCGGTGCGCTTTTCGCCGGTGCCGCCTCGCTTTACCAGATCGTTGCATCCAAAACCCACTATACGGACTTCATCTCCGGGGTTAGGCAATGCCCCAATCCCGACGACTTCTCCGCGCGCAGGGTTCACGATGTCTTCCGAAAAGATCAAAACCGCAATATCGTTTGGGTCGTTGACGGTGCCGGGCCCTAAACTGTGTTTCAGCGGCGTTTCAAACCATTCTCCGTTGGAAGTGTAAACGCGGTAGTACCCGCTGTCTTTCGTGCAGTGCGCAGCGGTAAGCACCGTTCGTGGGGAGATAAAGGTGCCCGTGCACATCCCGTAGCCCCCGGGCAGGGCAACCATCACCACTGCGGGGTAGTCCAAAGTCGTTTGCACTAACTGAGAGCTAGCGGAGCTTAAAAGCTGACTCTCCAAGCTTTGGCCGCATCGGGTAAGGGCAAAGAGCGAAAGCGCGAGGAATAAGGTTTTGTACTGCACGGTTCACGGCCCTCGAGTAGGACTCTAGGATCGCATGAAACTAAGAGAGGAATGAGTTCTCGGCTGTGAAGTGAATGTGGTGACAATGTGTGGCGGACGCCACGAAGCTTACTTCCAGGCCTCAAGCTCCATGAGCGTATGGACCGCATCCTCTGGGGTCATGACCAGGATGCCGAAGCTTGCCTTTAAGCGTTCTCTTTTGCCGCCGTCAATAAAATGGGCAGTGTTGCGCGTAATGAAAAACTCGTTCTTCGAGCCATGGTGCTTCACGATGTGGGCGACCTGGTTGATCTCGGTCATATCGAGTTTGTCGGAGGGGCGGTGAGGAAAGAGAACTGCCGCGATCGCCTTAAAATTAACGCCTCCCGAAGTGGGCTGCTTTTTGAAGTGGCGGCGCTTCGGATCAAAGTCACGTTGCGCTGACGGGACCGGTGCCGCGCCAGGCCAGCCGTAAGCCACTTTCGGCTCAGGGGTGGCTTCCGAAAAATCCACTTTGCCTTCGTTCTTCCACCGTTGCAAAGTACCCATCGCTGGGATGTTCGCGGCGTCTTTGGTGAGTGAAGTGTCTAGAGTCAGGCGGTATTTAACAGGTGTTTCCATGGTATTGATGACTCCTAGTCTAGCAGACCCGCACGGCGGTAAGCACGGTTATTCGTTCGTTGCCGAAGTGTTTTAATTTTTTTATACTGTAGGCATTTTGAGGTGGTCTTTTGAAACAACTGAATTGGGTGAATTTACTTTTCTTCACGGTGACTCCCCTTGCTGCTGTGATTGTCACGCCGATTTACCATTACTATTACGGTTGGGAATGGAAGATTTTTTTTCTGACCATCGTGCTGGCTTCAATTGGTTCAGTGAGCATCACTGCGGGTTATCACCGGTTGTTTTCTCACCGCGCCTATGAAAGCAGCCCGTGGTTGAGGGTGCTTTACCTACTTTTTGGCGCGTCCAACTTTGAAGGGTCGGCGCTGTATTGGTGCACCGATCACCGCCGGCACCACCGCTACATCGACACCGAAAACGATCCGTACAACATAAAGAAAGGTTTTTTCCACGCGCACATGGGCTGGTTCATGAAAAAATCCGATCTCGACTATGAGTCGCTTTTTCCAGCCGATCTCCTAAAAGATCCTTGGGTGCGTTTGCAGCACCGCTACTACCTTCCGATCGCTTTGGTAATGACTTTCGGCCTTCCAACGCTCCTGGGTTGGTCCCTCGGGAGCGCAGTCGGTGGGTTAGTGTACGGTGGCTTGATCCGAGTGATCCTCAACCAGCACAGCACTTTTTTGATCAATTCTTTCTGCCATATGTTCGGCCGTCAGCCGTACGGGAAAGAGAACACTGCCAAAGACAGTTTTATCATGTCTTTGTTTACGTTCGGCGAGGGCTACCATAACTTTCACCACCACTTTCAAAACGACTACCGCAACGGAGTCCGGTGGTACGACTGGGATCCGACAAAATGGTTTATTCGAATGATGGCCGCGGTCGGGGCCTGCTACCGTTTAAAGAAAGTCCCGCAAGGCAATATCGTCAAAGCCCGCATGGCGATGGAGCTTGAAGCGCTGGCTTCGAAGGGGGTTCCCCCCGACCGCCTCCACGATTTGCGGCAGCGGGTCGAGCAAGCGCACCGCTTAGTCCGGTCTCTCTACGAAGACTACCGGTCCTCTAAATCGAAGCGCTTGTGCTTGTCGACCAAAGCAGAGCTCAAACTTGCTCAAATCGAGCTCCGAGCCCTCAACAAGCAGTGGAGCGCGTACACTCGAATTATGGGGCGCCTCGCCGTAGCTTCTTAAGCCTTTAAGTTTTTTGGCGAGATGTGTTATCTAGTCGCGCTTGCGAACCACTGAACTCACCATTTCCCAGCTGGGCCCGAAGGGCGACGGCATTTCGATGGGGCCCGAAGGCCGCGTTTTTGTTGAAAGATCTGCGCCAGGCGATCGGCTCATGGCGACCGTTAGAAGAGACCCGCAAGGCCTTTTAAGGGCAGAGCCTGTGGAGCTTCTGACGCCGTCGGCGCACCGGCAGACTCCCCCTTGCCCCCATTACGAGCAGTGTGGCAATTGTACCCTTCAGCACTTGGACGAGAAGTTCTACCGCGCTTGGAAGACTTTCCTCGTGCGCGACGCCCTCCGGAAAGTCGGTTTGCAGCCTTTGCGCTGGCTTGAAACAGCGTTCGTACCCCCCGGCACTCGTCGGAGAGCGACTTTCACGGCAGTGAAACAGGGAAGCCAGGTGAAGGTTGGCTTCTACCAAAGGCGTTCGCAGGATGTGACCGATATTCAGTCCTGTTTAGTCTCCGACCCAGAGCTTTTAGTGGTTCAAAAGGCATTAGGGCGAACCCTGTCGCCGATGTTACGCGCCGAGCAACCTTTAGATATCTTCCTGCAGAAGACTCTGGAGGGGATTGATATGGTCGTCACGGGGGCCATCGGAAAGTCGGGGCAGCCCGATAGAGCCGTCGCGGCGGGTTTAGGTTCTTTGATGCAGGGCACACCCGTAGTGCGTGTCAGCTGGCGCCCCCTGGAAGGTGAGACCGCCCGCGTGCTTTGTGGAGCTAAAGCTGTGCACGCCCAGTTTGGCGCTCTGAAAGTGCCGTTGCCACCCGCGGCTTTTATGCAGCCCACACCCGAGGGCGAAGCCGCACTCGTCGCAGCCGTATTGAAAGCACTGCCTGACGGAGGGATGTACGCGGATCTCTTCTCCGGGTGCGGCACGTTTGCGGGCCCCATGCTCGAAAAAGGCTCGGTCGATGCTTTTGAAGCGGTGCCCGGCGCAGTGAACGCTCTCTTTTCGTCTTCGCGCGGCACTCGACTTAAAGTTTTCCGCCGCGATTTATTCAATAACCCGCTCAGACGGGATGAAATCAATCGGTTTGATGCCGTTGTTTTCGATCCCCCAAGGGCCGGCTGTGAGGCTCAGGCTTATGAGATGGCCCGATCCAAAGCGCGGGTGCTCATTGCGGTGTCATGCAACCCCGCTACTTTTGCCAGGGACGCTCGAATCCTAGTGGACGGCGGGTACTGGCTCCGTTCCATCCAAATCATCGATCAATTCGCCTGGTCGCACCATGTCGAAGTGGTCGGCGTTTTTACCAAAGATAAACGCGCTCCCCAACGTAGTGGATCCTCGTCCTATTAGGGTTGGCCCCGTAGGGGAAACACCCTACGGTGCGGTATAGGCTACTTGAAAGGACACGCCTGCTTCAGTGAGCAGTTGGGGATCGATGGGGATTACTTTGAGTCTTTCCAGTTCATTTTCTATCGGGAGCGGCTTTTGCATTCCGTGCAGCATGTCTCTTAAAAAGACGTCCATCCTTGGCGAAGCTGCCCGAGGAGCGATACCGAGCCATTCACACCGGTGATCGATATAGAGGACCGTGAATCCATGGACTGCCATCCAAGTGTTCATCGCTCTTTGAAAAGCATCTCCCGGGCCGATAATGCCGGTCTTTTGGCATTTCTGCACGAGTGCTACTAGCGCGAGAAAGGAAAGTTTCGCCGCTCTGAAAAGCTCTGGGTGCTCTTCGCTCGGCGTCACATAGGGACCGAACATGAGCCTTAAGTGTTCTCCGTGATCCTCACCAAATTTTAAGTACGCGTGCCCCATTTTGTAGAAGGCATCTTCAAAGCTGGAAGCGCCGCTGGTGGCCGAAAGCATTTTGACGCGCAGCCAAGTGAACCCCTGGCAGGAAATGGCTGCAAGCAAGGCCTCCTTGCCTTTGAAATGCCGGTAAGGAGCGGCCTGGGATACCCCCGCGGCCCGCGCCACCTCTCTCAGAGAAAGAGACTGCACCGGGACTTTTTTAAGAAGTTTGCCGCCTACCGTTACCAGACGGGTTTTAAGTTCAGCTTCCTTATTCATAAACAATGTTGACGGTGTTAACCCTTTTAGTAAACTATGTTACACTATTTGAGTTAGCACTTTTTCCACTCGTTATCAATGCTTCTTGGGGGGCTCTAAAATGAATGCTTGGTCTCAATGGGTTATTCGTCACCGAGTTTTTGTTCTTATTTCAGCGGTGGTATTCACTGCAGCGCTCAGCACTCAGCTGCGCGGGCTTTCGGTGATCATTGATCCCGATTCGGTCCTTCCACAAAGCCACCCGTACATCATTACGAATAACCTGATTGAAAAAGTATTCGGGAATAAGTTCACAGTGATTATCGGTATCACTGCCGTCAACGGAGACGTGTTTCAGCCGGAGATCATTGAGAAAGTGAGGCGCATCACCACAGCAGTGAGCGCAGCAAACGGAGCGGTTAAATCCAATATCAACAGCATCACTGCCCGCAAGGCCAAAAACATTTCGGGCAATTCGGAAGGGATGATTGTTCGGCCGCTTATCGAAAACGGGAATGCGCCTGGTGCCGCGGCCGCCATTGAGCAAGCCATCCGAGCGAACCCCGTATACGAGAATCTATTAGTTTCTACCGATCGCCGCACTACTCAAATCGTCGCCGAGTTCAAGCGAGTGCCCGGAGGAATGAAAACCGTCGAGAAAGCCGTGCAGGACGCCGTCGCTCCCGAGCGAGACGCGAGCGTGCAAATCAATTTAGGCGGTCTCCCGATTTTCCTTTCGAATCTTGAAAAGTTCTCCGAAAGAATGGCCTTCCTTTTTCCGATCGCGCTCGTGATCATTGGGCTAATCCACTACGAAGCTTTTCGAACGATCCAGGCGTTGGCTCTCCCCCTCGTAACGGCCCTTCTTGCGGTTTTGTGGGCCGTCGGCTTTCTGGCGCTCTTGGGCCAGCCCATGGATGTTTTCAACGCATCGACTCCTATCCTTATTCTAGCGATTGCCGCGGGCCATGCTGTCCAAATTCTAAAAAGGTACTACGAAGAATACGGCAAACTGCACGCGAGCGCGAAAGGCCTGAGCCCCTTTGAAATGAACCTGAAGGCGGTAGAGGTCACCCTCACCAAAGTGGGCCCCGTGATGATCACCGCTTGTACCATCGCCGCCCTTGGATTCTTTTCGCTCATCATTTTTGAAATAAAAACGATCCGAGTGTTCGGCGTGTTTACCGGCGTGGGGATCTTAAGCGCCCTCGTTTTAGAAATGACGGTCATCCCGGCGCTTCGGTGCGTGCTGCCTCCGCCCAGCGAAAAAGAGCTTCGGCAGGAGCGAAAGATAACGGTCTGGGACAAACTCATTGGGCAATTCTATTTCTGGGCGGCCCACCGGCGCACCCAGCTTTTTGCGGTTTCGGGAGCCTTGGTGGCCCTGCTTTCGATTGGCGGGCTTTTCCTCAAGATCGATAATTCACAAAAAGGTTATTTCTACGGAAATCTTCCTGTGAGGACCGATGACGAGCGGTTGAATAAAACGATGGGTGGAACCAACCCGATTTATGTCCTCGTTGAGGGGAATGAAGAAGATGCGATTAAGGACCGGGCAGTGCTGCGTGGGCTAGAAGACATGCAGCGGTTTCTGGAAAAGGATCCCTTAGTTGGAAAAACGGTGTCGTTGGTCGATTTCTTAAAGCGCATGAACCAGGCAATGAATAGCGATTCTCCTGAAGCGTTCAAGCTGCCGGAGAGCCGGGACTTGGTCGCCCAGTATTTGCTCCTCTATTCGAACTCCGGAGAACCTGGGGATTTTGATAGCTACGTTGACTATGGGTACCAGCGCGCGCTGGTCCAAGCCTTCTTGAAAACGGATAGCTCTGCGTACGTTGAAGCACTTGCAACCAAAGCGCGCGCGCACGCTGCCCAAGTTTTTCCACCTGGAGTAAAGATTTCGATCGGCGGCGGAGCAACGGGAGCCGTGGCGCTCAACGAAGTGATGATCCGAGAGAAAGTACTCAATATTGTCCAAATCATGGGGGCAGTATTCATTGTCTCCTCCATCGTGTTTCGATCGGTGTTAGGTGGCCTGCTCATTTTGGTCCCGCTCGTAGCTGCGGTGCTCGTGAACTTTGGAGTGATGGGAATGCTGGGAATTCCGCTGCAAATTGCGACCGCTTTGGTGTCGGCAATGGCAGTGGGCATTGGGGCCGACTATGGGATCTATATGAGCTACCGGATGCGCGAAGAGCTACGGCAGGAGGGCGATGAAGACGAAGCCCTCAAACGCGCTTTCAAATCGGCGGGCAAAGCGGCTGTCTTTGTTTCCACAGCCGTCGCGGGGGGCTTTGGGGTTCTCATGCTTTCTTTCGGGTTTATGATCCACATGTGGATGGGTTTTCTCATCGCCACCGCAATGCTCGTGAGTTCAGTCACTGCGCTCACCGTTTTTCCAGCGCTCATTTTCTGGTTGCGGCCAAAGTTTATTTACGAAGGGAGACAGCATATGAAAGCGGGTGGTTTGGTAAAGGCGGCAGTCGCTAGCCTCTTACTTTTTGTGTCAGCGGCCGGCATCGCGGCAAGTCCCACAGCGGATGAAGTAATGCGTAAAAACTTCATTGTCAGCAAGGTGAGTGATTCTACTTCCGATTCCAAGTTCCGGCTCATCAATGCTTCGGGGCAAGAGCGCGTCCGAGAAACCAAAGGGTCTACGAAACTCATTCCCGGAACGACTGACAACCAGCGCCTGGTGAAGTTCCTCAGCCCGTCCGATGTTAAAGGGACGAAAACCTTGCTCATCGAACACACTGGAAAAGAGGACGACATCTGGATCTTCCTGCCCGCGCTAAAGAAAGTGCGCCGGCTCGTGTCGAACCAAAAGCGGGATTCTTTTGTCGGGACCGACTTTTCTTACGGCGACGTTATCGGCCACCGAGTAGATGATTGGACGCACAAGCTCGTGCGGGAAGAGAAAGTCGACGGCAAAGATTGCTTCGTGATCGAGTCGCTTCCTAAATCTCCTGCGGTTGGGGAAAATTCAGGCTACTCAAAACGCATTGGGTGGATTGAGAAAGCAAGCTTTGTGGCCCTCAAAGGGGAAATCTACGACTCCGCCGGGTTGTTGCTGAAAAAAGTGACTGCGGGCCAAGTCGAAAAAGTCGATGCAAAGAACGATAAGTGGCAGCCCATGAGGCTAGAGGCGGAAAACGTTCAGACGGGCCATAAAACAGTCATCGAGTTCAGTAATTTTAAAGCCGGTGTTGGGGTGAAAGATGAAGAATTTACGTCGCGTAGTCTTGAGCGTCAGTAGCGTTTTGTTATTAGTCGCTTCGCCGCTGAAGGCATCCTGGCTGGATGCCTTCGGCCCGAGCGGATCGCTCCGCGGTAGCTTTTACGAGTCCGATAAGCGCTACACGAGCGCAAGCCCTTTGAGCACCGGTTCGCTGTGGTTGAACCTCAAACCAGAAGAATTTGCCGGGATCCGTTCCTACGCGGAAGGCTACCTTTACGGAGAAAATGCAGAGGGGACGTTCAAAGGCAGTTGGGATGTCCGAGAGGCTTACCTGGAGCGTTCCTTTGGCCCGCTAGACCTACGGGCCGGGCGACAGATCAACGTATGGGGTCGGGCGGACAAGGTTAACCCCACTGACAACCTGACGGTCCGTGACCAAAGGCTCCTTTTCAATGACGACGAAGAACAACGGCTGGGGATCGGTGCGCTGCAGGCGGTATGGAACTTTGATTCCTTTCGCCTTCTAGGTGTTTGGCAACCCGAGTGGAGGCGCCCCCTTTTCGCATTCCCTCCGCTTCCGGCGGGGATTACGGTCGTTCAGCGAGACCCGACCGACGCGTACCGCCAATTTGCTTTAAAAATCGATACTTCGGGAAGTGATTTTGATGGGAGTGTTTCCTACTACAATGGCTACGACAAAACGCCGGATCTCGCTCTAGAAAGCAGCGGGGGGCCTTCCACGATCGTGGGGCTCATCCACCGGCCTATTCAAGTGTTCGGAGCGGACTTTGCCACTACCTTGGGGAGCTTCGGGCTGCGTGCCGAAGTCGCTTACAACCATACCGAAGACTCGACGGGTTTGGACCCTTTGGTGAAGAATAGAAATATTTTTGGGGTGCTCGGGATTGAACGCTCCCTGGGTGAATCCTTTTCGATCAATATTCAGTACTTGGGTCGTTACGCTTTTGCGTTTCAGGAGCTCGCATCGATTTCGGATCCAAACACGCTCGTACTCGCTTCACAGGCCTATTTCGTCGCAAACCAAACTCAAACCTATTTACAAGGCTTGAGCGTTCGTTTGAGCCATAAAGCGTTTAACGACACGCTGGAAAGTGAGCTTGCCATTGTGAGCTGGCTCGGGCGCGGAGACTACCTCATTCGCCCCAAAGTCGCCTACGCCTTTGGCGATAAGTGGCGGGGGAGTATTGGCGCTGAGTGGTTTGGCGGAGGCGCAGGCAGTTTTTTTGGTACTCTAAAGCCGCTCTCTACGGCCTACATGGAAATGAAGTACTTGTTTTAAGAGTTTTGCCGACGCCCCGCTTTGTCTCTTTTCCAATCGCCTCGCCGCTAGGGTTCAAGCGGGCAGCAGGTGAAGTAAAAGACAATCAGTGAGAAAGTGCAAAGCACGAGAGAGGGCAGTCGGCGAAAGGGCTGGGTGTTCGAGCGCCAGTGCACTGCCTGGGCGCAGGCCATTAAGAAAGCAATGCCGAGCGACCCGAGCAGAGTCAGCTCTTTGTTCGATTGACCGAAAAGCAGCATCCACGAGAAAGCCAGTTTTAGGATCCCCGTGAGATCTCGAAGCCAATCAGGAAGGCCGTATTCTTGAAACTCTTTTATGATATTATCGTACCGGATCACCCAAACGAAGAAGATTGCCGCAGCGATTACAATTTTAAGGCCGAGTACGATGGTTTCCACTGGCTTCCTTTACAGTCGGTTTAAAGTGCGAATACTTTTGAGTGCAACAAAGTAACCGGGAAGTTTTTCAAAAAAAAGGACTATTTTGTCTTCCTTCACTCACACACTGGCGCTTGGCCTCGGGTTTGCGTTTCTTTACTACGGCATTCTATGTCTTTTTTCTGAGCAAATGGTTGCGGAATTCCGCCGGTACCGACTTGCTCGTTTTCGAAAGCTGGTCGGCGCACTCGAGGTAGTGGGCGGACTGGGCGTTTTGTACGGGATTTTTTTTACGCCTTTGATGGTGCTCGCGACTGCTGGTCTCGCGCTCTTAATGCTTCTGGGAGTCTTCGCCCGAATCAGGATCCGGGACCCGCTAGTTCAAATGCTGCCCGCGCTTTTGTTGATGCTCATTTCTCTTTATATTCTGTTTCAAGCGCTCTGAAATATTCCACTTTCTCCAAGGAACTTCCTTGCGAACCAATGTGCTTTAGAAGGCTTGGCATTACTTTCTTAAAAGAAAAAAAACCTCCTCCGGCAAACGGTTGCAAAGTCCTGTCGTAAGAACGCATCGCCCAATAGACGGGAAGGTTCAAAGGCAAAGGGCCCGAGAGCAACGTGTCCAAGGTGCATCCCACGAACGCTTTGGGAACGATAACGGCATCTATTCTTCTTTCGCGCGCCCAAGCGCCGAGCTGTTCGGGAGAGGCCACCGAGACCAAAGAAGGCGTTTCAGCTTGCGTCCTCTGCCACCGACTGCCTGCATCCTCTATTGCCAAACGATCCCACTCGCGCACTCGGGGGGCAGCTTGCCGCCTCTCCCAAGCGGGTTCGGGCGACCATACTGCGGTGTCGATAAAGGAAAGGCGCGAGAGGTCGGTCGTTTCAGGGCACAGATCTTCGGCGTGGAGTAAAAACCCTAAGCGTCCCTCCGGCAGAGGGACCGGGGTAGCCGGCGCTTTCGTCTCCCGGCTACTTTCTAATCCGGCAGGAAGCGTCACGTTCTCATTCAAAGTGTAGTTTGCCGAGGAAGAGAATCTACCGGCAGTGTACTTTTCGATGTTCTCTTTGCGCGCGGTGTAGGTTTTACCGGGAGTGTGGAGTCCAGCGACCCAACGCCAAGAAAGTGTGTTGGACGCGCTGTCGCCGTCCAAAAGTTCTGAGAGAAAAAGCTTCGCTCCAAGCTGCCACGGGAGCTCCAAGGTGAAGATCCAAATCGAAGCGAACCACATTCGAGAGTGGTTGTGTAAGTAGCCGGTCTCGCGAAGCTCGTGCCGCCAGGCATCAAAAGGAGGGATCCCCGTGGACCCGTCCAACGCCTTGCTTAAGGTGGCGCGCGCTTTGGCGCTGAGCAGAGGCTGCTCCAACGAAGCACCATAGGCTTGCCAAACCCAAGGACGCATTTCGAGCCAAGCCTTCCAATAGCTTCGCCACAGAACTTCTTGATTGAATTTTTCGGCTTCAAAGGGTTTGTGCAAAGACAAGACGCCCAGAAGGACTTCTGCTTCAGAAATCAGGCGGCGGCTTAGAAAAGGCGACAGGCAGCTGACATTGGATCTTTCGTCCGGGCCACGATCGTAGTTTCTCTCCCGCGCATACGCTTCTCCAGCACGCGGCAAGAATGCCTTTAAGCGCTCCAAAGCGGCACCCCGGTGAGCAAAATGTGCTGCGAAGTCCATTAGCAGCTCTGGCACTGTGGGCAAAAGTAATAGCGCCTCCCGCTCTGGATGCTGCGCTGGATAGCAGACTGGCAGTGGCGACAGGCTCGTTTTCCGTTACCGAAAGCGTAGTGGCGGTAGAGGTAACGAGGCACTTTGGCTTTTTTTTTCTGAAGGGCTTCTTCTAGAGGCACGGTGACTCCCGCCTGCAGGTAGGCTCGTTGGCAAATAGTGTGGATGGATTCGGCTAGCGCCCGTTTCTGTTCCTCAGTCAAGCGCCCGAGCTTTGCGTCGGCGCTCACGCGGGCAAAGAAGAGGATTTCCGATCGCAGGTAGTTTCCGACCCCGGACAAAAAGCGTTGGTCCAAAAAGAGCGAGCCGAGGCTCCGCCTTTGGAACTCTCGCCTTTGCAGACGAGCCAGCAATTCCGCAACGCCTGCGGTGAGCACATCGGGCCCCAGCCGAGAAAGGTAAGGGTGCTCTGGAATTTCGGTTGCCTCCAAGAGTTCGATTTCGCTCGCGCTATACAAAAGCGCTTCAAAGTCCGTGTCGGTTCGAAGGGCTACCCTCAGCTGGCGGGAAGTCGCGGGCCTTTTTCCTGCCTTACAAACTGTCCATCTTCCATAGAGCTGGTTGTGAGAATACAGCACGGGGCCCTTGGAAAAAGAAATCAGGAGCGCTTTCCCGCGAGCTTCCACTTGTTCCACCCTTCGGCCCAGTACTTCGGCTTCTCGATTTTCTAGCGCAGGAATGCCAAAAACCACGTCGACAATTCTTGTCCCCTGAATGCGCCTCGCGATCTTGTCTGCAGCTCGACGAATTTCGGGGCCTTCGGGCATAGAAAAGTTCTCTACACCCGCTTGGGCCTGGGAGTGAAGCTCATTATGGAGAAAATCTTGCGGCGATATAGCGCAGGGTTGCGACAAACGCTTTCACGTCCGGATCGTCGGCGGATACACGGGCGCGATCTTTGGGGCCAGAAAACACAAAGTGATCCGCTTCAGGAATCACTAGGTGCCCGCTCGTCGACTGGCTTCCCGACCGCCGGGGGTACGCCCCGAGGAGCCGCGTCCAGTGAGCTCGAGCTCGCAAGGAAGTTTGCCCATCGCGCCCACCGCTAATCGCGAGCAGCGCAGCCTTTGAAAACCGAGGTTTCAGGGCGTTGATTTCGCGGACAAAGCGAGGATCGAGGAGCCGGCCGATCACGCCATTTACGACTTCCCAGTTGGCGCTGTATTCTTGTCTCTCTGCCGCTTCTTGTATAGCTGCCCGGTTCTCTGCCATTACCACTGGATCGGGGTACGTGGCCGAAGTCATGACTAGGCCATTTGCTCTCATCCCTTGGCTCAGCGCTACTGCCGCAAGGGGGCAGGAGCCACTCCGAGCGACGATAAAGGTGGGGAGTCCATCCGAAGAGAGTTCGTTCACCACGTGGTAGATAAACCGGCTCAAATCAAAAGCGCTGGAAAAGTCGTCGAGAGGCGGGGCCCAGCCGGCCCCTGGCAAGTCGAAAGCCACCGTTTCTATTTCAAAGGAAAGCTCGGAGTGGTTTTCGGCTACCCATTTTCCCAGCAAGGAAGACGCACTACTTCCCAAGGCAATCTCCCGGAAAGCTCGCATGGTGCCGAGCAGCGATCCCGTGTGGGAAAGGCTTGAGCCAAATCCGGGCACAAAAACCAAACGCGCAGCGGGCCGTTTGCCCTCCCGCCCATTTGACGTGAAGACCGGTACTCCCGTCACCGGAAGCACACGCATCGAAAAATCTCGGTAGGCTGTCCCATTGTAGGCAACGCCGCCATTGGGAAGGGCCCATACTCGCGAAGGATCTTTCCCCGTCGACGACTTCGAAACGGCGGTAAGGGAGGTGGGCGAAAGTGCTAAGTAGGTTTCAGGGGTAAGTTGCGGCGCGTTAGTGCCCGAGTAACTTGCTAGCAAACCGGCACAAAATGAAAATACCTGCCGGAACATCACTTAGTCTTCGAAGACACGGAAAAGAAAACCCCCGTCGAAGAGCAAACCCTTCAGTGATTAGGATGTCCAGACCATTTTTTCAAGATCGGTAAGACTTGGCGCGTTATAAACAAAGGACGCTCAATATCTGGGAGCGCGTATCCGATAGGCACGATAAGCTTTATTTTCAAAGAGGGCCTACCAGATGCGTTGGACTTTGCTTTTCTGTTTAACCTGCGGAGTCGCCTTGAGCGACGTTGAAAAAAAGGCGCTTGAGCTCTCGGTGGAAGTGCAGGGAGTTCGCTCCGGCTCGGGGAACCTTCTGTTTCTCCTCTTTGACAAAAAAAAGGGTTTTCCCAGTGAAAACAAAGATGCGCTGCAAACGCTTACCCTCCCGGCCAAAAGCCCCAGCGCACTGGGAGTGTTCAAGGGCCTCGGGGCGGGCACCTATGCGGTTTGCGTGATCCACGATGAGAACGCAGATGGAAAGCTCGGCACGAATTTCCTAGGTATCCCTCGCGAAGGGGTAGGGGTGTCTCGCGATGCGAAAGGAAGTTTCGGCCCTCCGTCTTACGAAGACGCTGCGCTAGAGGTTTTAAAGAGCGACGCGATTCAGCTGCGACTCAACTACCTTTAGCTCTCGCTTAACGACCTAAAACTGGCCCACCTGACTGTGGTAGCGGGAGGAGCGCGCTCCCCTCGGATTCTTTTCAAATCGGTGGTTTAGGGCGATTTACCCGGGGGTGAAACCTGGCAGCCCGCGATTTGAGTGCAATTGTTCTTATGAAGGCCCCCGCCGAGTGCTGCGGCACGGGCGGTTTTACCGCGCTTCCGACTCGCGTTGGATAACGCGGTTTAAGTGCGCCCATTGCCGGAAAACGTTTTCTCAAAGTTCCGGACACCCTTGCTTTGGCCAGCACAAGCGGCGCGTGAACTTTCCGCTGTATCAGTTACTTTGCTCCGGAACTTCGCTCCGGCGCGCTGCTCGGCTGCTCCGAGTCCACCGAACAACGGTGGTCAGAAAGTTTCGATTTCTTGCCGAGCAATGCCGCAAAGACCATGCTGCCTTCCTCACTCAA
>JANPJT010000015.1:0-7038 GCA_031425635.1 Pseudomonadota bacterium
GGGCAACGAGGCCCCGCCCGCCATTATCTCGGTCTTTCTGGGGAGCCAGCTCTCCACCATTTACGACGCAATTGAAAGCGGCGCCGTGAGCCCTTCGTCGGAAGGCCAGCTTATCAACTTAGGGGTCTCTCACTTACCCGACATCTCCAAAGATTACACCGACCGAAACCGGACGAGCCCTTTTGCGTTCACCGGAAATAAGTTTGAGTTCCGCGCAGTTGGAGGTTCCGCGAACGTTTCGATCCCGCTCACGTTCCTGAACGCAGCAGCTGCCGATTGCTTCACCGCTTGCTCGGAGCGTCTCAAGGGCCTCATCGCCAAAAAGGGCAACCGAGACGAGGCGGTCATGGAGCTGGTTCGTGAGTTAACCAAGGAAACAAAGCCAATCCGGTTCGAAGGGAACAACTACTCGGAAGAATGGAAGCAAGAAGCTAAAAAGCGTGGGCTTCCGATGCTGCCATCTACGGTAGAAGCGCTTGCGGTCTTGAACGACTCTAAGCAAACCCAGTTCCTAGTGCGCACCAAAGTGCTTTCCGAGCAGGAAATCCATTCGCGGTACCACGTGGCAGTGGAGCGCTACAACAAGACGCTGGAAATTGAATTCAATACGCTCGTGCAAATGGTGCATGGCTATGTTTTGCCGGCGATAGAAGAGCAGCTGAAGCGGTCGGCCGACGCTTGCTTGCCGTCTTTACCTACGTCGGCGAAAAAGAAGCAAGAGCAGCGCATCCAGCAGCTGGGCGGTTTGCTCGGCGACATCCTGACTTCACTCGAGTCGCTCGAAGCAGCGCTGGGCACTTCGGCTAAAGAAACTGACGAAGCAAAGCGCATGCATGCGTATAAATACGAACTAACGCCGATAGCCGACTCCGTGCGCGCTGCTTCGGATCACGCAGAGCTTCTGATTTCGGAAGACCTGTGGCGGATCCCGAAGTACCGGGAAATGCTTTTCAATATTTCGCAGACTTAAGGGGAAGTGGGGACCGGAACAATCTGGTCCTCACTTTTTGCTTTGAGCAAGCGCTCTTTCGGAAAAAGGTAGGTCAGAACGGCTTTGTCTTTCACAAAGCCAGCATGTTTTTTGGCGTCAAGTCCAGAGCCCCAAAACAGATCCGCGCGGCCGCCGCCCCGAATGGCGCCGCCCGTGTCTTGGTCTAAAACAAACCGAGTGGTGGCTTCCCAGTCCGTTGGCTCCGGGTTGTCCGACGCAAAGACGGGTTTTTTAAACTGCAAAAGCGCCAAGGCCCCCTTCGGAAAATACCGGGTATCCGTAGCAAGCGTCCTTCCAGAAAACACCGTATTCCCGAGACTCGTTTTGGGACGACCGTTCAAAGGTTCGAAAAAAATAAAACTCGGGTTTCGGTTCATGATATCCCGAGCTTCGGCTGGGGACAGGCCCCTTAAGTGTTTTTCGATCGTGTAAAGCGACATTTTCTCTAGCGGGATCGCAGCGAGCAGAAACTTCCCAATCGAATGGTACATTTGCCCATTCTGGTCTGAATACCCAAGCCGAAGCCGCTGATCTCCGGGCAACACGATCGTGCCCGAGCCCTGAATCTGCATAAAAAATGCGTCCACCGGATCGACCCACGCAAGCTCCAGCCCCCTGCCCTTCAAAGCGCCCGCCTGGATCTCAGCCCGCGAATAATACGGGATCAGCGTGTCTCGCTTGCGCTGGGGGTCGCGCCAGAGGCGCCCGCGCAGAGAACCTGCGTCCGATAAACGGTCGTCGTATTTAGACGACGCCACTTCCACGAGATCTTGGGGCCGCTGGAGCAGGCTCTCCGTGAAACGCTCGGTGGGCTTCATCGAGCCCTCGAGCTCAGGCTCGAAGTAGGAGGTAAGAAGGATCTCCCCCCAGCTTGAGTTGCCGTAGACTTCTAAAAACTCAAATTCGTTTTCCAGAAAGCTGAAAAACGCTTCGTCGGTTTCCGCTTGCGAATCGTACAGAACCACCGCTTCCAAAGCGCGCGCGTAGTCCACTGCCGAGATTTCTTTTGTCCCGAACCGCATTCGCATATCGGCCCGAGCGGCTAAAAACGCCGCGTGCTCAATCAAAATGGAAACCAATTCTTTCCTGCCAAGATCGTCCGAAACCTGGGGCGCCGAGACTCCGCGCAAAGCTTCCTTACGGTCCTTTAAAGGCGTTCGCGTGCAGCACACGCAAAGAACGGCGGCGAGCAGTAGCGAAAGGGCTTTAGTCATTCAGATAAGCGGTACCGTCCGCCCAGCCAGTCACTAAATGTATCGGTCAGTAGAAGCTTCGCATTTTTTCGAGTGGTGCGGGGGAGCACCGTGTGGAGCGCTTGCATCACTTTGCCGTTCCACGTAGGTGTCACTTCCTCGCGGCTCCCATTCGCAGCGGTCACAATCTCGCTTGCCACTTGCTCGGGCGACGAAAGCGCCCAGCGGAGCCACGAAGGAAACTGCAGGTTCGTTGCTTGGATCATTTGCGTATTGACGAAACCAGGCGAGACAAGAACTAAACGGATAGGGCTATCCCGAAGGCGCAATTCCTCTCGGAGGGCGCGTGTGAAACCGACTACAGCGTGCTTACTCGCCGAATAGGCCACTAGGTAAGGGGCTGGGACAAACCCCGCAATCGACGCCACGTTGACAATGGTTCCGCTGCCCTGAGCATCCATGTGGGTCAGGACACTTCGGGTGGTTTGGACAGTGGCCATGAAATTCACTTTAAACACGTCTTGAAAAGTTTCGTCCGAAGCTTTCAGAAAGTCGCCGGCGCCCGAGACCCCGGCGTTATTGATCCACACGTCGAGTTTGGGAGTCTGTTTCAAAACTCGGCGAACGGCGTCACTAGTACTTTCCGGATCACGCAAATCCACGCGAAGCACCTGCAGCTCGTAGCCTGATTTGGAAGCCGCTTCAGAAAGCTCCGCCAGCCCCTCTTGGCAATGGTCGAGCGCCCAAACGCTCGCCCTCTCGCTCGTCAGCTTTTCGACGAGCCTTCTACCGATGCCTCCGACTGCCCCGGTGACGACATACGTTTTTCCTGCTCTCATTCCATAGGCCCCGCGAGCCAACGAGCTTGCCCTCGCTCGACCACTAGAATCTCTTCAAACTTAATTCCAAAATCTTTCGCGCCCAGGTGCGGCTCAATCGCCCAAAGGCCGTCTAGCTTGCCTCGGTAGTCTTGGTTTAAAAGTTGGCCTAAAAGCCCGCGCGACAAAAACTCCCAATAAGACTGCCACCCGAAGCCAAGCAAAGAAAAGCTCCCCTGTTCGCTGACTCCCTGGTGCACGCGGTGCCCGAGCACGGAAAACGGGTAGAGGTGGTGGACTGCATCGTAGCCCGCCGACTGGATCAAGCCGTCCACTGAATCACAAATCGTTTTACCCGTGGCTCCCTCGCAAAACAGACTGGGGATTGCGTCACGAATTTCCGCGAGAACGGTCTGGGCTTTTTGAAATTCAAGGTTTTCACCGGCGCAACTGGAGTACCCAATATCGCAAATGAAACCTTTTAGGATAGGGGCAACGTCCAAGATAAAAACTTCGGACTCTCTCAGCACTCGCGGGGAAGGCGCGAACTGAGTGACTTTAGAAATCCCTCGAAAGCGCGTTCGGTCCCCAAACCAGGCAAAGCTTTTATGAAAAAACGATCGAACTCCGCAATCGTAGAGGTAGGTATCGAGCAAGGAAGCGGCTTGCTTTTCCGTCCACCCTGGCCGGACAAGTGAAGCCACTTCGTGCGCTGCGCTCCGAGCGAGTCGCTGCGCGTCCAAGTACCCCGCAAGCGTTTCGCGGCTTGGCAACGAGGGCGCAGCAGGAGAAAGCCAATGCAGCCCAGGGATCGACGGGATCACGGATAAAGTCCGGTTTAAAACGCTCATGCTGCTTTCTCCTTCAAAGGTTCCAACCCTACTTTTTCGAGAAAGCGCTCGATGAGGCGATTGACTTCGTCCGGCCGCTCCCGGTGCACCCAGTGGCCTGCCGGCAAGATCCGTATCGTGGTATTTTGGGCTGCCTCTTGCCATTCCTTTGCGGAAGGAGTCACAAGAAAAGGATCTTCTTTGCCCCACAAAACCATTAAAGGGGCTTTTAGCCGAGCGAGTTTTTGTCGGCGAGCCGCGGGTATTTCCCGGACAAACGCGCGGTACTGGTTGAGGGGGTGCACGAGGCAATTCTCCACTTGCCCTAGCCGAAGGCGAGCTTTCGCGGGGAGGCCACCGAGCCGGTGGGCGAAATCAAGAAACCCTTCGGGGAAAAGGCCGATCAGGTTTTCCGGAACCCAGGGGATCTGGAGCGCATAAATGTACCAAGACCTGCGGTGCTGGGCTAACGATCGCAGTCGTCCACTCATGGCAGCAAGGCTGAGCCCATTGAGCACCACTAAGCCTTTCAAACGATCTCCGAGCAGCGGCGCCAAATTCCATGCATGCACTGCCCCCAGATCATGGCCGAAAACAACCATCGGCTTTTTTCCCGACGGATCGACTTGCGCCAGGAGCTGCAAAATATCCAGCGAGATAGATTCTCTGCCGTACCGAGCCAAATCCTTCGCCGGCTCGGATGGCCCGGCTCCCCTTACGAACGGGGCGACCACATGGTACCGGTGAGAAAAATACTCTAGCTGGTGTCCCCAAGTCTCTGGGGAGTCCGGGTACCCGTGCAAGAAAAGTAAGATCGGCTTCTTGGAATCCCCGCGCTCAACCCACGCGGTATTAAGACCTCGCAGTTCGGTGGTTTTCACGTCCTCCGTCATCCGCTCACCTCGGTGAAAAGCGCCCCCATTTGCGGGACGGGCATCGGCACGCGCCAGACGCCAAATTTCTGAGCGTAACGCAGCGTTTGTTTCTGGTGCCGCACGTTGAGCACAAAGCCAATATACGGCGCTGAGGTAAACAAATTGTGAAATACTTTCCACAGCGGAACTTTCGACAAAGCGGGCAAGCAGGAGCTTAGCTCCTGAAAAAACGGGTGTTCATCCCGAAGTTCTTTGGCCACGCGCACTCTGGATAGCTGCTGAAGCACCCAGGCAGCCGTCATGGTTTGCGCTAAAATGAGGTCCGTTTTTCGGATCAGCTTTTCTTTTAAAGTGCTGGGGATTTCTTGCGCTAGTTCTAGCATCAAAAAGGCGTAGCTTCGGTGCCGGGCCTCTTCTTCTAAATGCATTCGGTGCACAGCGAAATAGAGCGGGTCTAAAGCTTTCTCATGCTTGTGCATCATTTGGTAAATTTGGACCGAAACTTCCTCTACTCCCGCAACGAGCCACCAAAAGGCGAAGCCGCCTGCCTCAGCGTTCATTCGGATAGCGGCTAGCAGCGAAGAACCGCGCCCCTGCGGTAAAAGCCGGCGAAGGCTCGCAAGCTTTACGCCCTCCACCTGGCAAAAAACTTCGATGAAACGGTTGAATGCGACCGAATGTTTTTTCTCTTCGGCAAAAAAGCTTTCGCCGAGCGCCCAAAGCTCGGGATTTGCGGAGTGCTTCTGGAGCATGTCTTCCCACGCGGGACGGCGCAAAAGGTCAATCACGCCTTCCATCTCGGCGATGGTCGCGTTGATCACAAGACCCAGGTACTGGGAAAGAGTCCGGCGTTGCGCGGCGCCGAGCCCCGGAAAGACTAAAGCGTCTGCGTCAAGCGGTAGAAAGAACTTAGAGCTATCGACTCCTCGATCCCAGGGGATTTGGGTATCGATATCCCAAGCTTTGGCTTGCTGCGTCGCAGCCTGCTTTTCCAACGAGAGATCGTCGTAGAGGGTTGGGATCATGGGATAGTGCGATTATAGCACTTGTGGTCCTAATTTTTGAGAAAGTCTTGGATAAACTCCCAACCAAACCGGACTCCAAAGCCTGTGAATTTGGAAGGCACATGCGCAAGGCCGTCGTCGTTTTCAGCGGCGGAAAGATCCACATGGACCCAGGGGATGCCTTCTGGAACGAACTGGCTCAAAAAATACCCCGCTTCAATGTGATCGACTCCTCCCGTTGGCCGGCATTGCTTGATATCGGCGTAGTCGGAATCTAAACAACGCCCCAAGTCTTCGTCGTTCGGAAACGGCCACACTCGCTCCCCGCTCCTGCGCCCCGCCTGCCGAATCCGCTCGTACCAATCTTCTCGGTTGGTGTACGCGCCGCTAAATTGAGTGCCGATCGCCCGGACGCATGCCCCCGTTAGAGTGGCGAAATCCAAGATGAGGTCGGGCTTTTCTTTGCTCGCTAGGGTTAGAGTATCCGCAAGGACCATCCGCCCTTCGGCATCGGTATCGATCACTTCAATCGTTTTACCTGCCATGCTCGTCACTATTTCGTTGGGGCGGTACGCCTTGGGGCCTATCGAATTCTCAGTGATGGCGAGGTACGCAGAGATTTCCACCGGCCACTGCTGCTCCTTTGCGAGCAGCACCAGCGCTAGCGCCACCGCCGACCCACCCATATCGCCGTTCATCCCGAGCATATGGCCTTGGGTTTTGATTTGAAGGCCTCCCGTATCAAACGTAATGCCTTTGCCCACGAGCGCAATCTTGGCTTTCGCTTTGGACGGCTTATAAACGGTTTTTAGGATCCCTCCCCCTTGGTCCGAAGCACTTTGCGACACGGCAAGGAAAGCTCCTGCTTTCAGCTTTTTTAAAGCCGCTAGGTTCAGGAATTCTACTTTGAGGCCCGCTTTTTTCCCCAAGGCGGAGGCGAGTTTTACGTAGCGCGTTGGAGTCAAATCGCTTGCCGCTAAAGCAGAGAGGTATCGAACGAGGTTGGTGGCTTCGGTTACCTTTGCTTCCCCCTTCACTCTTTCCAGCGAAACACTTTGGTCTGCGCGAGCGATAAAGACGAGCTCTGGCAGCACGGCGGCCTTTGATTCCGAATCGGGACCGTATTTTTTAAAAGAAAACGATTTGGCAACCACTGCTGAGCAAACGCACCGGGCCAGAAGCTCGGCGCTATCTCCGGCGCCACTTAAGTCTACTTGAATCCGTTTTGGCCGCCCCTCGAGCGCTGGCAATGCGGCGCGTCTAGCCGCTTCCAAAAGAAAGAAAGCGTCGCGCTTTTTCGGGAGCACACAGAGAACAATCCGACTGA
>JANPJT010000016.1:0-5694 GCA_031425635.1 Pseudomonadota bacterium
TCCACCACAGCTCTCAAAACCCCATGCCAAGAAAAGCCCTTCCCATTTTTCCGAAAAACAGACCCGTAGCCGAACGGCGTAGGGTTCCAAGCGGGCAACCAACAACGTTACAAAGACCAACAAACCCGCGCGGAAGGACCAAGCACTACCAACCCCCAAAACCACAACCAACATCGCGCGCAATATCCATCCCACTCAGGTGCCAGGCTACTTTTCGGCCGAAAAGTGGATGGGCGCGTGTCGATAGTGGGTCAAAGCAACAGGATTAAGAAACTCACGTGGATGATGTTCCTTGCAGCCCTAACCTACCGCGGCTTCCGGTCCGTCGGAGGGCTGCTTCGATACTGATCGGTCGTTGGGCCACCAGGAGGCATTTTTCGAATTAGCATCCGAGGGTACTCATCGCTGGGGAAAAACTCCGAAGGATCTTGAGGCCCGGCATTCGGCATGAAGACACCCTTTTCCAGCCGGAGCAATTGGATGGCTTGGTCGCTGTAAATGACAGCAATCGAAGCGTCCGAATTGGAAGGCCCGCGGTGGAAGTCTTGTTTTACCGGTGTTGCGGTGCCGACTTTCACGCTTTGGGCGTATTCGGCGCTGGAATGGGTGTGGCCTGAGACATTCGCTCCGTAGCCTACCAAGAGCTTTGCAAGCGAAATGGATTTTGCGCCATTGACCCCGTTGTGCCCGTGCTGGCTCACATCCACTCCATGGACCATTCTAAACGCTGTCGGGTTTTGGAGATCGATCCCCACTCGGTGGGTTTCTGTTTTCTCCATGAACCATACTCGATCGGTGTCTAGTCCGTAGTACTTGAAGATCTGCTCGTAGGGGTTCACTTTTTGTTCAATGGCGTCTCTCATGAGGCGAAGAATCAGCGGGAGCTCGCGAGCCCTTCCGGCTTTAAAGAGGTCGCCTTCTTGGAGGCGTTTCCAAAGCCAATCACTGCCGTGGTTGTCGACGGGGACGACAAAAATGGTGTCGGGAAGCGTCTGCTGCAGTTGCGCAATGAACGCGGCGGCAGTCTGTATATGGTTGGCGAGATCCGCATGGCCGCTCAGGTCGTTCATCGCTCGGCTCAGCAGCGACTCAAGCGTGTGGCGGTTGTTCGGGGTGCCTTCAATGAGGTCGTGGAAAACCAACGTCCCCAAGCCCACTGGGCCTTTTCGGTATTCGTGGTGTAAGCCAGTGCCGAAGAGCGGATTTTTTTCAATGACCCCTAGGCGCTCGAGCGCGTCTCCCGTGGCTTTCACAAAACCAGGGTCGGTATTGCCCAAGTGCCAGTCGCCCAGCACGATCCCGGGCAAGCTTTTTACTTCCGTGACGCCCGTGTTGGAGTAAATTTTTCCCAAGTCAAAAAGCCCGGCGGGGTAGCCGTACCGGCTTTCAGTGAAGCGCACACGGCGCGGGGCGATTCCGTTTGCACTTCCCACTAGCGACCCAAACTTATCGCTTCGGTAGCGGCGCGACAGAACCATGACGCTGCGGTTTTGCTCTGCTTCCATCTGCGCCCGCTCATCGGTGCTCATGCTGATGGCAAACTTTCCCCAATACGCTGGGTCGCTCATCGTTCCAGTGGATACAAAATACCCAGGGTGGGTTGAATAGTTGCCGGTCGCGCGAGTGACTGCGCGGACTTTGGGGTGAAACTGGATCACTCTATCCGTGGGGGCATAGACTTTGTCTAACCCCGTAAACGGGTTCTCTCGCTTATCCTCGTACCCATGATCCACAATGTAGAAATCCCGAGTCAGCTGGATTCCCCGATCCACCATGAAGTGCACTCCTGGCTCATTGAAGAGCCAGTTCATGGTTTGAGGGATCTTGCCAATTTCCGCAAAGGGCGGGGCGATAAGGATCGGGGCGTTGCCATAGGCTTTGGAAAGTTCGCGTACGGCAGCAAAGTCGAGCACGTCCTGGTTTTCGGCTGCTTTGAAGAGAATGATTTCCGTGGCGTTCCGGACGGCTGCGAGCATTTCGGCCTGCTGGTTTTCGTTAAACACCCGACGGTCAATCACTTTGGTGAACTGCGCAGCATGATTTTTGATCGTGGAGTCCGTCAGCTGATCCACGTGCTCAAAAAGGCTGCCCTGCCCAAATAAGGTGGCTAAGTCTGGCTTCTTTACACCCATCGACTCCGCAAGGAGCTGGAGGGTTGCTTCTCTGCTCTCTGGAATCTCTCCTGCTTTTCCCACCACGGCCAGCACGGCGTTTTCTAGTTCTTTCACCATTCTCGCGCGAAACGCGGTTCTTTCGGTGAGGAGCCTGTAGCGCCACCCCGCAAGGTCGCTCACGCCCAAATAGGTGAGCTCCATTTTGGGATCGCGAGAAAGCTGCCGGAGCGTTTGCACGATTTGCTCTGCAGTGAGAAGCGTTTTACGTTCCGCAAAGGAGATTTCTTCGGACGCCCCAATCAAATTTTTGAGTTTTTCGCGCGTCGCGGCCGCTGCATCGTGGAGCTTGGTCAGCACCTCGCGCTGCTCTTGGGAAATCTTCTTGCCGCCTACTTTTGTTTTCAAAATTTCTTTTAGGAACTCTTCCGACCCGAGAGTGGAGTTGGTAAACACAAACTCTTGGACGGACTTCCAATCCTCGACGCCCAGCTTGTAGTGGGCAAGCAAACTTGATAGATCGCCGCTTTCCAGTCGGGCTAAGCGCTGGTTCAGAGTTCCCACTCTTGGTAAGTGGCCATCTTCCGCCAACTTTCGAGACACCAGGAGGATAAAGCTTTCGTTAGAGGAGAGCCCGTCGCTTAGAAGCTGCGCGCATTTCGTTAAGTGCTTTGTTGGTTGGGAGGCGAAGAGGCAAGAAGCGACCAAAAAAAGTGAAAAAGTGAGCCGTCTCATGCATTGTCTCCTAGAAGTTTCCCGCAGCTAAGTGGCGATTTGCTGTTTTTATTGAGCAGGGTTTTGGCAGCAGCGTCGGTGATTCCCAGAGTGAGTTCGAGAACACGCTCCACCTTTTCTGATCGCTCAATTTTTCCAGGCCAGTAAATAGTCACTTTCGACATCCGCTGTATTTTTTGCATGGGCGTCCGATTCCAGTCGATCCCGTCGGGGTTACGAAGCACTTCGTCTTCGACGTAGTTCACCAGAATAGGGACCACGGGGTTTGCGAAAACCCCACGGTTTGAAAGTGACCTGAATAAGTCGTCGGAATTTTTCAGGTGATCCCGATCATTCTCTAGAAAAACCAAAAAATGTGGCGTCGTTTTCACAGACATCATTCGGTTGGAAAGTTCGCCAAAAAGCGTTTCGAGGTACTTGGATTTTGAAAGCCCGAATTCGTAGAAATCGGGGTGAGATAAGTTTGAAAACGCTTCTGCGGGCCATTCGACAGGGGCCATGTTCATGGCTTTTAAGATGATCGAAATGCCTTCAGACCACTCACTATAGCCATTCCCGCGGATGGTCAAAAAACTCGAACGGACTCGGTTTGCAAACTTTGGCTGAAGCGCGGCGCCGAGAAGGTTAAAGCCCTCAAGCAAGAAAGGCTTCTTCTGCGCTATTTTTTGTTTAATAGCTTCAACAAAGTAGCTCGGTCCGGCGTCCTGTCTTTCGCGAAATTCTCTAAGGCTCGTTTGGGCATCAAAATAATAGTAGGCGGGAATGATGGTTTCGCCGTTGCTAAGGACAATCGGTTCAACGCTCGTGCTCGCGATAAACTGGCCGCGTTCATCGAGGCGCCCTAAGCGCTTTCCAATCTGGTGGCCGATGTTCCCTTCGTAGTCATGCGTGGGAACCAAAATTTCCTCGGGCAATGAAGAAATACCGTGGAAAAAAGGAGTGACGGATTGGAGTGTCGCAGCCCTTCGCACTCTGAAGTTCCCTAGATTGTACGCTACGGTTCCGTCTAAGTCGGAAATGAAGTAGGAAAGTTGCCGGGGGTCCCGTTCCGTCACCGAACCCTTTGGTTCTGTGTCGGAACCTAGGGCAACCACCGTGATAACGGATACAAGAACAAGCGAATAGAGGTTCGCCTTAAATCCATACACTTGCCCCATGTTTCCCCCCAACAAGCGATATTAAGATCTTCCTTTATCGTTAGATTGGCGGGCAAGCGATGTCAACCAAGCGGGTCGATCCAGTCGAATTCCTAATAAACATTCTGGAAGCTACAAACAATTTTTATGACGCGGGGCCGATAAGCCAGGTAGCCTTGGCGCGACACACCGCTTCACCAGCGTCATTGACTAGGTCGACAACGACAATG
This sequence comes from Pseudomonadota bacterium, assembly GCA_031425635.1. Classification (GTDB taxonomy): domain Bacteria; phylum Bdellovibrionota; class FAC87; order UBA2466; family UBA2466; genus JAIEOG01. Next base: position 4,213 of record JANPJT010000016.1, read on the forward strand.
TGCTCATGGCGCTCTGTTTTAGTGGGGACTTCACAACGCGATGAGCCAGTGATGGTGCCTCGCGCTTTTTTAAAGTATTCGATATTGAGCTGCGTCAAAATCCCGCGCAGCGTGGGAGGCAATGCGGCAACCGTAGCAAGCCCTGAGGTTAGCTCCGCGAGATTCATCAACGCAATCGCATGGATAGAATTCAGGTGGTTTCGCACGCACTTGCGATCTTTCATTTGGAGTCGAGCGAAACCGGGCTTTAGTTCCAGAACTCGAGGGCGAATGCTGCCGCTGTAAGGGATCATTCGCCCTAAGAAGTAGCTAAAAACGAACTTGCCGCCCGGGTAGCTCTGTAACTTATTCCACGTTTGAATCAGCTTCATAGTTTTCCGATCGAAGTTCAAAGCCGGCGCGAATGAAAAGAGGGTCGCGATCGGTCTGAGGTACAGGGTAAGTTTGAAAACCGACGATTTCAATCACCCTCGCCAAAGGCGCGCATTCTTTTTCAAAGAAAACGGAAAGGGCGTCCATCGCTTCTTGGACTTCCGATGCTTTGGAGCGCGCCGCAGCGCGTTCTAGCAAAGTGTCGAAAAGAACGGACAGTAGGCTCGACTCATTCCCTCGAAAGAAGCTTTGCAAGGTGCCTTTCCATTCTGGGGGGAGTTTGCGTAAGCCAAATTCGTAGGAGTAGCGTTTTCGATTTCGTCGTTTCTGAGGGATGGGGTGCCCGACAAATTGGAGGAGCCTTACTAACCCAAAGAATGCCTCGGACGTGAGAAAGCGCGAACGGTATGCGCCGTGGAACTCGAAGTCCGGGAATTCGGTGGGCACAGTCGTAAAGAGCAGGTAGAGATCCGTCCCTTGCGAACGCAAACCCAGGAAAGGGTACCGGTGGCTAAAGTTACTCGCTACATTGAGCTTTGGTTTTTCCGATTGGATTTGCCGAACTTCTGCCAAACAGGCGTCAAGCTCGCAGAGTTCCGGTTCAAAAAGCAGCTGAGCCGACGCTTTCACAATCTTTCGCATTTTGCCGCTACGAGCCGCTCGGTACTGCTGCAAGCGCCGCCGAAGGCTTTTCGCTTTCCCAACGTAGAGAACCTCTCCGGCCACATTGCGAAACTGGTAGGTCCCAGGAGTGAGTGGGACCGTCGATAAGAACCCAGCGCCGAACTTCTTATCAAAAAGCACCATGCTAGAAGCTTACTACAGCTGGCCGCACTTTCCCCTAAAAGTGGGAGGGTATTCTCCTCTCAATGCGACCCGGTCCATCCACCGGCTTCGAGCCCCCACTCTTTTACTCAGAAACACGCCATTGGGTTTGCTTTTTACCAGTGGCGAGGCGCTCGTACCGCCGATACGTTAGCGGTTCCTGATTGTCCCAGCCGGCGGTAACGGTTTCCGAGCAAAAGAGTGTGGGCTCGAAGCCTCTACTAGTGTCGGGGCCGACGCTCGTTGAGGAAAAGCGGTCGAGGCGTTTGGGCGGTTGGTGGGGTG
>JANPJT010000017.1:0-9252 GCA_031425635.1 Pseudomonadota bacterium
CATGATCAAGGACCTGCCGAACGGCTTCCTCCTTGAATTCATTAGTGTATTGCTGTCGGGACACGGTTCACTCCTTAGCACCGGTGCTTTTAACACCTATGCTTATCTGTGTGTCCACTTTTCTGAGGAGGTACAAACCCGTAGGGTGAAGCAACCTTCTATCGAGGGTGGGCGTAAAACGTTGTCGATCCATTTGCACGGCTCTCAGGTTGCTTCGGCGCTTTGCGCCTCGCAATGACGGAGGGGACGCCCCAACCTGGCGCCCGTAATTTCGGACCTGCAGGGTGGAACCAAGCCCCGTCACTCGCGAACCCGAAGGTTGAAACCAGGCTCCGTCATTGCGAGCCCGAAGGGTGAAGCAACCTTCTATCCAAGTTGTAAGTGAAACTCTGTCGGTCCATTTGCACGGCTCTCAGGTTGCTTCGGCGCTGCACGCCTCGCAATGACGGAGGGGCGCACCACCACGGCGCCCGTCACTCGCGAACCCGAAGGGTGAAGCAACCTTCTATCTCGGTTAAAACAACCGCCGCTACTTCTTCGAAGGGGTAAAGGTATAAGACGTCTCAAGCAGGCAAGGAACCTCCCAGGGCCCATCGCAACAGGTTTGAGCGATGGTTCCGCGAATACGTTTGCCCATGAATCGACTGCATTGGGCTTTCGTGGCGCCCGCAACAAAGGTTTGAAGGGCCTCTCCAAGAAGCGCTTTTTTGCGCGTCTTCGCCCCCACGGCAATAGCCGATGACGAAGTCACTTTCCCGGATAGAAGGATCCCCTGGTAAGACTCCAGCAACTTTTTCCCATCTCCCGGCGGGGACATCCCGTCGAAAGTGGCTCGCTGCTCTGGAGATGTGAATAGGGAGTTTGGGTCAACCTCGCGGCAACCCGCCACTTCAAGTTCTACTCGGCCCGAGGAAAGTTCGATACACCGGGCGTGTGCAGCGCCGGAAAACAACAGGACCGTTACGAGTGCTCTGCTAACATACATCCTCACAATGCTAGCAACTGGATAGAAGCCCAGCAAGAGAAGGCCGCGTTTTCCACAAGTTTGTGCCGGTTCCCTGACTCGCTTTAGCTATACGAATTGCAGTCCATTTGGCATTCGTCGGGATCGGTGCCTTCTTCCGAGCACTGGACGCGGCAGTCATCCTGCACTTCCTGAGGCTCCATCCACCAACGGTAGGTGGCTGCCGTGTCTTCCGAGTGAGAATCGTTTGCTGCGCTGGGGGCAGTGAGAAGAAAGGAAAGGACGAGGGCCGAGGCCCATAAGAGCTTACGCATAAAGAACCTCCGCATACATACCACTTTGACTCAGTTTACGGGGCAATTGTGAAGGAATTGTGCGCTGTACCAGCGCTATTTAAATATCTGTTATCATGAGATTTTATTGCCTTGTGCCCTGAGTCGAAGCTGCCGATAAGCTTTCATGTCGAACCCTTTCAAACGCCTTTTCGCAGCCCCTGAGGTCCAGCGATCTCCCGCTGTGGGTTCGCCCGAAGAGGCGTTGTCTGAAGTGCTGCGCGTCTGCGGCCAGTACAGTTTTGATTTAGACAACGAAACGTCGCTCCAAGTTTTGAAAACGCTTTCGGCGCTTTCAGACTATGTTTCGAGTGGAGTGTCGGATCCGGTGCTCCAAGGGCTTGGGGCTTCGAAAGACGGCAGCCGCGACTGGTCGAGCATTCTAGGACTCTTTAGATCGCACCGAATCAAAGAACACCACCACGTTACCCAGAGCGTTACGGAGTTAAGGCAGCTCCTCTGGAATTTCGTGCAGATTTTAGGATCGAATTTCTTCAGCGACCGGGTACAGGAAAAAGCGATATCGGCGCAAATGCAGCGCCTGCACACTGCGATCCGTGAAAACCAAATGGATAAGATTAAGCTCGAAGCGGGAGAGATCTTACGCCTCTTGGACAGCGCACACCGAGACAAACAAAAACAACAGAAGTGGCAGCTGACCCAAATTGGTTCCAGACTCAAAACGCTGAGAGCAGAGCTCGAAGCGACCCGCAAGGAGCTGAGCCTCGATGGCCTCACCCAGCTATACAACCGGGCCGCTCTCGACCAGCATTTGGAGAAGTTGGTTCACCTCAACCGGCTTTCTGGCAAGCCTTCCACGCTGCTGATGATCGACATCGATTTCTTCAAAAAGATAAACGACACTTTCGGTCACCCCGGGGGCGATGCCGTTCTCCAAGGCTTGGCGCGGGAACTCGTGCGGAGCTTTCCTCGCAAAACCGACTTTGTGGCCCGGTTTGGGGGGGAAGAGTTTTCTGTTTTGCTGGAAGACGATAGCGCGAAAACCGCCATGGAGCTCGCCGAGCGCTTAGTGGGAAAAGCGAGAAAGTGGGAGTTCCCTTTTGGTTCGGAAGTCTTGCGCGTGACTCTCTCGGTCGGCGTCGCTGAGCTTCGGGATGGGGAAACGATCGCCGCTTGGCTTGCTCGGGCGGATGCTGCGCTTTACGCAGCAAAAAAGAACGGCCGCGACCAGGTGGCGGCAAGTCTGGAATCGGAAAGCTCAAAAAGCTAGACCCCTCACCTTTGTGCCGGTTAGGCTTATTGGATGAAACCTAAAAGCGCGGTAACCGAAGGGCCCTGGCAGATGGCCTACATTACCGCTAAAGACGCTCTGGAAGCGAGAACGATTGCCCGTGCGCTGGTTGAGAAAAAGCTTGCTGCCTGCGTGAATATCCTCCCTTCGGCCCTTTCTGTTTACCGCTACGCTGGAAAAACCGAAGAGACGGAAGAGTCCGTGTTGATCGTAAAAACGCACCAGCGCTGCAAAGAGAAGCTCTGCGCAATCGTCAAAGCGCTGCACTCTTACGAAGTGCCGTGTATTCTCTTTTATTCGATCGCGGGCGGCGACGAAGCCTACATAAAGTGGATGGAAGACAGCGTCTTATAATTTGAACTCGGCAAGCACCGGCGCATGGTCGGAAGGTGCTGCCCCTTTGCGTTCGTCTCGGTCAATGCGGCTGCTTGTACAAAGCGCGCTCAGCGGTTCGTTCGCTAGCAAGAAATCAATCCGAAGGCCTTTGTCTTCGATGAATCCAAGCTTTCGGTAGTCCCACCAAGTGTAGTGCCCCGCGTTTACGCAAAATTTTCGAAACGTATCCTGCATCCCGGTCGCCAGCACCGCCTCGAGCGCCGAGCGCTCGGCCGCTGAGCAAAGGAGCTGATTTTGCCAAGCGTCGGGGTCGTGCACATCTCGATCTTCCGGCGCGACATTGAAGTCGCCGCCGAGCAAAAAAGGCGTGCCCAGCGCAAGCTCCCGCTTGATTTGCTGCCGCAGGCGCTTCAGCCAGTTTAGCTTGTAGGGGAATTTTTCGGAACCCACCGACTGCCCATTTGGAATATACGCTGAGGCGACTCGAACTCCTCTCACGGTAGCGGAAAGATACCGAGCTTCGTCGAGGCCCCCATCTCGAAAACCCTGAGCCACTTCGGTGAGTGGAGAAAGCGAGAGAATAGCCACTCCATTGTAAGTCTTTTGCCCAAAAACGGCGGAACTGTACCCCAACGTTTCGATGGCTTCGAACGGGTACTTGACTGCTTCGCATTTCAGCTCTTGCAGCAGGACGACGTCGGGTTTTTCTCGTGTCAGAAAAGACAAAAGCCTTTCGATGCGAGCGTTGACCGAGTTGACGTTCCAAGTAGCGACCTTCCACACAGTTTTGAAAGTATAGCTTTACCCACAGGTTTAGCACAGCTTTTCCAAAGCGTTGCGGAGGGGAACTGGGAGTGCTAAACAGGCCAAAGGTGCGAAAGAATTTCTCAGCGTATTTTTTCTCCTTAACGGCGGCTTTATTCCTAAATGCTTCAGATGGTCCGGGCGAAGGCGCTGCGCAAGAGGCAGCGCTCCGGCGGATACTGTGCTCCAACGCTCTGGAGTGGGAAGGGCTTTTACCTCCCCTGGTTTCCATGGAACCACTGATTTTAAACTACGCCCGAGCCAAACTTTCCGGAGTGGATCTCAGCAGGCTAGGGGCGAAAGAATCCGAGCTTTTGGAGCTGGGCAAGGCCACCCTCTCATGGCTAGTGGCGACCAAGATGGTTGCAAGCAAACGCAGTGGCCCTTCTTCGATTTACTGGCTAACGGACCAGGGTTGGAAAATCCTTCGGGACTGGCAAGCCTCGAAAGGGGCACTCTCTATCGTGGGGCCCTACGATCGGCCGAGGTGGGATCCTGTGGTCCGAACACTGTGGGTCGGAAGTGCGGTGGTAAAGCGGTACCAACTGCCTGCCCAAAACCAAATTGCAGTGATCGAAGAGTTTCAAAGGCAGGGCTGGCCAGAGCGCATCGACTTTCCCGCGAGTCTAGTGCGGTGCAAACCGGAAGCAGTAGCCAAAAAGCTCCAAAACGACACCGTCCGCAACCTGAACCGCTCGCAGCATAGCAAGCTTGTGAAACTCCAATTTGGAGGGGACGGTACCGGAGCGGGCGTGGTCTGGGACGTCGTGCTGCCAAGCCATCCCCCTGCCGCTTTCCATTAGCTCTCCCACATTGTCATTGACACACCCTGTTGCCCTAATTTAGTCATTTTGGTTAATTAAGTAGTTGGTTAGGTAAAAAACGAAAACGGGGAGTTGGAAGTGCAAAAAATAATAATACGGACACAAGCAGTGTTCTTTGCGTTGCTAGTTTTACCAGTGTGGGCGGGTGATGGTGACGGCAAGCTCGAACCCTTTCTAGTGCATGGGTGGGAGAAAACAGAGAAGCACTCGGGACTATTGGAAGACGCGGGGCCTTTGTTGGGGCTGGTCAACCATTCGACGTACCGCGAACTCACGGTGCACATTGGAATTGACGAGCGGGCTGCCGACAACATCGTGGCCTACCGGTTAGGCGATGACGGAGCCGCCGGTACGAACGACGACGAGTCGATTGACTCGCTGGATGAGCTGGACCGCATTCCCTATGTGGGGCCGCGGACATTTCGCATTTTGGCTGGGCACGCCGTCGCGCACGGTTTTATTAAGCCTTGCCCACCGGATAGCCCCTTTCATGAAGGCAGCTGTGGAGGCCCTCCCATGACGGCCCGCCATGCTTTTCGCTTGATCCCGCTTCCCGACAAAACCGCAGCGAAAATCGGCACGTTTTCTTTCTTCAACCGACGGCGGTTCGGCTACGAAGTAGACGGCACGCGGCCCTGGGAAAATGTTTTGAAACTCCCCGTGATGCCGCTCTTCGTCCGGTACTCCGAATCGTTCACGGATCCCGGTGGACGGCGCCCGTCGTTGCCAGAAAAAGCGCTCCAGGGGATCATCGAAGTTCGACTCCGCGACAATAAACCCTTGTTGGTCCTTCGGGGAAATAGCTTCCAAATCCCCGGCGAGACTGCCGATTTCTGGGTAGAATTTGTCCACAACTTTTCTGGTGTCACGGCCCCCGCAGGCGAAGTGTACATCGCCCGAGAGTCGGGCAAAAAATACGCTTCGATTGAGATGCCGGGATTGCTCCACGGCTTGAGCATCCAAAAAGCCACGCTGACGGAGAAATGCATCCGGCTAGAAACCCGCTGGAAGTACCGAGAGAAGGACAACGATCTCAACGATGTTTACTACGAGCACGAAAACATCGTCTTTGGAAAAATCGAACCGTAAACGGCGAACAAAGGAGTCCCCCAATGTCCTGGTCACACAAAAAGTCTCTTGCCTTGTTTTTCATTGGGGGGGCGCTAGCCGCCCCCCTTTTTGCCGCGGCTCCGACGCTAACGGACGACGCGGTGCTCATTGAGGGCTCCCCGGGGGCCGAGGAGCTCATTCGAGCGGCGAATGAGGCGACTTTGGAAGAGCTAAAGTCGGTGTCTGGCCTTGAAATGAAAGCCGCTGAAAATATTTACGCCTACCGCGTGGGGGAAGACGGAAAGCCCGGGACCGATGACGACGAGTTTTATAGTTCAGTTGGGGAGCTAGACCAAATTCCCTTTGTCACCAGGAAGGAACTTCTGGCATTGCACCGATTTTCTGTCCAGAAGTTCAGCCCCCTCCATCTCGCGGATCCGTACGACCCCGCAAGCTGCACGGGAGAGACTTTAACGCCTGATCAAGCGGCAAAATATATTCCGCTCCCCCACGGCAACGAAGTCCCTGTTGGAAACTTCCGGGTAGTGGTACGCCGGCGATTTTGCTACGCCAGTGGCCAATGTAAAGATTGGGAGGATGCTTTTGCGGGGCTGCGGTTGTTTTTCACCAAATTCGATTTTAATCCGAAGGGTGAGCTGGTGAGCGCGAGCCGTCTATCTAACGATAAACACGTCACTTTGGGGAGCAGCATCGGCGATGTCTTCCTAGAGTTAAGAAGAGATAAACCGCGCTTGGTCCTAGTGGGAGCAGGCGGTGAAAAAGATACTCGTCTGGCTCTCTTCGACCGTCTTGACGGAGGTCACGCGGCGAACCGTTTTCTGTTCGCATTTCGTGAAAAGTCTGTTCAGCAGGCACGGGACCATGGCTCTACCGAAAATATGGGGGTGGCTTCTGAGGGGCTAAATTACCTGCAGTTTGACAGCTCAAAAGTGACCGAGAAGTGCCTCCGGTACAGCGTCCATTGGAAATCGCATTTTGAAGACGATAAAAGAAATAAAGTTTGGCACGAGTATGACCTAGTGCTGCTAGGAGAGATCCATCTTCCGCAGAGCAAATCGCCCTAGTCCCGAGAGTCGCGTTTCACGTGCGAGCGGAGGTGGTTCTCCAAAGTCGATAGGGCTTTTGGGCAGGCCGTAGGGTGGTAAACCACCTCTCGTTCAACTTCGATCCCCGTTCGGTCCATTAAAGCGTGGGCCGCGGAGACTTCGTAGTACGGTACTGTAAACTCGTAAATGCGGGTCCGGATCCCTGCGGTTCCTGTCTCATCCGTCTCGAGGATGTTCCACCGTGGCTCGGGCGGAAGGCCAAAGAGCGCCTCAAGGAGTCGGGCCTTGGCGGAGGTTTCCCTTGCCGCCGCCGGGCCGCTGATTTGGGTGTACAGCTTTGAGATGCGCACGAAAGGCTGCCACTCGGGATTAAACAGGTTGTTTTTAAAATAGCTGTTCATCTGGGCCGTCAGCGAGGGCTGTGGGCCCACCATTCTGCCTAAGTCGAGCTCCAGCTGAGAAAGTATTCGGTCCACTTCCTGTGTCGCGAGCAGTTCCGCGACCGCGAACCGGTAGCGTAACCAGTCCGTTTCGGTGGGAACCACTCGGCTCACCTTGAGTACTTCGCTTTCAACCATGGTTTGGTGCACCGCTTGAACGAGAAAAAGGGGATCCCGCACGTTCACGTAGAACTTCTTTACTTCTCCCACCTCGCCGCAAATCCATGGCCGCACCAGAAGCATCGCGTTTAGCTGCCTCAGGTTGTACGGGTCCCGCATTTCCGGAAAATCGAACCAAGAGCGCGGATCGATAAAGGCGAAACAAAGAGAGGTTTGGGTGGTTAACGGAGCCCCTACGTCTGCAAAGTATTTGAACCGGTGCTGGAACGACAGCAGCTCGCTCCCGGAAGTACGGATTTCGATTGCGAATCCGACCAAGATTTCTGTTTCCCCTTGCAGGGTAACCAAAACCAACGGCCACCGCCCTTCGCGGATAAACGCCATCTCGCGATCTTCAAAAGGTTTTGTGTTTGCATTGATGTGCCCTTTAGACGTTTCGTCTTTCTCCACCGCGGCTGCAAATCGCCCGAGCCACGCCTCCGCTTCGCCAGCCGGCGCGACGGGGTCGCCAGGGAGCGCGGGCCGGATGACATGGATCTCGTAGTTCTCATCTTTGTCGGTCCGGTGGAATGGATCGACTGCATGCGTTAAGCCGGCAGCGCCGAGGGAAAGGGGGAAAGCTGCCAACCAGAGAGCCCAACAAGGAATCTTCCGGTGCTTCATTTGAGCGAAGCGGCTAAAAGAGCGTTGAGTCCCTGGTTGGTGCGGGCATGATTCACCGCGAACCGATTTTTACCCGGTGTCGTAACAGCGTCGATGATGTTTCCAGTGACCAGTCCCTGAATGTTTTTTGCGAGATCGGCGACGTTTGCGCGCCGAAACTCAGGCGCCTGGCTCAGCAGCTGCTCGATCCAATCACTCCCGACTTTACGGATTTCTAAGTGCAGCTTCCGGTAAAGCGGGCGAAAGCTCGCCAAGTAGTAAAGCAATGTGTAGACGGAAGCGTGGTCGGGGTTATTTTCAATCCAGTGAAAATTGCCTTCCACGTATTTCTCAAGCGCCTGCCGCCAGTGGACTGGCTGACCCATGGTGCGCTCGATCTCCAGTTTTGCACTCACCGTCACGGCCCGCACAGTCTCTTCAATCAACCGGTCCCGGTTCTTGAAATAGTAGACCACGTGCGACCGCGACATTTGAACGCGCTTTCCGACGTTGTCGAAAGTGAGCAGGTCAACCCCTTCGGTGGCAAGGATCTCAATCGCTGCCTGCACGACCATGGCTTTTCGGGCCTCGAGGCGTGAAGGGGTGGAGAGGCGGAGGGCCTGCTCGATTTTGGATTGCTGCGCCTTTTTGAATGAAGTTGGTTTAGCCAAGGTCCGTCCTTTCCGGAGTTTTTAGCACTTTTGTATAAGAAAGGAAGGGGCAGAGCCCGAATAGTGCGGGTTGGCCCCGAAGTCCGTGGGCGGGAAGGCTACTCAGGGGCGCTTGGCTTTTGCCTTCGGCAAACCACAAAAGAAACGGGAAAGCGCCGCTGGTTCTTTTCGGGGTTCAGCGCGTAGATGAGTCGGTCTAAGGGCGGAGCTTCTACCCGCAGGGGGTCGCAGGAAAAACCATTGGGTGAGCGCGAGGCAATGGAGTTTGCAAAGACCTCTTGCTCGGGGGTGTAAGCAGAGACCAAAAAAGCGTTTGCCTCAGCTACAGAGCTTTGTCCGTCGGGGAAAAGCGAGAGCTGGGGCTGAAGCCGCGCTGCTTTCAAATCTTTGCGCCACCGATAATAGTCCGAAAGCATCCAATTATCGGAAACCTCGCTGCCGTACTCAAATGCGACCAAAGGCCCTTCCTCTTTCTGCAGAAAGCGGAAAGCTTCCAGCATGCCAGACTGGGTGTTGTTTGCACTAATCAGCACCAGAAGGATCGCGTTTAGCCCCAGCGCAAAGGGAGTATAAAAGCGGGTCACAAAACGGGTTCGCAGGCCCGAGGCCCAAAGTTCGGACCATAGAATAAAGAGAAAACCCACTGCGGGTATCAAAAAGCGCTCTTCTTTATGGGCTGGTAGGCTATGGGCGACGACGAAAAGAACGAAAAGCACTACGGCAGGGGCGTGCGCTTTTAAGGCTCTCCAT
>JANPJT010000018.1:0-10462 GCA_031425635.1 Pseudomonadota bacterium
GGTTGCTCGTGGACCGCAACCAAATCCAGGGCTTCGGCCGAACAGAAGATGTCATGAAGCTAGAACCCCTCGCCGATAAACTCGCCGCGTTTGGGTGGTCGGTACTCGAAGCGGACGGGCACTGCTTTGAGTCGCTGGGCAAAGCAATGCACCAGGCAGGAGACTTGCCCCAAGATAAGCCGCTTGCGGTGATTTGCCATACGGTTAAGGGCAAACGCCTAGACACTGAAAACACAGTGGATTGCCATTACCTTCCCATGACCCCAGAAGGTTACAACAAAATCGTTGAACGGATTTTGGCAGGCGAAAGACCGGCTGATGCGTAACCAATTCGTAAACGCTTTCATCGAAGCCGCCAAAAGGGACGACCGCATCGTCTTTCTTTCGGGCGATTTGGGCTTTAAGGCACTGGAACCCGTCCAAGATTTTCTAGGACCGCGTTTTGTGAATGCGGGGGTCGCCGAGCAAAACCTCGTATCTGTTGCGGCAGGGCTTGCATCGAAGGGATTTCGGCCTTGGATCTACAGCATCACGCCCTTTATTACCCTTCGCCCCTATGAACAGCTTCGAAACGATGTTTGTTTCCACAAGCTCCCCGTCTGTGTCGTGGGCAATGGGGGCGGCTACGGGTACGGCATCATGGGTTCCTCCCACCACGCCCTCGAAGACATTGCAGCTATGTCGCTGCTTCCCCACATGCAGGTTTTTGTACCCACTTACTCGAGCGATGTGGTTCAAGCGGTCGAGGCTGCCTCGCAGTCAGCCGGCCCGGTATACTTGAGGCTTGCGAAAGAAGTTGCCGGCGAAGGACCCGCCAGCAAAGTGGCGTGGCGAACGCTTGCCGAAGGGAAAAAAGCGGTCGTGGTGACTATCGGCCCCGTCGTGGGAGAATTGCTGTCGCTGCTGCCGGACTTCGGGCCCGACACTTTTGAAGTCGTATCGCTTTTAGAGTTTCCGATCCGCGAAGTCCCTGAGGCACTCATAGGCAAGATCGAAGCGTGTGGGAAGCTAATCACGATGGAAGAGCACTACCCGACCGGTGGTCTGGGCCAATCCCTGAGCGCGCAGCTTCTAGGAAAATTAAAGCGCCCCATCTCCTACTTGCCACTCGCCGCGCGGGGCTACCCGTCTGGGAGATACGGCTCTCAGGGCTGGCACCTCAAAGAAAGTGGTCTGTCTGGTGCTCCTTTGAAAGCGTCTCTCGCGACTTTTTTGGACGCTCCGCATGGATAGTCTTCGAAATGAAATCCTGAAGCTAGATGGCCCTATCGTTGTCTTTGGAGGGTCCGGGTTTATTGGCGCCAACTTAGTGCGGAAAATTTTGGAAGTTAGACACGACTGCTACGCAGTCACTCACCAGCACTACATCCCTTGGCGGCTCGCAGGACTTCCTCCGGAAAACGTGCTCCGCTATGATGTTGCCTCCAAAGCAGACGTCGAGAAGCTTTTTAGCCGCTTCCCTTTTAAAACCCTATTTTGTTTTGCCGCCTATGGGGCGTACTCAAGACAGACGGATCCGCACCAGATTTTTGAGACCAACTTGGCTGGTTTGCTCAACATCTTAACGATCGCTCAACAGAACGGTTTCTCGGCGCTGGTGCACGCGGGCTCCTCCTCGGAATATGGGAGCCACTGTTCGGGGCCTGCAGAGAGCGACGGGCTCGAACCCAATAGTTACTACGCCGTTTCCAAAGTATCGGCGGCTTTCTTGCTCCAATACGCGGGGCAGCACCAAAAATTGCCGGTGGTGAATTTGCGTTTGTACTCGGTTTACGGTCCTTGGGAAGAACCGGACAGGCTGATTCCCCAGATCGTGGAGCAGGGGCTAGCCAAAAACTTTCCGCCTTTGGTTTCCCCCTCGATATCCAGAGATTTTATCTACATTGACGATGTGGTGGAAGCTTCTATCAAAGCAGCAACGGAGTGGGTAAAGAAAGCTCCAGGGGAATCGGTAAACATCGGAACGGGCGTAAAAACGACCATTGGGGAACTCGTAGCGGTATCCAAAGATCTTTTCCAAATCCCTAAAGAGCCAGCGTGGGGTTCGATGGAGAATCGGAACTGGGATCTTCCCGATTGGTTCGCCAACCCGCAGCTCGCAAAACAAACCTTTGGTTGGGAAGCGACTACTTCGCTTCGGGCGGGGCTAGAGAAAATGGCCCTTTGGGTGAGGGAACACGGTGCCGAGCCGAAAGTGCGGGTTTCGGGGCCCCACCATAAAATCCTCAGGCTTTCAGCCGTTGTCGCTTGCTACCGCGACGCGCAAGCCATCCCCATCATGTACGAACGCCTCAAAGCGGTCTTCACCAAGCTGAAAGTGGATTACGAAATCCTTTTTATCAACGATGCAAGCCCGGACGACACGGATCCAGTGCTTCAAAAGATTTGCGCTGCTGACTCGCATGTGATTGCTGTGGAACACTCCCGCAACTTTGGATCACAGAACGCGTTCCTTGACGGCATGTCTTTGTCGACGGGCGACGGCGTTATTTTGCTCGACGGGGACTTGCAAGATCCCCCTGAGCTGATTGAGCAGTTTTACCAAAAATGGCGCAGCGGCTATGACGTAGTGTATGGGCGTCGAGTTCGAAGGGAAGCAAAGTTCTTGCTTCAAGTCGCTTACAAACTTTTTTACCGCGTCCTGCAACGCCTTGCTTACGTTCCGATCCCTGTGGATGCGGGGGATTTCTCCTTAATGGATCGTAAAGTTGTCGACAGGCTTCTGGAGTTTAGGGAAACCGATCAGTTTTTGCGGGGTTTGCGTGCCTGGGTGGGTTTCCGGCAAACGGGCGTGGACTACGTTCGCCCCGAGCGGATGTTCGGAGTCACCACCAATAATTGGCAGAAGAATTTCTGGTGGGCCAGGAAAGCGATTTTTAGTTTCAGTTTTGCACCTATGGAACTACTCATGTACGGGGGGTTCGGTTTGACGGCGCTTTCCTTCCTGGCGTTGGCTGGGCAAATCCTAGCGAAATTCGTGGATCCTTCGATCCCGCACGGGATTTCGACGACCATTATTTTGATCCTGTTCTTTGGCGGTATCCACATGCTGGGGCTATCGATCTTGGGAGAATACATCGGTAAAGTTTTCGAAGAGACTAAGGACCGCCCGAAATTCATCCGGCGGTCGATCCGTTACGGTTTACACCATATTGATTCAGCGTCTTCTATGGACGAATTTGCACGAAAGAGGAAACCATGGGCCGATACATTACGAAGCGGTGTTTGATTTGCAAAGACGAAGAAAAGCTCTCGGAGCTTTATCCCCGGAACTTCAAAGATGAAGATCTCACTCCCGCGGTTTTTTCGGCGCGGCGAGTAACGGAGCATTGGCACTACCGAATGGTACGCTGCGAGAATTGTGGGCTGGTCTTTTCTGCGGAGACCCTTGCCGACTCGGAACTTTTTGACTTGTATTCCGCGAGCCAAGTCACTTTTTCAGAGCACCAGGACACCATTCGAAAAGATTACTGGAAGCCTCTCGCCAAGTACCGCGATCGCCTAAAAAACCAGGCCGCTCTCGAAGTGGGCTGCAGCAGCGGCTTTTTCCTGGATCAGCTGATGGATGAAGGCATCGACGATGTTTGGGGTTTTGAGCCCAGCACACAGGCTAAAGACATTGCCAGTGACAGAGTGAAGCCCAAGATCCAGAACCGCTTTTTTGAAGGCAAGAAATCGCTCCCCGGCCAAGATTTCGGGTTAGTGTGCTGCTTTCAAACACTCGATCATTTAAGCGACCCTTTAGGCTTTTTAGAAAACTGCCGCGAAGTTCTAAAGCCGGGAGGCCTTGTTTACCTGGTTACACATAATGTCGATGCCCTACAGGCCAAAGTGCTCGGAGAAAAGTCTCCGATCGTCGATGTCGAACACATTTACCTTTTCAACAAAACGACGCTCCCACGCATTCTGGATGACAGCGGCTTCAACGTTCTAGAAACTCGCTCGCTGCAAAACAGTTACCCGCTGCGCTACTGGGCGACTATGTTGCCGATGCCAAAAGGGGTAAAGAACGCCACGCTCTCGGCCTTAAAGGGCTTCGGGCTCTCTGAGTTTTCCCCTTCGGTTTCCGCAGGGAATATGTACGCCATTGCCGAGCGACGGCCCTAGAGGGAACTAGCTTCACCAATGGCTTATTATTTCGTTGCCCTGGGCGCATGGCTGCTACCGTTAGCGATCCGCTGGAATGCTGTAGGCAACGGAGACCACGATATCATGGCCGCTTGGGCGCAAGTTGCGCTTTGGTGGCACCAGGGAGGGGACTACTCCGTCTCTTGGAACCCGTTTTTCTGCGGGGGCGCTCCTCTTCTCAGCAATTCACAGCTTCCCGTTTACCACTTGAGTCTCCCGCTTTACTTCCTTTTTGGGCCAGTCGCAGGCTTAAAAGCCTTGGTACTGATTTGGATGTCGGCGGGCTTTTTCTTGTTTGCTCGTTTGATGGAAGACTATGGTTTTTCCAAAAACATCGCCTTTTTGTTTGGGGCAGTGTGGGCGATGAATGGTTTTTTTGTGGGCCACTTGGGGCAAATGCATGCCTACTACACGTGTTTTTTCTTGGTCCCGGGGTTTTACCTGCTCACCCGCAAGTGGATCTCGACTGCGAAAGTCCGCTACTTAGCCTATTTTCTGGTTCTGACAGTCATCGCAGGGATGCACAGCTATGCGTTTTTCGCTTATTTTTTCTTTTCCTTGCCACTCTTTTTCGCGCTCGAGCTGGCAGTGCGGCGCGTTTCCCTGCGGAGTTGTGTTTATCTTGCGGTTCCTTATTTCGCTACCATCGCGGCATCGTTTGGCTGCTTGGCGGTTTTCATCCTTCCTGCAGCCGATCATTTGAAAAAAGTGCCCCGCATTACCGAGCTTCAGTACGAGCCCCTGCTAAAAGATTTGGCCTACCTTTTGGTTCCCGGCCGACTTTTTGATCAAGCGTTCCGTTCTTGGGAGTACCAGCTATTCATTGGGCCCGTGCTTTTTGGCTTTTTTGTTTTGGGACTGTGGCGAATCCGCAGCGCCCCGCGGGCATTCATCCCTCTGCTTGCTTGCGCGGGGGTGCACGCAGCGTTTGCGATGGGAAGTTTCAAAACAGTGGGGTGGGTCATCCCATCGCCCTTTGATCTCGCCCACGAGTGGGTTCCGGGCTTTGGGAGCGTCCGAGTCAACTCTCGCTTTCTCATAGGCGCCCTTCCCGCAATCTTAATTCTAAGCGCCTTTACATGGAGTCCGAAGTCCATCTCCAGAAAAATGGCGTTTTTTACCTTGGCGCCTCTAGTCCTTTTTTGTGTTTACAATTTCCTCCACTATTCGCCCCACAGCCAGGTTCTCCAAGAGCCAAAACCATTTACCGTTTCCAAAGACTTTGAATGGACGCTCCCCAACGGCAATACCTATTACTACCAGCGCATTGGCTCAACGGTAGGAACCATCGATTGCTACGACCCGACGCCTTACCTCAAAGGCCCTGTGGCACCCGGCGCGCTTATCAAGGACGCTTCACCCGGCTTAGATTGGTCAAGACCGGCCTGGGATCGCCTTGAAATGAAAATCCAGAACCCATCGGACGAAACCCGGGAGTTGGAGGTCAATATGAACCACCACGAATACTGGAGCCTCATCCACCGCGCGGGCGCCCCCGCCAAAATCACTTCAGTCCCTGGCCAGTTGCTTCGGGTCGCCCACGAACCAGGCCAAAGCGAGTTCGCTCTCGCCTTTAGAGACCCCAACCAGAGCTTTGGACGGCTTGTCGCATTGGTAAGTCTCTTATCGTTCGCCCTTTTTTTGGCGCTCCTTTCACGCC
Organism: Pseudomonadota bacterium; assembly: GCA_031425635.1. GTDB lineage: Bacteria > Bdellovibrionota > FAC87 > UBA2466 > UBA2466 > JAIEOG01. The sequence continues at coordinate 5,789 of JANPJT010000018.1, forward strand.
TCCCCTTTTATCAAGGAAAGCACCCGACCCCACGGCCAAAAGTTGCTTCGGCGCTACGCGACTCGCAATGACGGAGGGGAAGCGCACCTCGCAATGTCGGAGGGCGAGCGCCCCAACCCCTCTGCCGTCATTGCGAACCCGAAGGGTGAAGTAACCTTAGCAACCAGGATTTAGAAGGACTTTTTAGAATGGTTCAGAAGCGGCGAAGGCGCTCAAGTAAAGTCTTTGTCCATAACCGTTTTTCGACCGTCGGCACGGGCAGCGTCGATGGCTTTGTCGCAAAGCACTTTGATCTTTTCAGTCAGCGCATCGTAAGCGCTCGCGCTCGTATTCATCGAGGAACGGTCGTTGATATACTTTCTGACTTTACTGACGACCACCAATAGCTCGTCGGAACTGCCGGCGGTAGCCTTACTCTCGCTGGCGACCATGACTTTACGGGCCGGCTCCATTTGGGCGGGTGCTCGCCGCTCGATAGCCCCCGCCCCGCCCGAACGGTGGCGTTCCACGGGCAAGTGGGCGTCCCAGCAGGGCACCGTGCAAAAAGCGTAGTTAGTGACTTTTGACTGGCAGGTAGAGACGGAGCAAACGTAGTAAGCTGCCCCCAACAAAATATCTTGTTTACACGAACTACATTTTCGCCACGGTGCCTTCATTTTTGGTCCCTCACCCATTAATCCGTAAATTTATGCACTCGAAGGCCGTACACTCCGATAGCGCCGATAAAGTTCTTAAAGTACCCATCAAACTCCTGAAGGCAAGCACCGCTGACAGACTTACAGAATTCATCAATGGCTACATCGATTCCCTTACTCCGTGCGCCAAGTACCAAGGGAATCAAAGGCTCGAAATCATTTGCTGGGCGCTCTGCTTTTGGAAACGATTCTAAATAGTGGTTTCGCAAAGCGACGAGCCGATCCACATCCAACCCTGCACGGGTGTCTTCGCTAGGGATTTTTTTCGCTAATTGGCCAATCAACATAATGAGATCTTCCCGCATCGAGGATCTTCCTGGATCGATTCGGTTGGCAATGGCAGCTTGGGCCATGGCTTTCTCAGTATCAAAAGTAACTCCTTTTTTGGGAGCAAGCACCGCTTTGGGAGGGCCTGGGAGCGTTTTTGCCATTTTGCCGTCCAGAACGGAAACGCTGTAATCAAGCTGCTCTTTGCCGGATCGGAAAAAGGGACTAGCGTTGCTGACTTGGTGGAGGTTTCCCGAAAGTGTTTGAAACTCGCCCGACGCATACATGGACTGGTAAATTTTTTCCTCGCCCACATCCAGCTCACGAGCAAGCTGCCGAACGAGCGATTGGTGCGTCGCTACAAAACCGGGGCCCGTGGGCCGTTCGCTCTCGCTGTTCTTAGTCGGCGCGCGAAGGCCGTAAACGACAGTTTCCTCCCCAGACTTGCCGGTGAGGTTCACCACAATAAAAAGGTAGCTATCGTCTGCGAGTTCCGGCAGCCGTTGCCCCGGGAGAACCACTCTCCCCGAAACATCCAACTCTTCTCCCGCCCGGTTGTAAAACGCGCGGGTAACCAGCGGCGGCAGATGGCGCTCTGCAAGCAGGCTTTGGCTCCCCGCGCAGTTGACGCCCGCGGCGTTACTCGCTTGGGCCCCTCCGCCGAGGCAAAACAAAAGAGCCGTAAATAAAGTGGAGCGTTTCACGCGTTTTATTCTAGCACGATAATGGCGCTGCGGCTAAAGCCCGACGGAGCCTTGCCAACGGCACCCGTTGGGAATAGGCCTTTCGAAGATGGAAACCTTGAACACGACTGAACCGCCCAGCTCCTCGAGACGTGCGGACGCGCCTTCGGTTTCTCAGCTCACACGGCGACTTCGAGGCCATGTCGAAAATACTTTTTTTGATGTGTGGGTGCGCGGAGAAGTCAGCGGGTATCGAAAGCCTTCATCGGGCCACGCGTATTTCGTTTTGAAAGACGCAGGCGCCTCCCTGAAAGCGTGCCTGTTCCGGAACGTGCTTTCGAAAACTCGGTTTGCAATCGAAGACGGCATGGAAGTGCTTTTGCATGGCCGCCTGACTATCTACGAACCCAGAGGGGAGTACCAGCTGGTAGCGGATTTGGCGGAACCGGTCGGTACCGGCGCGCTCCAACTTGCGTTCGAACAACTCAAAGCAAAATTAGCAGCCGAAGGGCTTTTTGACCCTGCCCATAAGCAAGCGCTTCCGACGATGCCTCGCCGCATAGCAGTGGTCACTTCCCCTACGGGCGCGGCAGTCCACGATATTATCAACGTCCTTTCGCGCCGCTTCCCGAACCTCGAAATACTCATTTTTCCGGCGAGCGTGCAGGGGGAGAAGGCCGCGGGGGAGATCGTCGGAGCTTTGAAACGGGTGCTTCAATGGAACACACAGTCGCCGGATCGGAAAGTGGAGCTGCTGATCTTGGGCCGCGGGGGAGGATCTTTAGAGGACCTGTGGCCCTTCAACGAAGAGTCCGTGGCTCGCGCGGTTTATGCATTCCCTCTCCCGGTGATTTCGGCAGTTGGCCACGAAACGGACTTTACCATTACGGACTTTGTTGCCGATTTGCGCGCCCCCACACCATCCGCCGCTGCGGAGATCGCGGTCCCGAAAAGAGAGGAGTTGATCTTCCAGATCCAAACGTTGGAAAATCGCCTTAAGAGAGCCGTAAAGCAAACCATCGACAGCTACCGGCTCCATTTAAGCCACCTCAGCCGGCGCATTATCAGCCCAGCCCAAAAAGTCGAAGCCGCTCGCAAGCAACTGCAAAAACTTTTAGAACAGATAGTGCAAACCTTCGCTCATTGTAGAGAGCGTCAACGCTCAAAATTTTCGGTGCTTGCCGAAAAGCTCCACACCCTTTCGCCGCTCCAAGTCTTGGGTCGGGGCTATTCGATTACTAGCTTGCCCAGCGGCGAAATTATTCGCAGTGCGTTAAAATTATCGCCGGGGACCAAAATCGCCACCCGATTTAACGACGGTGTTGTCTCCTCGGAAGTCCTTTCTCAATCGCCTGCTCCAGAGGTAAACTAATAGTAGCTTTATGGCTACTCTCCCCCAAATCGAAATCCTCTTGCCGGTTTATAACGAAGTGGCAAGCCTTGTTCCGCTCGTGCGAGAACTAGACAAAGTGTTTGCCGCGCTTCGGGATTCTTACCGATTTCGACTTCTTTTTGTGAATGACGGATCCACCGACGGTTCTGCTGAACTTTTACAAAACTTAGCAAAGAAGCGAAGCGACACCAGAGTGATCGATCTCGTGCACAACTTCGGCCATTCCGGCGCTCTGTCGGCAGGAATCGATCATTTCGACGCCGATGCCTTGATAATGATGGATGCGGACCACCAGGATTCGCCGGATGCGATTGGACCTCTAGTGGAAGCCTGGAAACGGGGCGCTAAAACGGTCGTTGTCGAGAGAGGGAAAAGGAGCGAGCGAACGGCCTTCTTTTTTCAAGCCTTCTATTTTTTGCTGCACCGGCTGAGCCATTCATTGCCGCCCATTTCCTTTGGAACCCACTGCCTCATCGACCGAATCGTTGTGGAGCGGTTGAAACTTCTCCCCGAAAGAAACCGCTATTTGCCGGGACTAGTCGCGTATAGCTCCGGACCCATCGCTACTTTACGGTTGAACCGGGGCGCACGACACAGCGGAACGTCACGGGTTGGCCTAGGGGGCTTAGTCAAGCTGGGAGTTACCGCGATTTTAAGTTTTTCCACTCTCCCCATCCGCTTTGTTTCGGCCTTGGGGCTGGGTGCCGCCGCATTGGCGCTTCTAGCGGGGGCGTTCATTATCGGCTTACGCCTTTTCACCGATCTTGCCATTCCGGGCTGGGCATCTCTCATGACTGCGATTGCTTTCGCCAGCGGCATCCAGCTCTTTTGCGTAGGGTTAATTGGGGAGTACGTGGCGCTGATTTACGAGGAAGTTAAGCGGCGCCCTCCCTACTACGTTGCCGCTATCCACGGGACACAGTCCCAAGCCCGGAAAACCGGCTAGCTTCGTGCCCTAGACAAGCCGTTCCCCATGCACTAAGTTCTCCTTTGTGCCGACGTAGCACAGCGGTAGTGCAGCTCATTCGTAATGAGCAGGTCACCGGTTCAAATCCGGTCGTCGGCTCAGTGAGTAAACCGCCCGTTACACACGCCCCAGTGCCTGGCCCCGCGCCACGCCAACATCACGACGGCTGTTTTATCGATTACGAGCTCCAAGAATCCATCAAATGGTGCGCTCTTTCTCCTTTTGTGGGTGATTTCAGAATATTGAGGACGTAGCAGAATGGCAGCAAGGCAACCGGCATCGCGGTTGGCGGATCCGGCTCCCGGTTTGCGGTCACGGCCCCGGGCAGTTGCGGGTGAGCTTGTACACGCTAGCGGCCAAGTGGTCGACTGCGTCGCATTCACTGGCGTCGAAGACTTCGGGCTCCAGACTCACGATGCTCTGCACCTCCCGAACGCTGCCCAACGCCATCTGGAAGAACCGTCGCCTGTCCGCGGGAGTGGCCCTGCCCCACCCCTCTGCGAGGTTGAGAGCCACACTGGAAGAGGCCCGCTGGAGCTGCCCTTGTAGACCAAAGGGGAGCTTTTTACCGCGAGCCATTTTGTAAAACTGGACGGCCAAGTCGTGCGCTCGAAGATTCATATTTTCTTTCCTCCTAAAAAAAGTGTTTTCACCCGCGGCGGAAACACT
>JANPJT010000019.1:0-51118 GCA_031425635.1 Pseudomonadota bacterium
ACGGGTGCTTTTTGTGCCTAGATTCGCCACGCCTTCTCCGCGTACAAAGAGTACGCTGTCGTCGGCCCGGCGAATCTAGCCACAAAAATCTCCACGCGGTCTGAGTTATCCACATAAAGGTAAAGCCCCTAGCGCAAGAGTTCTGCATCGCGAATCCAAATCGATTGGGCGCCAAGGTCAACGCGCGCAACCCACCGTTCAGCAGCAGGGACTGCAAACGATTTCGTTCCCTCTTGGACCCACCACCTGTCGACGCTTCCGCCACCGACGGCCTCTACTTCGAAAACGGTTCCGAGCAGCGATTTGGTTTCGTCACAAAAGACTTTTAGGCCAACGAGATCGTCAACGTAGTACTCGCCTAACCGAGTTGGTTCGAGAGCTTCCCTTTGAATGTAGATGGTTTTGCCCCGCGCGGCTTTCACGGCCTCATCGCTATCAATGCCTTCAAGTTTAAGCCGGGTGCCTTTCGGCATCCAAGTACTTTGGGTGAGCGGGAGTTCCGTTGCTGTGGATGGCGACGTCCCCAAGAAGACGGATTTCAAATCCTCGGGAAGCTCATCCGCTCCGCGCCCTCTTTGCAAAATGAAAGCGCCTTTGTACCCGTGCGCTTTGCCAACCTGACCTACTTGGACGAGTTTCATTTATTCCAAGATTTCCAAGACGGACCGCTTCTTCAGCTTGGTGGACACTGCCGCTAGGATGGTTCGAAGCGAACGAGCAGTCCGGCCCTCTTTGCCAATCACTTTGCCCAAGTCTTCTTTGGCGACTTTGAGCTCGATGACCGTGGTTTGTTCCCCTTCCACTTCCGAAACGTGGACGTGCTCGGGAAAATCTACGAGGGCTTTTGCCATGACCTCCACTAGATGCCTTAGCTCTTCCACTCGCTTCTCTCTCCGAAGCCCCTTGGGGTTAAGGGCCTATGCTTCTTGGGCCTTAGCAGCCGCTGCTGTCGAATGCGGCTCTTTAGCGACTCCCAGCTTTCGGGATTTCTTAACCTGGTTTTCTACCGAAGCCGACATTTGAGCCCCTTTAGACACCCAGTACGTCAGTTTTTCGCTGCTGATAATCAGCGAGGCATCGCCCTTAAGGGGGTCGAAAGTCCCAATTCTATCAATGAAACGACCGTCACGAGGGGCGGTTTTGTCTTGGACCACAATGCGATAAAAAGGTTTCTTTTTGCTGCCGTGGCGGGAATATCGAATAACCGTAGCCATTTGTCTTTACGTCTCCTAGAGCTATCACCAATTAAAACAGACCAGTCCTACCACATGCGACCCCGTTTTCCCATAGGGGATTTTGCCATGCGAGTCATCATCTTACGGGCTTCCATGAACTGTTTTACCAACCGGTTCACGTCTTGGACCTCGGTCCCGCTGCCCTGAGCAATGCGTTTCCTGCGGCTCCCGTCGAGAAGGTCGTGGTCGATGCGTTCTTTGGGCGTCATCGACAGGATAATTGCCTCAATCTTTTTTAGCTCCGCATCCGGGGGGGTCATCCCTTGGAGCTGCTTGGACATTTGTCCCATTCCGGGAAGGAACTTCATAAGGTTCTCGAAGGAGCCCATTTTCTTAATCTGTTGTAAATGGGTGAAGAAGTCCGCCAAAGTGAAGTCATTTTTTTTCAGCTTTTTGGCGGTTTTGAGGCTCTCAGCCGGATCGAGTGTGTTTTGGGCTTTTTCCGCCAGTGAAAGTAAGTCACCCATGTCCAAGATGCGGGATGCAATTCGGTCCGGGTGAAAGATTTCGAGGTCCGTGACCTTCTCTCCGGTGCCCATCAACTTGATGGGGCACCCAGTCACCGCCCGAACCGAAAGTGCTGCCCCGCCTCGGCTGTCTCCATCCAGCTTTGTCAGCACAATCCCCGTGAGATCGAGCCTCTTCTGGAAAGATTCAGCGACTGCGACGGCGTCCTGCCCGCTCATTGAATCGACTACTAAAAGGATTTCGGCCGGGCTAAAAGCTGAAGCGAGTTCTTCGAGTTCCCCCATCATGGATTCATCGATGTGCAAACGCCCGGCGGTATCCAGCAAAAGCACTTCGGCGTTTTGACGGATCGCTTCTTCTTGGGCAAGCAAGGCACGCGCCCGTACGGAGTCTGTCAGGGGGCTCTCGAAAACGTCTACCCCCAGGGGCTCAGCCATCACCTTAAGCTGCTCGATGGCGGCAGGGCGATAAACGTCCATCGAGGCCACGAGCACACGTTTTTTCAGCTGTTCCTTTAAGTACTTTGCGATCTTCGCGGTCGTCGTGGTTTTCCCGGTCCCTTGGAGGCCTACGACCATAAAAACGGCAGGAGGGCGAACCTTGAAGTTCAAGGGAACGGCCTTGCCGCCCATCACGGTTGCAAGTTCCTCGTAAACGATGCGAATAAATTGCTGTTCGGGCGAAACGCTTTTTTGGACCTCGGTCCCTAAGCTGCGGCTCCGCACTTGCTGGACAAAGTCTTTTACGACTTTCACGTTCACATCGGCTTCGATGAGCGAAGTCCGAACCTGTCGGCACGCTTCATCGACGAGCTCTTCGGTAAGGCGATTTTTTCCGGAAACGACACGCAGGGTTTGGATGAGCTTTTCTGTCAGTGATTCAAACATAGAGACATTCTTTTACTGAAAGAGAGCGGTCCGGGGAAGGCCTTCTTCACAAACGCGCATCGAAATATTCCTTCCCAATAACGAGCTTAAACAACCTGCGCTCAGGCGCGGTGGGGTAAGCGATGGGAGCGTGTCCCGTTCCCGTGAAGGGAGGTTTGCTAAAAAGCCGCGTTTTTGCGATTTCGGGCGCCGGTAGCAATCGGTTCCAAGTCGTTTGAAGTAGGGGTGCCATCGACAAGCTTAGAACATGTCACTAGGTCGGAAAATACTAAGGGGCGGCCCTCTCACGAGGACCGCCCCTTACATGGGTTGGGGGTTTACGTCCCCTTGGGGAGGGAACGTAAGATGTTAAGATCTGAAAGCTTTTGAGTGGTCACCGTTTGTGAGTCACTGCAACGGAGAGTTAAGTACTCATATCGCGGATCGAAAGCAAGAGAAAAAAAACTAATTTCCGAATGTGCTTAAATTTTTTTTTAACGGGCTTCTGTACTGCTGAGCTTTAAAAACCAAACCACCAGGACGCAGTTTGCAAAGGCCGTAAAAGAAAGTGAAAGAAACATTTTGGTGAGGACCGTAAGACTAGCGCTAAGCCACGGGATCCCCAGGTTCGAAATTCCTAGCCCTTCGACGACTCCATCTTGCGCGTATTCCATGCTGAAAGCGATGAGCGCTATCGACGTGGTGAAAAACAAAAGTCGCCAGAAATCCTTTTTCACCATTTCTGTTGAATCACTCAGCGTTTGAAATACGCCGCCGTCGGGCCGCTGAACGGCAAGAAAAGGCACAAAGCAGTAAATGGTCAAAAAGTAGAACCCCGGCAGGATAAGCAAAATCCCCAAGGTAGTTGCCGCGGCCGTCACTAAGCTTGCGAACACCAAGGGCCTAAGCGCCCGAATAACGCTGCGCGTAGATTCCCTCAGAGAGTGTTTTTCATTTGGTGACGCCAAGTAGCCATACGTCGCTGCAGTAGAAAAGGCCGCGCACACCCAAGTAATAGGGAGGAGCAGTAGCGCGATCCAAAATTCTCCTGAGACTTTCGCTGTCTGAAGCCAGTGGAGTGGGAACTCAAGTAGCCATTCGGGAACCTGGAGCAAAAGAAGCGCAAAAGGGTTTTTCAGGAGATTACGGAATCCAGAAGCAAGTAATTGAAGCACGGCTAATTTTATAGTGAAAGTGGAGACGCTGTATAGCGTCAAATGTGGGCTTGTTTGTTCGGCGAGTTAACGGAAAAAGTGCATCGATTCGGAGACAGTTCGGCACTTTTTAGGGCTCTAGAAAGTTTGGCCAAACTCCGCGAAAACCCCGCTCTGATCGCGAGCGAAGCCGACGTCGATCCGGATCTGGCTGATCCAATCCGGCGGGATGCCGATGCGAAGGCCTAACCCGTAACACATCTTGGGAGAAGTGAAGTCGCGGTCCGAAATATCGCCAAAACCTAGCGAAAGAGCACCGCCAATCATGCGCCAGACAGGTACCCGCAGCTCGGTTTGCTGCAAGTAATACCGATTTCCACGAAATCGGTTTTCAAGGTACCCGCGCATTTTCCCCGCCCCGCCAAATCGGTATCGGTACGCGAAGGGCACATCTCCCTCACTGATGCCCCCCGCCACTTGAAACGCAGCGACCACGCCCGGGAAAAAATCTCCCATCACGTCTTTGTAGACTACGAAGCTGCCCTCAAGTTGAGTAAACGCCTTTTGGCTGGGGGAATTGACGACGGGAAAGGATTGGGCGACCTCTGCCATCAAAACGACTCCATCGTTTGAGCGGGTTTTGTCCTTTCTTGAGTCGAGCTTAAGCGTCACGCCTACGGCGCCGACGTTTTGATCGGGCGCGACTCGCGGGTACGGGCCGGTGGGGGAGGAGCCCTCTCGGCGTCCCCGCAATTCCGTAAACGCCCCCAGGCTGAACTGGTCGGTCATCTGGTGGCTCAGCTGAAGGCGGGTGGAGTAGCGGTCGCCCCAGAGAAGCTGGTAGTTGGAGGGCAACGTTTCGCCGCCGTCACCGTAGTAGGCTTCAAACCCCTTCATTCCGGCCAAGCGGACTTCGTAATTCCATCGTTTGGAGAACTGGTGGTTAGCGCGGGCGTGGAATTGGTATACCCCGCTGAAGTTGGTATTCGCGTCGATGGAAAAACTAAGCGCGCTATCGACGTAAAAATAGGCTGCGCCTACGACGAAGTTATAGGTTGGGTCGTAGCCCACTACGGGAGCCAGAGAATGGCCGTTTTCGGCCTTTTTTTCACCAAACTCTGAATAATACCCTTGGTCGGTTTCGGCTGCGGGCGTGGCGGGCGGGGACTCCACAGCGGCCTGGGCGAGCTGGGCAACGAGCCACGCACAAATAAAGAAGGGAGTCACCGTTTTCTGGTGCCGCGCCCACGGTCCTCGTGCGAGCATGCTCTGCAGGTAGAATACTTGTTTTGCCGATCCATTGACTCGTTTTGGCATACAACCCTCTCATCCTCTAAAAAAAGCGGCCTGCGGATTGCAAGGCCGATTGAGTGCAAACTAAAAATGGAGGACTTATGAAACAATCTTCGATGCCCGCTCTAGTTATCGCTCTATCATTGGCCGCGGTCTGTTCGCTAGCTACAATTGCAAATGACAACGAGACAACCTCAACGTCGAATACGACCAAAAATCCCCTCACCGGAACTGTGAAAACTGAAAAAACCGCAAAGCACAAACGTACTCATGGGGATGGGTCTGTATCAGAAAAGAACGCTAAGGATACAGTGAAATATAAGACCAATGGCGAGGTCGAGGCGAAAAAAACCGAAGAGTCGGTGGATTCTCCGAAATAGAGGAGAAAGCCCCATTCTTTCGTAAAAGGGCTGTGTCGAGCCAGCGCCGCGAGGCTTAGCGTCCAAATTGCTGAGCAGAAACGAGCGCTGGCCCGATCACCTGTCGGTGGCTATGGTATTAGCTTGCGAGTTTATTGGGCTGATTGGGTCGCGATGGCTATCTTCTCGGCGCCCGCATTCCGAGCAGCATCCATAACCTGAACCGCTTTGCCAAGGATGATGCCTTCGTCTCCACGGATGACTACGGCCTTGTTGTCTGTTTTATCAAGCGCTTCTTTGAGAATCTGCGCGAGAGAAGCTTCCGTTGCCGGGAGTTCATTCACCAAAATGCCGCCATCTTTGTTCACAGTGACATAAATGGGTTTTCCATTTTCGGTTTGGCTAATCGACGAAGTCTTTGCGGACGGAAGCTTAACGTTCATTCCACTCTCAAGCATGGCCGAGCTCGAGATCATAAAGATGATTAATAGAACCAGAAAAATGTCAGTGAGCGGAGTGATGTTGATTTCGGCAACAATAGCTTCATCTTCAGTTTCCGAAAAACGCATCGCCATACGGGTTCCCTCTAACTTCTTGCTTTCTTGCCGTCGGTGAAACTGGCGTCGATGAGCTCGTCTAAAGTGATTCTGAAGGAGATCATCATCTGGTTCGCTGCTGTTGTGAAAATATTGTAAGCAAAGAGCGCGATGATCGCGACTACTAGGCCCGCCGCCGTGGCTATCAGCGCTTCCGAAATACCGGCCGAAACGACACTAAAACCACCTGTCCCCTTATTCGCCATTTCGTGGAACGCGCGAATGATACCGACCACGGTTCCCAGTAGCCCGATGAAGGGGCTAGCGCTACCAATCGTCCCAAGAACCCAAAGATTGCGCTTTAAGTGCACTGCCATTTTTGCTTTGTTGCGCTCCGTGACGCGTTCGGCGGCTTCTCGCGTTTTTCCGGTGTCTACAGTGCTTAAAAAAATCTCTCCCAGTTCTTTCTTCTCAGAAAGGCAAATTTGGCGTGCAGCGCCAGGATCCCCAGCTTCCAAACTTCGGAGAAGAGACTGTGTGATCCGCAACACTCTCGGCCGAATGAGCAAGAGGACCAGTGCCCGCTCAAGCACAATGGCCCAAGTGACCACTGATAGGATAAGCAGCGGCCACATGACCCAACCGCCCTGTAAAAACATTTCGCCGAGGCTTTTGCCCATCGTGACTCTCCGTAGACCAAACCCTCTCATACCCGCCCCGAAACTTCGAGAAAGTTTTCAGGGCTCAAAAGGATAAAAGTAAGCTAAAAGCGGTTCTCGAAAGAACAGATAAACCAGAGCGGCCCCCGCCAAAAAAGGCCCAAAGGGTATCGCCGCTTTTGAATTGGCTTTGCCAGCGAGCATCAGGCCCAGGCCGACAATAGACCCGCTAAGAGTGGAAAGGATGACAAGGATTAAAACACTTTCTGCCCCGAACCAGGCGCCCAGCATGGCCAGCAACTTGATGTCGCCCCCCCCTAAACCCTCTTGTTTGGCTACCTTTTCGTAAAGGTAAGCGACGCAGAAGAACACCCCGCCACCCGCTAGCACCCCTAACAAAGAGGATTGCCAGCTAACATCTCCGGTCGCAAAGCTCGCGAGGAAGCCCAGCACAATGCCCGAAAGGCTTAGCTCGTCGGGGATAATCTGGTGGTGGTAATCAATCACGGAAATAATCAGCAAAAAAGAACCCAGCGTTGCATACGAGGCGAACTGGGGACCCATCCCGAACTTGAGAAAAAGAGCAACGAAAAGGATCCCTGCACTTGCTTCCACCAATGGGTACTGTAGTGAAAGACCCTTGCCGCAGCATCTCGTTTTTCCTCCCAAGATTGCGTAGCTTAGTAGCGGGATGTTTAAATACGCCGGGACTGTTTTGCCGCAGTGCCGACAGAGGGACCGACCTTTGGCGATGGGCTTATCCTCGGGAAGTCGGAAAATAACGACATTGAAGAAAGAGCCCAAAAGACAGCCAAAAAAGAACGCTAAAAAAATCATGTGAGGATGTCTTTTCGCTCAAAGCACAAGGCTGCAAGCACTAGGTAAAAACAAAAGCAGACTGCTGCGTAAACAGTGGCCCAGCCGAACTCAGTCCACGAAATGCTTTGGCCGTAGGAAGCGAGTTGTTTCATGTTGAAAACTTCGAGATCGGGAATAAAACTCCGGATCGAATTCCAAATAAAAAGCTCATCCGGTTTTCTTAAGTTGCTGCCCACCAAATCGCGCGTGTGGCCGAGCGCAAAAAGGCCGAGGCTCAAGATGGCTGTGGTAATACTCCCGGTGTTCACGGCGAAAAAGTAGGTCATTGCAGTGAGTACTGCGACTTCGCAAGCGATCAGGGCGGTGGTTTGAATAGTTGCTTTGGTCGCGATGTCGGCACCATAGCGACTGGAAATGGCAATGGTCAGCGCCCCCATCAGGAAAGTCAGCAGAGTCTGCATCCCAATTTGCCCAAGGCATTTTCCCGCAAGAAAGGTGGTTCGTGAAATGGGTTTAGACAACGTCATCGATATGGATCCCGAGGTCAGTTCCTTCTGAAAAAGACTAATCCCCATGAATACTGCGAAAAGGGCCATCGACAGATGGGTGCACCCTAGCATGAAGTCCAAAGTGAGTTTTGCTTGCTCTGCATAAGTGAGCTGCCCCAGCAACAAACTGAAAACGAGCGAGGCCGCCGTAAAGGACGCCAGAATATAGAATATCTTTTCGTGCAGCAGCTCTCGAACCGCAATCCATGCGATGCGCAACGTATTCATCACGGTGTTGCTCCTTTGGAAATGAGTGAGGAAAGTTGGACACGGTCAGAAAAAAGCGCTTCCTCTAGACCCTGTCGCTTGGAATTTAGGCTAACGACTTTGGCTCCAGCCTTTTTGATCCCTTCCAATATCTCCGTCAGCGCTTCGGTGCCTTTCACGGAAAACGTAGTTCCTAGCGGCGAATTTTCAAAAGCGCTTCCGGCCAGAAATTGATTGCGCGAAGCCGCCGAAAGCTCGGTAGTAGTCACTTCGTAATGCTCGCAATCTTGATCTAAGAGCTCTCGAATGGGGCAAAAGACTTCAAGCTTTCCTTTTTTTAGGAGCGCCACAAAGCTGCACAGGCTTTCCACGTCGGAAAGAATGTGGGTAGTGAAGAAGATGGTCGTCTCCTTCATCTCAGTGTGCAGGCGCCCGATCAACTCTCGGATTTCAATTCGGCCGAGCGGGTCGAGCCCACTCATCGGCTCATCAAAAACGAGGATTCGAGGTCGATTCAAAATCGATTGCGCGATGGCTAGCCTCTGGGTCATGCCCTTACTGTAGCCCTGTACGCGTTCTGCACCGGCTTTTCCGAGGCCCACCACTTCAAGCAGTTCGTCCGTCCGAGTGTGTAGCGTTTTGCCGTCCATCCCGTACAGTTTGCCGAAATATAAGAGGATGTCTTTGCCCGTCAGAAACCTTTGGAACCGAGGGTTTTCAGGGAGGTACCCCAAAAGCGCTCGGGAAGCGCGAGTGCCGGACCTGACCCCGCACACCCGAATTTCCCCTTTTGTCGGTCGTAGGAACCCCAAGAGCATTTTTAATGTGGTGGATTTCCCGGAGCCATTTGCCCCCAAAAGCCCGATCACTTCGCCTTTGGGGATTTCCAGGGTCAGGTTATCGACCGCGGTCTTGGTTCTAAATAAACCGGTGGGGAAAACTTTGGTTAACTGCGTTATCGTGATTTCTGCCTTCATTTTTCTGCCTTTGTTTTCGGCCGGTAGACGCCCAGTGTTTCCAAGGCTTGGTCAGTTTTGGAAAGTCTTGCTTCAACAGTCCTTGTTTTCGGATTGAGAAAGAAATCAAATTTTTCTTGGAGCAACGACCTGACGTCGGGTTCCAAATCCGTTCTCGCCAGTAGGCTCGATAACGGGTCGGAGACGGTGGGCGTCTGGCTTTCGAGTTGGGCAAGGCTTGCCGGCTCTCTTTTGTGATCATTTTGGTAAACGTTCAGCCGCTCTTTCCAAAGCGCCTTCTGGAGATGAAGGTTTAGGCTACGGAGCCGAAGCGTCAGCCTTTGCTTTCCTTCGTCGTCAACGACGGAGTCCCAAAGCTCCAGGGCAGTCTGAAGAGCCGAAAAGGCTCCCCCCGATTCGCTAAGCAACCTTAGCCCAAGAGAGACTAACCAGGTGGGAGCGTTGGGGAGTTTTGCCGCGAGTAAAATGGAAGGCGCCGCACCATCGGCATCTCCCATTTCATGGAAAAGGTGGAACCCTAGGCAGTAGTGGCTGTGCCATTTCAATGGTTCCGCTATCGTCCATTTTTTTAAAAGGTCCTTTGCCCCTTCCTTATCTCGCCGAAAAATGGACACGAATGCCGCGCCAAACCGGTAGGCGCGGTAGTACCGCGGGTCGAGAGTGATGACCGAGTTGATGGTAGCGTACTCCCAGCTCACTCCTTCATGATCGATAGGTTCGTGAGATGCGCCCTGCAAAAGCTGAACCCACGATAAATCAGCGAGTACGTTGTCAAACCCCAGGGAGAACTTACGGAGCGACCTGCTGTAGAATTGCGCAGTCTCAAGCGTGACAACAGGCAACGGTCTTTCAAACTGCTTTGTCTTGGATTCCACGACCCGCTTGAGCGCCCATAGCGAAAGGGCGGAAAGAAAAAGTACTACCCAAAGTGGAGAGAAGTTTTTCACGCGCCGCGTTCCAAAAAGTGTTTCTTGAAACGAAATTTTACTTCGATTAGCGGGCGGTGAGAAGCATTCTCTTGGCGGCGTCTTGCGCGGAGCGCCGATAGCTTAATGCAAGAATCTCAATTGTCTGGTAGTACGGAAGATTGTAGGAGGATACCTTGGACTTTCCGAAAATTGAATGGGTGGGCAGCAGTGGTGTGGAGTCGAGCGCAACTGCGTTAGGGTTTTTCCAAACCGAAGAAAAAGGTAAGGGAAAAAGCGAATCGCCCCTTTTCCTAGGTAAGCGTAGTTCTGCTATCCAAGAGCTCTTGCAGAGGTTGAGCCAATCCAAGCATTTTTTGGGAAAGCGTTGTGAGACGGACTTCCTCCGTTTTGTGGAATATTCCAGTTCGGCTGGCGTTCTTCTGGTAGGTCTTGGCCGACGGGAAAAGCTTTCTCTAGACGCTTTGCGCCGAGTCGGTGCTTGCGTGTACCAAGCGCAAAAGCGAGCTAAACTGGAGAGGCTTTCGATCCATTTAGACAGCTTCATCCCTTCTGATTTCGCACAGGGAGAAGCGCTCGCGCTACAGTCTTTAGTGGAAGGGTATCTTTTAGCCAGCTACGAGTACTCCGAGTTTAAAGTCAAAAAGGAGACGGCAAAACCTCCGCGCCTCGATTTGGTAGGGAACAAGAATATCCCTTTGAAAACTGCCGTCGATCGAGCGGAAGGTTTGGTCCGCAGCGTGTGTTTCGCTCGAACTTTGGGAGATAAGCCGGGGAATGTCTTAACCCCGGCCGAGCTTGCAAAGCTGGTGTCCGAAATGGCTCGCAAACAAAAAATTCGCTGCACGGTATGGAATAAAGCACAGATAGAGCGAGAGAAGATGGGGCTTTTTTTGGGGGTAGCCAAAGGGTCAGCCGAAGACCCTCGGTTCATTTTGCTTGAGTACCGAGGCGGTAAGAAGGGCGAGCGTCCGATTGCTTTGGTCGGCAAAGGGATTACGTTCGATACCGGTGGGATATCAATTAAACCCGCCCCCGCCATGGAGGAGATGAAGTACGACATGATGGGAGCGGCGACTGTGGCGGCTATTTTTCAGGCGGCTGCGGAGCTGAAGCTGAACGTCAATTTAAATGGGTACATTGCGGCGGCGGAGAATATGCCAAGCAGTACCGCGCAAAAGCCAGGAGACATTCGGACTAGTTCGGGCGGCAAGACGGTAGAAATCACCAATACCGACGCTGAAGGTCGATTGGTTTTGGCCGACGCCCTTGAGTACGCGCAGAAACACGATCCTCAGGCAATTTTCGATTTTGCGACGCTGACGGGGGCCGTGTTGGTAGCATTGGGGTCGGTCGCGACAGGGATCATGGGCAACTCGCCGGAGCTTATCGATCGAATGAAGAAGGCGAGCGATTTTACGGGTGAGAAAGTCTGGGAGTTGCCTCTTTTCGAAGAATACGAAGACGACATGAAGAGCCACTATGCCGACTACCGAAACTCGGGGAGTAGGGACGCCGGGTCGAGCAAGGGCGGGACCTTTCTTAAATTTTTCGTGGATCCGAAATTCCCTTGGGTGCATTGCGACATTGCTGGAACAGCGTGGAACCGAAAAGACGTGAACTACCACCCGGCAAAGAACGCCTCGGGGGCGATGGTTCTCTTGATGGCTCACTTGCTAGAGAACTGGACCCGGATGGGAAAGAGCTAGCGCTTTTATGTAAAAGTGTTGGTATTCTGGCAGCACTTTGATGCGGTCTTTACTCAGTGCGGTCCTTGTTTTTTGTTTGGTGCTGCCGGCCGGTCTGCGCGCCGAGTCAATCGATGACGAATTCACTCACATTAGCCCGAAGCATTCTCCGGGGGCAGGGGAGTTTGTCCATGGGCAAGGGTACAACAAAATTCTGTCTCGCATCCTGATGTTTGGCGCAATCCCTCAACAAGGGGTCCACTATGTGCCCGAAGGGACCGACTTGCTGTTTGCGATTTTGTATGCGGGAGGCTATTCGCCCGAGACCAAGTTGAACCGAATTTCTATCCGGCGAAAACACATGAGCGAAACCATTGAAGTGAATTTGGAAGAACTCATCGAAGAGGGTGGCGCCATCCCTAAACTGAAAGACGGAGACATCGTGAATGTCCCGTTCAACTGGCGCAACGATTACAAAGAATTTCTCTTTTTCACTTCTATTTTTACTTCGATCACCGGCCTAGTCATTTCCATCGCTCTGCTCTCTCGGTAAGCAAACCACGGATTTTTACCTGGCGGCTTTTTTGAAATAATACGCCTGCCTTAAACTATCGGTTGGGTAGTCGCGCCCTTCGTTGTATAGTTTTAGCAGAGAGGGTGGGCTTCCGGTCTCTAGGTGGCGCAGCACGATTTCCCCTGGCTTGAGCTTATTTGCATCGGTGGGCTCCGTCTCAATGTCGTACTCTTCCAGCGTTGAATAGCTTTCCCATTCTTTGTGGTCCTGAAAGCTGAGTCGTAGGAATCGGCCGTCTATCCAGTAAAATTTTTCTTTACTGTCCACTAGACACTTTCCGTCCGAGCAAAACTCGACCTCGCGGTACTGCAAAACGCCTTCCGTTTGGTCGCCGGTCCAGTTCGCCCTACGAACGAACGTCCACTTGCCTTGGAGTGCCGCTTCAAATGCGGCTATTTTCTTTAACTCCGCTTCTTCCAAAGGCCGCAACTCGACTTTCTTCCAATCCATGCCCAGCTCGGGGCCAGTCCACTTTCGTAAGGGATCGAGCGGAATGGCAGCGCCCTTAGATTCAAAGAGGATCCCTTGAAGCAACTTCATTCCCTCGGGATCAAGTTTGCCTGGGTGCAAAATATTTGCCACTAGGGGGTAGTATTTGTCGGTGTCTGCGACCGATTCCGCCGGAACAAACACCCGCCCTTCGGACGTCTTCACTAATTTGCCGATAGGTACCCGAGGCTTTGGGAAAGCCTTAAACACTTCATTGTTTTTATCCACTTCGGCATAGAAAACGGGTTTGCCACCAAATCGTACTTCAAACACCGGGTCGGCTGCGAACGCTTGAAAGGACGCTACTAGAGCAATTGCAAAAGAAGTTAGCAGGACCGGCATTGGTACCCCTCGTAAGACAGACCGTTTAGCATAGTTGTCGATAACGAGTCCACACCCGTCCAAAGTCGAGGCAGGCTAGCTTTGGGCAAACAAAAAGGGCCAGCGGTTTCCCACTGGCCCTCTTTAAAGGGACGAGTAACGAACGAGAACGATTTACATCATTCCGCCCATGCCTCCCATGCCGCCCATTCCTCCCATGCCGCCACCGTGTGAGTGTCCTGCATGAGCGTCTTCAGCTTTTGGTTTTTCGCTGATCATGGCTTCCGTCGTGAGCATCAAAGAAGCGATGCTGGACGCGTTCTGAAGAGCGCAACGAGCCACTTTCGTGGGGTCGATGACGCCAGCTGCAACGAGATCTTCGTATTTTTCAGTCAGCGCGTTGAACCCGAAGTTAGTGCTCGTGTTGGCGCGGATTTTATCCACGACAATCGAACCTTCGAACCCAGCGTTCTGAGCAATCTGCCGAAGTGGTTCTTCGAGAGCGCGGCGAACAATGTTCGCACCGAACTGCTGCTCACCGTCCAACTTCAAGCTCTCAATAGCTTGGCTTGCACGAATGAAAGCGGTTCCGCCTCCTGGGAGAATCCCTTCTTCGACTGCTGCACGAGTCGCATGCAATGCATCTTCGACTCGGGCTTTCTTTTCTTTCATTTCGACTTCAGTGGCTGCGCCTACGTTGATTACCGCAACGCCACCGACGAGCTTCGCAAGGCGCTCTTGGAGCTTCTCTCGGTCGTAGTCCGAAGTCGTTTCTTCAACCTGCGCCCGAAGCTGCTTCACGCGAGCATCAATGTCTTTCTTATCGCCAAGTCCATCCACAATCGTGGTGTTTTCTTTGTCGATAGTGACACGTTTTGCCTGTCCAAGAGATTCCAGTTTAGCGTTTTCAAGCTTAAGACCAAGCTCTTCCGCAACCACATCGCCGCCCGTAAGGACTGCAATGTCTTTGAGCATGTCTTTGCGACGATCGCCAAACCCTGGAGCCTTCACCGCGACGACCTGGATGGTGCCTCGGAGCTTGTTCACTACGAGAGTGGCAAGCGCTTCGCCTTCCACATCTTCAGCGATGATCACTAATGGACGACCTGCCTGGACTACTTTTTCAAGTAGAGGCAAGAGATCTTTCATATTCGATACTTTTTTATCGTTGATTAGAATGTATGGGTTTTCGAAGTGGCATTCCATCGTTTCAGGGTTCGTAACAAAGTACGGAGAAAGGTAGCCGCGATCAAACTGCATCCCTTCCACCACTTCGAGTGTCGTTTCGGCAGTTTTGGATTCTTCTACCGTAATGACGCCTTCTTTACCGACTTTCGCCATCGCTTCTGCAATGAGTTTTCCGATAGTGGGGTCGTTGTTAGCCGAGATAGTGCCGACTTGAGCGATTTCTCGCTCGTCTTTGATCGGCTTGCTCATTTTTTTGAGCTCTTCGTTCACTGCAATCACGGCTTTGTCGATGCCGCGCTTGATTTCCATGGGGTTTTGGCCGTGAGTCACGACTTTCACGCCTTCGCGGAAAATGGCTTGGGCTAAAACCGTAGCAGTGGTTGTGCCATCGCCAGCATCGTCGCTGGTCTTGCTGGCCACTTCTTTCACCATCTGTGCGCCCATGTTTTCAAACTTGTTTTCAAGCTCGATTTCCTTGGCGACAGTCACACCGTCTTTGGTGATGAGAGGCGCACCGAAGGACTTTTCAATCACCACATTGCGGCCTTTAGGACCAAGCGTCACCTTAACGGCTTCGGCCAAAACGTTCACTCCGCGGAGGATCGAGGACCGGGCTTCTTCTTTGAAGCGGATTTCTTTAGCTGACATATTCTTTAACTCTCCTTAAAAATTTAAAAAAACTCGTTACCCAACAATGCCCAAGATGTCGTCTTCACGCATCATGAGGTAGTCAAAACCATCAATTTTGATTTCTGTTCCGGAGTATTTTCCGAAAAGGACTCGGTCACCCTTTTTTACTTCAAGGGGAACTTTCTTCCCATCTTCCATTACTTTGCCGTTGCCTACGGCAATGACTTCGCCCTGCTGGGGCTTTTCTTTGGCGTTATCGGGAATGATAATGCCACCTTTGGTTTTTTCTTCTTCGTCGAACCGTTTTACGATCAGACGATCGTGTAAAGGACGGATGTTCATGTTTTTCTCCTCATCCCAGTTGGTTTTTCAACTTGAACCCTCGAAATTGAGAGCTCTTTTAGTACTAAAAAACTAGCGCTGTTAGATATGGTACTTCTGAGCTTAAAGTCAAGATTTTAGCGTCTTTTTGCGGCTGCCAGATCGCTGTAAATGCCCTACAATAAAGGCTTTACGGGGTTTCACCCGATCCGGTGCCACCCCCTCCGGGCTTTTTGTAATCCGTGGCATACCAACCACCCCCTTTGAGCTGAAAGCTAGTTCGGGAAAGCAATTTCGCCACGGTGCTGCCACAGGTTGGGCATGTTGAAACCGGGGGGTCCGAAAATTTTTGAATTATTTCAAGGACCTTCTGGCATTTGGCGCATTCATATTCATATAGTGGCACTGTATCTCCTCATCAGGTGCAGGCACATTTTGGTCATCCCGGGGACCGAGTCAAGCACCTCTGACAGGTTGACTTCTGAAAGGTCGTTCCCATTTTGATAATCGGAGGCAGAAATCGGATGGCAAAAATTATTGGAATAGATTTAGGGACGACTAACTCTTGCGTCGCGGTCATGGAAGGCGGCGAAGTTAAAGTGATCGCAAACGAAGAAGGGGGTCGGACGACTCCCTCGGTGGTCGCTTTCACTAAAGACGGTGAAAAGCTGGTTGGGCAGGTCGCGAAGCGCCAGGCAATTACTAACCCTGAGAACACGGTTTACTCCGTGAAACGTTTTATGGGCCGCAGGTCCAACGAAGTTTCCTCGGAAGCCAAAATGGTTCCTTATAAAGTAGACTCAGGCGACAAAGGCGAAGCCGTTGTTGAGATCCGAGGTAAAAAGTTTTCGCCTCCCGAGATTTCCGCTCTCATTCTGCAGAAGCTTAAAAAGTGCGCAGAAGACTACCTAGGGCACGAAGTCACCGAAGCGGTGGTCACGGTTCCCGCTTATTTTAACGATGCTCAGCGACAAGCGACCAAGGACGCAGGGAAAATCGCCGGCCTTGATGTAAAGCGCATTATTAACGAGCCTACTGCAGCTGCGCTCGCTTACGGTCTCGATAAGAAGAAAGAGCAAAAGATCGCAGTATACGATTTTGGTGGCGGTACTTTTGACGTGTCGGTCCTCGACGTGGGCGACAATGTCGTGGAAGTAAAGTCCACTAATGGCGATACCCATTTAGGTGGCGACGATTTTGATAGCCGGATCATCGATTGGCTGATTGTGGAGTTTAAGAAAGATCAAGGGATTGATCTTTCAAAAGACAAGATGGCTCTGCAGCGGCTCAAAGAGGCTTCCGAAAAGGCTAAAATCGAGCTCTCTTCTGCCATGGAAACGGAAGTAAATCTTCCTTTTATCACGGCCGACGCATCCGGTCCTAAGCACCTGCAGATTAAACTTTCGCGAAGTAAGTTTGAACAGCTCGTAGAAGACTTAGTGGAGAAGTCGATTGAGCCCTGCCGGCGCGCGCTTAAGGATGCAGGCCTAACAGCTTCCGAAATCGACGAGGTTGTCTTAGTCGGGGGCAGCACACGCATCCCCAAGATCCAAGAAGCAGTGAAGAAGTTCTTCGGAAAAGAACCCAATCGCAGCGTTAATCCCGACGAAGTGGTCGCAGTCGGTGCGGCTATCCAAGGGGGTGTGTTGACAGGGCAAGTGAAAGACTTGTTGCTGCTCGACGTAAGCCCTCTGTCCCTCGGGATTGAAACGCTTGGGCATGTGTTTACGAAGCTGATTGAACGCAATACGACTATCCCTACGAAAAAGAGCCAAGTGTTTTCGACTGCGGAAGATAACCAGACCACAGTAGAAATCCATGTGCTTCAGGGCGAGCGTGAGATGGCGTACGACAACCGCACTTTGGCTCGGTTTCAGTTGACCGGGTTGCCGAGCTCTCCGCGAGGCGTGCCTCAAATTGAGGTGGCTTTTGATATTGATGCCAACGGGATTGTGCACGTTTCCGCAAAAGATCTGGCAAGCGGCAAAGAACAGTCGGTCAAAATCACGGCGGGTAGCGGCCTTTCGGACGAAGACATCAAGCGCATGGTCAGCGACGCTGAGAAAAATGCGGAAGAAGACAAGAAAAAACGCGAACGCGTGCAGATGAAAAACAACTTGGATACTTTGGTCTACGGCACCGAAAAGCAGATTAAGGAAAACGCCGATAAAATCCCAGGCCCCATGAAGGAAGAGTTGGAAGCTGCGATCACGGCGTCGAAGTCGGCTGTCACTGCCGACAATTTCGATGAGATGAAAACAGAGTACGATAAGCTGACCGCTCTATCGCATAAAATGGCCGAAGAAATGTACAAGGCGGCGAAACCTTCCGCGGAGCAACCGCCCGCAGGTGAAAGCGCAAAAAAGGGCGAAGAGCCCATTGAAGCCGAGTTCCGAGAGGAAAAAGGCGAGTAATCGCTCTTTCTCGAAAGTGTCTCCAGGACCGGGCAAGCAAACCTGCTTGCTCGGTCTTTTTTTTGGCTCACCACTCCGTTGACCTTGCCCGACCGCTAGTATTAGGGTGAGGCCCATGAAATACCGAATCAGCCACCTCCATTCCCGCGAAGTTTTAGATTCTCGGGGCAACCCCACCATCGAAGTAGAGCTCCAGCTGTCGGATGGCAGTAAAGGGTCTGCGATTGTCCCGTCCGGCGCTTCCACGGGAATCCACGAGGCGCTTGAGCTTCGGGATGGCGACGCGTCCAGGTATTTGGGCAAGGGCGTTTTGAAAGCGGTCGAAATTGTCCAGAAGCAAATCGCTCCTCTGGTCGTCGAAAAAGAAATTTCCAGCATCGAGTCCTTGGACCGTTGGATGCTGGAAGCCGATGGAACGCACCAAAAAAGTAAATTCGGGGGCAATGCGATTTTGGGCGTTTCGCTTGCGTTTTCCCATGCAGTAGCGGCATCTCGAAAGATCCCTCTTTATCAACTGATTGGCGAATGGATGGGGCGCTCGGCAGCGGAATTTAAGCTCCCTGTGCCTCTCATGAACATTCTCAACGGAGGCGTCCATGCCGATAATGGCCTCGCCATTCAAGAGTTCATGGTGGTCCCGCACGGTTTTGAAACGTTTTCTCGGAGCCTTCGGGCAGGCGCCGAGATATTTCACCACCTGAAGAAAATTTTGCACAAAAAAGGCCTTTCCACCGGCGTCGGAGACGAAGGGGGTTTTGCACCGGCCATGACCTCGAATGAGAAAGCGCTCGATTTGATTTGCGAAGCCATCCAGGCGGCGGGTTACACTTTGGGCAAGCAGGTCGCGCTAGCTCTCGACGTCGCCGCAAGTTCCTTCTTTGATACCGAGAGCAAAGTCTATTCCATGGCGGGGGAAAAGTGGGATCGAAACCGCATGGTCGACTATTACGCAAGCCTCATCGGAAAGTACCCCATCGTCAGTATCGAAGATGGACTCGAAGAAGACGATTGGTCGGGCTGGGCAGCCCTCACTCAAAAGGTAGGGGCTCGCACCCAGCTTGTCGGGGATGATCTCTTTGTGACTCAGGTCGCGAGGCTTCAAAAAGGAATCGATCAGAGCACTGCGAACGCAATCCTCATCAAAGTAAACCAAGTGGGCAGCGTTTCGGAAACCATCCACACGATGAATTTAGCACGGGAAAAAGGGTATGCGTGCGTCGTGTCCCACCGTTCTGGCGAAAGCGAAGACGTCACCATCGCTCACCTAGCGGTCGGGAGCGGCTGCGGACAAATCAAAACGGGATCCGCTTCTCGGTCGGAGCGCATCGCCAAGTACAACGAGTTACTTCGCATCGAAGAGCGCGCGCTTGCTGCTGGCCACAAGATCGGCTACGCGAAGCCTTGGTAGGTTAACGGGGAGCGAGACTCGAACCGCCCTTTTCTTTGCTACACTCGTTGTGGCAAGATCGGGAGATATTGAAATACCAACTCCGAGATTACCAGCAGACTGCCGTACAGAACGTCGTTCAATTCTTTCGGCAGAGCAAAGAGCCGGCGGCCGTCGTGCTGCCGACGGGCTCCGGCAAGAGCCTCGTCATTGCGGAGCTTGCGCGCATTGCCAAGGGCAGGGTGCTTGTGCTGGCCCACGTCAAGGAACTGGTCGAGCAGAACCACGAAAAGTACACTAGCTACGGGCTCACGGCCGGGATTTTTTCTGCAAGCCTGGGCAAGAAGGACCGAAAGGAAAAAGCCATTTTCGGTAGCGTCCAATCGATTGCGCGGGCGCCGGAGGATTTTTTCGATGATTTCTCTCTCCTTGTCATCGATGAGTGCCACCGCGTGGGGGACGACAGCGACACGCAGTACCAGGAAGTCATCCGGAAGCTAAGGCTTTGTAACCCGGAGCTTCGCATTTTGGGCCTGACCGCCACACCGTACCGCTTGGGTTTAGGATGGATCTATGAACGCGCCGAATCCGGGGAGATCCGAACGGAGCAGCCTCGGTTTTTTAAGCAGTGTGTTTTTGATCTCCCGCTCTCCTACATGGTGAAAAACCGGTACCTGACGGTCCCGGTCAAAGTGGATATCCCGGTCACGAGCTATAACTTCTCCGAGTTGTCTGAACGCAACCGGACCTATTCGGCCGCCGAGGTGGAAGAAATCCTCCAAAGGCAAAAGCAGCTGACTCCTTTGATCATCAAAAACATCATCGACATAACGGAGCGCTACCACCGCAAAGGCGTCATGATCTTTAGCGCTTCGGTTCGCCATGCCGAAGAGATCCTTTCGTTTCTGCCGGAAGGCCAGGCGAGGCTCGTGGTAGGTGATACGGATATGGCGGCGCGCGACCGGATTGTCTCGGACTTCAAAGCCGCAAAGTTTAAGTACCTGGTGAATGTCTCAGTACTGACCACCGGATTCGACGCCCCTCATGTCGACGTGATTGCGATCCTGCGCCCCACCGAATCGAATAGCCTCTACCAGCAGATCGTGGGCCGAGGTTTGCGCCTGTCCCAGGGTAAAAAGGACTGTTACATCCTCGACTACACGGGGATGGGGCACGACATTTACGCGCCCGAAATCAGCGATAAGCGTCCCCTCAAGGATACGGTGCCCGTACTCGTGCCGTGCCCGAGCTGCGGGTTTGAAAACAGTTTCTGGGGGTACGCGGATCCCGACGGGGTGGTACTAGAGCATTTCGGGAGAAAATGCCGCGGCTCAGTGCAGAACCCAGTAACCCACGAAGTCACCGCCTGCGGCTACCGATTTCGAATGAAGCTCTGCCACTCGTGTGGGGCTGAAAACGATGTGACGGCGAAGGCCTGCGAGGGATGCCAGACCGTTTTGGTGGATGCGGAGGCCAAACTAAAGCAGGCTAAGCTATCGAAAAACGCCCACGTCTTGACGCCCGACCGCATTACTTTCGAGCAGCGGAATGACAAAAACGGAAACCCTTTTCTGGAAATTCGGTACTTCGATTACGACGCCCAGTACTTGAGTGAAGTCCATTTCTTTAGCAACCCAACATCGATAAAAAAATTCAACATCAATTTTTTGCGCTCCCATCTCCGGCGGCCGGAGCTCGCTTCCGAATTCAAGCGCCCCGAGGATGTGATTAAGTACCAGCTGCTTTTTAGGCTGCCTGCTTTTGTGATTGCTAGAAAACAAGATAGGTTTTGGAGGATTACCGAGAAGGTTTTTTCCGAGGAGCTGTAGCGCCGAAATGGCAAATAGGCAGCTAGAACGGGTTAGTGCGGCGTGACATGAGTCGAGCCTTCCGAGTAACGGTATTCAGATTATGTTTGTCGTTAAGATTGCGTTGCGCCTCTTGC
Organism: Pseudomonadota bacterium; assembly: GCA_031425635.1. Lineage (GTDB taxonomy): Bacteria > Bdellovibrionota > FAC87 > UBA2466 > UBA2466 > JAIEOG01. The sequence continues at coordinate 21,005 of JANPJT010000019.1, forward strand.
TTGCGGTGATTGGCCTACCCATCCGGTGGCTTCTGTCAGGGAGGTACGTCACCTCAAGTGGCTATGTCCGGACGAGGTCCCTTTCTGGCTACGAACAGCTTGAGCACAGGCAGGTGGCTGAATCGATCTTGGGGCGCCAGCTAGAAACCTGGGAAGTCGTGCATCACATCAACGGCCGCAAGGCTGACAACCGGCCCGAAAATTTATGCGTGATGCATCACCTTGATCATGAGCGCTATCACGAATGGTACGACTGGATTTTTGAAACCTATGGCAATTACGCGCGGCGTGAAACCCAGTTGCGAAAGCTACGCGAAGACTTCAAGGGCATCGTACTGAGCGATTTTGCAGAAAAGTGAACCTGGCAGAGAGTGCTTCAAAACCTTCCAAGAGCAAAAGCAAGTGGTTCCTTTAAAGAACCGTGAACTAGAACAGAATTGCATAAGAACGAATGACGGTAAGGTGCTATAGAACCCAGCAAAACGAAAAGATCGAGGCAAGAAATCGAGTTTTTGGCCCCTAACAATTAGCTTTTCGCTTGAATCCTTAATCAAGCGCAAGAGGGCCTGGGTCAGTTTCAATCCTATGAGACAAAATCGTCTGAGATCCAGTTCGATATCGCTGTGGCAAAACCCATGTCTTTAGCTGACCAGGGCCGGCTTTGGTTCTGGAATTCCTCAGTCCAAAATTGAAGAGAGCCGCTGGGAGAAAGCCTTGGCATTCCCGTGCCGTCATAACTCTCCACGTTTGCCCTTCGCCACTGAAGCTCGACCGGAAAATTCTTCCGGAAAAATAGGATACAAAGTTTCTCGAATTTAACGATCATGACGCCGGAAATTTCTCCGAGTTCGGTTTGTGGAAGATGGTAGTCCTCGGCGAGTTTTGACGAAGAAAAGATGGTGGCATCGGAAGATAAAATAGTTTTGAAAATCGTTTCTAATATTCCAGCGTTCGGGTATTCCCCAATACTCTTTAAGATTACTCCCTCATTTAAAACCGCGACCCCGCAGTAGTTTAGAAAGTTTGTTAAATCGGGCAAGGCTGCCAGTTTTTCCAGGGAGGCTAATCGGTAAGGAGGAAAGCCGGTTTTCAGAAGCTCCCAAAGTTTTGATTCGGCATTTTTCGCAAGCAAATGATCTATTCGATAAAGTTCTACCGAAACCCGCTTAACTACGTCAATCAGGCGATTTAAAACTCTGGGATCAACGAAAATGGGATCTCTGTTGTGCAGGGTTAATAGAGCGGATAATTTACGTCCGCTGATGACCGAGAAAGAAAGCATCGATGCCGCCGACATGTTCTGCATGTAAATGGTCAAGAAATTCGAAACTTCTCGAAGGAGCGAACGCGATAGGTCGATACTGACGGGACTTTCAATTTCGACGGGAACGCTGTGGCAATTTTGCTTAAAGCGAACTAACTGATTGAGGTAGAGCGCTCTCGCTTGGGCCGGAATGTCTTTATTTGAATAGTGCAATCCTTTAACCGCTTCCACCTTTCTGTTATTCGCCTCGGCGATGACCTCAATAAATTCTCCCTCGTGAAAAACTTGAAAAAACACTTGATCGAATCTCAGGTGTTTCTGAAAGAGATGACAAACGTCATCTAAAAATTCTCCCCGATCTTTTACCGGAAAATGGAACTTGCTACCGAGTTGGTTGATTTCCAGCTCTAAAGCCGCTACGTCAATGGCGTGATGGTCTTGTGGAAAGAACTCCACAAAAATAGCTTGGCCGCTCTTGCGCAATCCCACTAACCAATCTCCGTAAGGCTGAAAATGGGTCTCTTCCAACGGAAGATGAGAAGGGAGGCCTATAATCGCGTCCGATAATGCCGGAGCAATCGAGGCAATTTCTTTGCGAAGATAACCTTCATCGCTATGCGGTAAGAAAGTTTGTATGTTCTTCGAGCACGCAATGACGACTCCATTTTGGACGATCATCAGGGCGCCGTGGGACTGGATAGTTCCGGGTGTGGCAACAGGCTCTTTGTCGCATTGCGTATAGTCAATGGCCGTGATTTCAGCGCGGGGACTCATGCAGCCTCCATCCAGTCAGAAAAAACCTCGAACGTTTGCACTGCCGCATTTACCATCGCTTCACGCTCACGATCCGTCGTAACGATTTGGGAACTTTGTCTTTTAAAGTCCTCCCACATCGGCCCGGTATCGGGTCCATAACACTCAAAAAAGCTCAGCCCTCTTTTGGTCCCAAGGGAAAGCGATTTTTTAAGTTGATTGGTAATAATCTGCCCTCCCAAGGTTGAACCTTCTAACACATAACAAACCCCCAGAGCGGAAGGTAGATTCGTAACCAAAGGCAAGCGGTGGCAGACCCTTTCCTCACGGAGAGGGAGTGAGTTCAAAAAAAGAAGATCATCCCGTAGCAAAGTGTGTTTTTCGCACCGGCTCTTTAACGTTTCAGTGGGGAGTTGTGGCCGTAAGTATGTTTCTACAGGCAAATAGAAACAATAAAAGTTCCGCAGTAACGTGAGGTATTCATCGAGAGTGTAATCAGCAGCGAATAGTCTTTTCGCCCACGCTCCCTGCATGATTTTTCTATGAACCTCATCCGTCTCTAACTTAATTTCTGCGAAAAGTTCCATATTAGAAATTCGTCAAACCCTCGCTTGTCTAACTGTTGATAAGGCATGGGCGACGCTTTCGGAAAGCTCGTCACCTTCTTCATCAAGCACAAATTCGTCTTTAGAAAAGTACCCAGTAAAGCCGTTATCTCGGTAAAACTCGCTATTTCCGTTTTTCTTATGGCCCGTGAAGGCTAGTATCGCCCCGCCGTAACCTGACTTTCTTATTTTCTCGGTTGCTTGGATACCATTTAAAAAAGGCATTTCGATGTCCATGATGATGAGGTCGTAAATGCCCAAGGCCGCTTTCTCTACGGCCACCATTCCGTTATGAGCAATTTCTACTTCTGCGCCCCACCTGTTTAATCGGTGCTTTAAAAGCACAATCATGTTGGGGGCATCGTCCACCACCAAGATTTTAACTCCGGTTAAACTCAGGGAGGGGACAGCCTGGAGCCCAAAACAAAAAGTCGATCCGACCCCTTCTTTAGATTCCGCCCAAATTCTGCCTTTGTGTCTTTCAATGATTTTTTTGCAGGTTGCGAGTCCAATCCCCGTCCCTGGGTATGCTTCGGGCCCATGGAGCCGGCGAAACATCATAAACACTTCCTCAATGGATTCCTGAGCAAACCCAATGCCGTTGTCGGTAACCTTAAATATCCATTGGTCGCCATCCCGAACTGCGGAGACGGATATTTGGGGAGGGACTTCTTTCTTTTGAAATTTGATCGCGTTGCTCAGCAGGTTTTGAAACAAGCGAACCAGCTGAAAAGAATTACCCATCACCTTGGGTAAGGAACTAAACTGAATCTTAGCGCCAGTTTCCCCAATTCTATCTTTCAAGTTCGCAATCGCATCCTTTAAAACGCTATCCGTACTGATGGGGGCGAGTTCCACTGATGCCTGCGAATGGCGGGTATAGGAAAGCAAATCATCGACGAGATTATGGAGACGCTTAGCGCTGTCTACGGCGATATTCAAATATTCTAGGGCACTCCCATTGAGCTGACTATGCGCTTCTTTTTTCAGTAACGTAAGAAAACCCGCAATGGATAGCAGAGGTTCCTTTAAGTCATGGGACGCGACCGACGCAAAGTGTTCAAGGGCATCGTTGGCCTCTTTCAGCGCGAGATTGCGGTCTTTCATCTGCTCGATGAGCTTTCGTTCAGTGACGTCTCTGATGGCTAGTACTTGGATGTGTCCCCGGTCACCAGATAAGGATCTGGTCTGAATTTCCGCCGGAAACGCGGCGCCATTCAGTTTTAAATTTAAAGTTTCAAAAGGTCTTCCATCATTAGATGCCATCTTGGACTTGGCGAAGTCGCGGTAGGTAGCTTCGACGAAATCCAAACAGTTTTTGCCCAAAAGTTGGGACTCCTCGCACCCATACATAGTAGCGGCGGCTCGATTGGCATCGATGATCTGGTGGTCTTCGTGGACAAGAAGTCCTTCAAACGTAGAGTCAGCAAGCCGTTTGAATCTGGCTTCGCTCTCTTTAGCGGCCCTCTCCGCTTTTGACCTTTCCCATATTTCACGATTGAGTCGTAAATTGGTTTCAGAAAGCTCTTCGGTGCGCTCGCGCACGCGGTCCTCAAGCTGCAGGTGGGCTTTCTGTAAATTTTCCAGAAAGGATCTTCTTTCGAGAGCGTAACGCAGTACCCGCCAGATTGCCCGGCTTTCGGGCTGTCCTTTCAGCAGATAGTCTTGCGCCCCCTGGCGAATGGCTTCGCAAGCGACGGTTTCATCCGCAAGCCCGGTTAAAACGACTACCGGCACTCCTTGAGCATGGGGAAATAACGTTTCGAACGTATCCAAGCCTGCTGTTGTTGCTAGTCCAAGATCAAGAAGGATGATTTCAAATTTTTTTCGCCTTAAGACTTCAATGGCTGAAGTTAAATTGTCGACGACGTCAATGGAGAGCGAAAGTTTATCCTCCTTAGCGAGGACCCTCTGTAAAAATTCCGCATCTTCCGGATCGTCTTCGATGAGCAAAACTCGGATGTTGTTTCCTTCTGCCTGCGTCGGAAGCGCCGGGAAAGGTACGGCAGTTAAAGGGGTGGGAGGGAGCTTAACCAAACTAAACCAAAAGGTTTCTAGCGCTTTTACGGCGGCGACAAAATCCACGAACTCTCGCGGCTTAGTAATGTAGCAATTTGCCCCGGCAAAATAGCAGTCCGTAACATCCGAATCCGCCTTTGAAGTGGTGAAAATAGCGGCTGGAATCGACTTCAGGTTGTTATTGGATTTAATTTCTCGTAGAGCCCATCGCCCATCTTTTCTGGGTAAGTTCAGATCTAAAACAATTAGGTCAGGACGCGTACTGGTAGTGTAATCACCTCGTTGGTTAAGGTAATCAAGCGCCTTTACCCCATCATCGACCACATTTAGGTGGTGGGGGATCTTGCCCCGTTTGAGAATTTCGGCAAACATTTCCGCGTCGTCGGGATCGTCCTCGACTAGTAGAATCTCTGCCGCGTTTTCAATCATTTTTCTCTTTCCACACCTAACCCAAAACCACTCTCAGTTTATAACGCGGAGTGTAAGCTAGGGCTCCCATTGAAATCAAGGCATTTGAGCAATCCAGTTGGCCATTCAAGGCATGATTGATTCCGCACCTAAAAAAACCAAAGAGTCCCCCCATTACAAAAAAATGGATGGCAACGTAAAGTGAAATTCCGTCCCCGAGCCGGGTAGAGAGCTAGCCCATATTTTGCCACCAAAGCGGTCAACAACCTTCTTACAGATGGCAAGCCCGATCCCCGTTCCGGGGTAACTGGCTCTGGCATTTAGCCGCCTGAAAACAATAAACAACTGATCAAAATATTCTTCCTCAATTCCAATACCGTTGTCGCGCACCACAAATTCCCAATCACTTTGCCCGTTCTGGATCGCTCGGACCTCAACCTCGGGTGGGGTGCCTTCACGACGAAATTTGATAGCATTGCTAATCAGATTACTGAAAAGTTGATAAATTTCGGCTCGCGGTACGCAAACCTCGGGCAGCGCGCCGACAGTTACTTTGGCACCAGTAAGCGCAATAGTGTCAGATTGGTCGCCAATCGCACGCCCGAGAACTTGGTTTAGTGATTCCTTCTCCTCGTTTAGATTCTGCCGACCAATTCGCGAGTATAAAAGCAGATTGTCGATGAGTCCGGTCATGCGTTTCACGCCATCGGTCACTTTGCCCAGATAGCGAACGCCGAGTTCGTCGACGCATGAACCATACGTCTCTACGAAGAGTCCGGTAAAATTGGTGACCTTCCGGAGAGGCTCCTGGAGATCGTGAGAAGCCACATACGCAAATTGTTCCAGCTCGAAGTTCGAATGAGCCAATTCGTTATTTGCTTTCTGCAAATTTTCTTCGTTTTGCAGCGAGGTCAGCAGATTGTTTTTAGCATTTGAATAAAGCTTGGTGAGTTCAGCTTTCTGCGCTTCGAGGTTCTGCTGAGTTGCGAGTGTCTCTTGCCGTGCCTTGATGGTTTCCGCTTCCAGGTGGATGCATCTAGCGGTGAGTTTTTTTATGAGCTCGGATTCACCCGCCTGGGCTGCCCGCAGTTCGCCAGGCGCAGCTGCATCCTCAATGTTTTGTATGATGTTCTGCACGGAATGGTCTGCCGCAAAAACAGGGATATGTGTGTACTTTAAGTGATTCACTCGAGGTTCTTCGGGGTCGGGTCCAGAACTTTCCAGTGTAGCCGCGCCCGCCACTACATCGGGAACTTTATTTGCCAAAACGCGCTCAAGAGAATCTCGGAGATTCTTAGCCTCGGCCGGGCTCATACCAGGGAGAACGTTAAAGATACTTTGCCCTAAAATAACTTCTCGCTTGCCTTCGTTAGCGGTCAAGTAAGCGTCGCTAACGGCTATGATCTCAAACGCCTTATTCAAAACAAGGTATTGGTTGGGAACGCATTCGAAAAGATTTTTAAAATTGACGTGCCCTGTCCCGGATTGGAATTTTTTTTGCCCGCCCTTGTATTGGCTGTGGACACTTCGCATAATTGGGTACGCCTGACGTTCTTACTTAATCCGAGAACAAGCGGAGCAGAAGCTATGGTATCTCGAGAGCAGGCATAAAAACTTCGATAGCTTGCGGGCCGCACGTCCACGGATACTTTGTTTTACAATCCAAAAACAATCGCCACAGGGGTATAGGGGATGGAGGTCTAGGTCAATCCCCTTTAACGCGAATGGTCAAATAGGGCTTTTTCGTGGCGGGGGACTGGGATGCGATCCATCGATTTGTGCCTGGGTTGGACGTTAGAGGCATGAGAACCCAATTCTGTTTTACCTCAATGTAAAGGAATTGAATCTACGGCCTTCGGATTATGAGTTCGGGACCGCCAAGAAGGGATTTTCTACTGGGCGCCCGTTTTTCGCCAAACCACCAAGCGGCGTCGGTGTGGGGTGTAGGGAAGTGAATACGCTTGATCGAGCACCAGCTCGAACGAGTCTCCAAAGCGGGCGTGCACTTCTTCAATTTCGTCGTCGGTATTGGGGCCCTTCATGAAGATGGCTTGGCCGCCGGGGACTAAGCTCGCGGAGGTCCTAAGGAGGGTCTTGTCCATGGTTTCCACGGCTCTCGTAATGACGCCTTGGACTGGTGTGGTGAAGCTGCTGCTCACTACGCGGTGTTCGAAAACTTCCGTGTGTTTTAAGCCTAACTCTTTAATGACTTCCTCTAAAAAAGCGACGCGTTTTGGTCGGGGCTCGGCCAAGATCATGTGGACGTTGGGGTAGCGGATCTTCAGCGGCACTCCGGGAAAGCCGGGGCCCGACCCTACGTCGACGAGAGGGGAGGGGAGGCGGATGAAGTTGCCCACAATCAAACAGTCGACGTAGTGCTTAATGACAATCGTCTCAAAGCCAATGAGCCGCGTGAGTTCATTTCCCACATTGCGGAGGCGCAGCAAATTATGGTACCGCCACAGCTGCTTCAACTGGTCTTCGTTTAACCGAATGCCGGATTTACGCAGCATCGAGTCCATGGACTCCATCGAAGGGCCCGAACCAGCCGGTTTTCTTGCTGTGGTAGGACGTTTGGGGCCTTGGAAGTTCTTACGTGGGCGCATGGCAGGAACCGTATAGCACAAGACATGGAAATTTCCGAAAGTTTGAACATTCTCTATGAAGACAACCACCTCGTTGTCGTTTTGAAAGCTGCGGGGATAGCCGTGCAGGGAGATTCCACTTCGGCCCCCAGCCTTTTGGAGCTCGTTCGGGCCGATTTAGTCAAACGCTACGCCAAAAAAGGGAATGCTTTTGTTGGCCTGGTGCACCGCCTGGATCAGCCGGTTTCGGGGGTGATCGTATTTGCTAAAACTTCTAAAGGGGCTAGCCGGCTTTCCGAGCAAGTGCGAAACCGGGGTTTTCGAAAAATCTACCAGGCGGTGGTCGAAGGTCGCCTGACGGGAAATGAGCGCAAGGTAATCCATTTCCATCGGGCTCCTGAAGACGGCCCCGTTTCTGTGACTGACGATGAGGTGCCGGGGTCAAAGCGTGCCGAGCTTTTGCTGCGCCCTCTCCAATCGGGTGAAGAGCGATCGCTGGTGGAAGTGGACTTACTCACCGGTAGGAAACACCAAATACGCGCGCAGCTGGCGCGCTTGGGCCACCCTATTCTGGGGGATTTTAAGTATGGTTCGCGCACTGCCTTCCAACCCGGGGCCATTGCTTTGCATGCAGTGTCCTTAGAGTTTCGCAACCCCGTTAAACCGGACGAAAGCATTCGAGTCCTGTCGCCCACCCCTCCGGAGCAAGCGTGGCAGTCTTGGCTTTGAATGCACTCCAAGCAGCAGCCGCTCGGAGGGCAGGCCTTCGAGCGCGCCTTGGCGATGAAGGCACCGATTGCTACCGCCTATTCAATGCCTCGGCCGATGGCATTGAGGGCTTGGTGATTGAGGTGTTTGGCAAGGTGGGTTTTTTTCAGCTGCACCAGGGAAAGCTTTCCCTTTCCGAAAACGAGCTTTTAGTTTTGGCGAAGTGGTGCGGGGAAAACTTGGTGCTCGATAGTATCTACGCAAAACGGTTTATCACGGACCGTTCCCACAGTGTTCCAGAAGAGTCCCTGCGGGATCCCAACCCTCTCTGGGGGGCTGTCTCGCCCCCTGTGATCGCGGCCAAAGAAAACGGCCTTTCGCTCCTCATACGCCCCTATGATGGCTTCTCGGTGGGGCTATTTTTAGATCAACGGCTGAACCGAAAGCGCCTCGCGGAATGTGCTCCGCCCGAGGGAAAAGTTTTAAACCTTTTTGCGTATACGTGCGCCTTTTCGGTCGCTGCCGCGGCCCGCGGCGCCGTGGTGACCAGCGTCGACGTGTCGTCGAAGTACCTGGCGTGGGGGCAAGAAAACTTTAAAGCAAACTCCCTCAGTCCGGAGAAGCACCGCTTTTTTGCGACCGACGCGCGGCTCTTCCTTCGAGGGGCGATGAAGCGAGGGGAAAAGTATTCGGTGATTGTGCTCGACCCGCCTAGCTTCGCACGCGGAAAGAACAATGAGCCCTTTTCTGTGCGCAAGGATTTAGCGAGCGTCTTAAAAGACTGCGGCACTCTCCTCGAACCGAAGGGCACACTGTTTGTTTCAACGAATTTATCGACTTGGAATAATGAAGAGCTAGAAAACGCCGTCCAAAGATCTTTAGGAGAGGTGGAGTATCTCACTCCACCGCCCCTTCCCGAAGACTACGCGCGTGGCGTAGCGCCCCTTACTTATCGCTGGCTGCGACGAGTGAACGGCCTTCGGTAGTTTTACCTTTGATAGCAAGTCGCACGAGGACTTTGCTGCTACGCGATCCTGGAATTCCGCCTCGCACAAAGAGGAGGTTTTCTTCTGGCTTCACATCGACCACGGTGAGGCCTTGGATAGTCGACCGAACGTCGCCCATGTGTCCAGGCATCCCTTTGTTCTTCATGATTCGGCCAGGGAAAGTGTTTGTACCGGCTGAGCCGGGGTGACGGAAGTATTCGTGCGTGCCGTGCGTCGCATCTTTACCGTGGAACCCAAACCGCTTGATGACGCCCGCAAAGCCACGCCCTTTAGACGTTCCAACGACATCCACTTTATCGCCTTTTTGGAACATGGAAACGGAGAGCTCCGTGCCAAGCTTTAGAGGAGCGACGTCGTCCTCTTTAGCGAGGCGGATTTCTTCGATGTACTGCTTTGCTTTGCTCGAGGCCTTCTTAAAGTGCCCGGCCTTTGCCTTCTTCACATTTTGTGGCTTCACTTCGCCGAAAGCCAACTGGACGGCTGTGTAGCCGTCCGTGTCTTGGGTCTTTACCTGGGATACGATGCATCCCGAAGTGTCGATGACCGTGATGGGGACCAAAAAGCCCTTCTCATCAAAAACCGCCGTCATGCCTACTTTTCTACCGAGGATTCCAATTCTCATTATTTTTTCCCTAACTGAAATAAATGCTCATCGTTATTACGGTACTTAGCCCAGGCGGGCAACCTTTTTGTTGGATGAGTTAACGGGAAATGCGATCTGGCGAAAAAACTCAATTAGTCTAATAAATTCAGCACTATAAAATTTACCCTACGTTAACAAAAATTAATCAAATCCCTCGGGCAGCCCATTTTCATTTTGTCAGACTATCTCGATTAGTTGAGGCTGACACCATGGGTTGAGGTTGAAGGTCTTAAGCCGAGCTACCAGCGACGGGGGTCGCTGGTAGGCTCGCCAAGATCGCAGGCGACGTTCCTACGACGGCGCTTTTCTTGGGGTAGGGCATGGTCCGTCTACGGGTGGGTTTTGTCTCTGTCTTTTGTTTTTCTCTGCTTTCAATGGCAGAGTCCGGTTTTGTTCCTTTAGCTGAACTGCCGAAAGAACTCTGGGCTCCTGCGCAGTCACCCTCCGGCTACCAAAAGGTTGCCGAAGGAAATATCCGAGTGGGAGAGCCTGCCTTTCGGCCGGCATCGCAAGCTCGAACACGCTTAAGCGTCGAAGGCGCTCTCGCCCTTCGATTGGAAACGCTACCTGAGCTGCCCTATTTCGAAAAGCGGTTTTCTTTCCCGTCCGGGTCAGAATTTAAAGTGGTGGCAAAGGTGGCCCAAGTGTCTCAGTCCCAAGGGGCCGTGCCTCTTTGGGTCGTTCCCGAGACCCAGTTTTGGAGCCCGGACCCTGCCTTTAGATTTGCGGCGCCCGGCGGGACCCAGCGGTTTTTTCCGGGGAAGTTTGCCGAAGTCGTTTCTCGCAAAGGCGAAGCGATTGTCCACTTCTACCCGTTCCAGTGGGATACGCTCACCGGTGAACTCATCCAGGTCAAAGAAATTTCCGTGGACGTCTATTCTAAGGTACAGGAGTCGGCGGCTTTGCCTGCTGCGGCTCCGCTTAGCATTATTGTCGTGCCCGATGCGCAAGTAGCGATGGCTAAGGACCTGAAAGATTACCATGCAAGAAGCTCCGGAGTTGTTTCAGAAATCGTGACGGTGGAGGAAGTGGAGCGGACCCAAATCGAAGTTGCGGAAACCGAACTTCCTGAAGGTTACAAGAACCGCAAGCTGGGCGATGAAGCGGTCCAGCCTTTTAATGCCTCCACTGGGAAGGGGTACCGTTATTCTACCGCCCGGAAACTCATTTCCTACTTCCGCTCCCGCCTCGGCAATGGCCTTAAGTACATCACGCTCGTGGGGGACGCGGACGCCATTCCTCCTAGCTACTACTTCAGTGTTCGCTCTGGGTTTGGCGCAAAATTTGGAGTGACGGACCAGTGTTATGCCGCAGTGAATGAGTGTTTGGAGCCACAAGCCGTCGTGGGGCGGTTGCCGTTTGCAAACCGCTCTCAAATGAAAGCCCACCTTTCCAAAGTCGACCGGTGGCAAGCGCAGGCCGCTACCACTGCGAGCGAGCTTGCGCTTTTTGGTGGTAAACCCTTTGACGGTCCATTCTATTTTGGAGAGTTGGGAACGCTGCGCGCTCTGCAGGCGGACGCCGACTGGCGAGGGGTTAAGAAGTTCTATCGCACCAAGAAAAACTACGATCGCGCGGCAGTTCTCTCCCTCGTGCGGGGAGGGATGGCAAGTAACCTTGCGTTTAATTTAGACCACGGTAGCGGCAATCGATGGCACGTCGATAATCAAAGCGTCACCTCGGACGAAATCCTCGCCGCCTCTCACGGGGGGGAGCTGGTAAACCCCGCTATTTTCTCCATCGCGTGCACCAATGCCGCCTTCGACGAGACCCTCACTAAAGAAGATATTTTCGGTGATGCGCGGGCGGGAACGGTTTCGGTGGGCGTCGCGCTTTTACAATCCTTGGCCGGGGCAGTGGCTTATTTTGGTTCGTCCAGGCCGGCGCTGGGCTCTCCCGTATTCGACATCGATTCCAGAGGGAACTTGGAGCTCATGGACAGTAACCACGCCATGAAGCTTTTGGAAGTGGCCTTGGAGAACTACCGACGTAAGGGGGAAGGGCGTTTGGGAGATTTCGTGCTCGAAGCCTTGCTCCGCTATTCGCTTGACCCCGTGTCGTCCCTTTCGAAAGATCGGTTCCGCTGGACCTATTTTAACGCTGCCTTCCTAGGGGATCCCGTGATGCAAATGCCTCGAAGGAAAAGGGACAGAGCGGCACTCCCGATTGCTGAAGCACTCGATGAAATTGAGGAAGCTTTTACGGGGTACTTTCCCCTTCTCGAAATGCAGGGCAGCGACCCGGGGGCGCTCCGGTTTCAAAGCGCAACGACGGTAGAGGCGACGCTTTACCAACAACGGAGCTTTGGCTCGCACATTATCGAGCAGGTGTTTAGTAGGGCAACTTACCCCGCCGGCACGAGCGATCTCGCTCTGGCTGAAAACGGAAAAGGCCAGAACCACTTCATTCGGTTAGAAAACAAAGTGGGGGCACCTTTAGAAAGGCAAGTTTGGTTTAAAGTTCAGTAGAGAAAGATCACTCGTCGATTTTTCCGCCACGGGCGATCTTTTCGAGGAACGCTCGTTCCGCTTCCGGTTCTTCTTCCAAGGCCTGGGTAAGATCCAAGGTTTCCATGGTTTTTTTGAACGAGTCTTCGTCCTCAATGCCGGCCTTGATACGCTCAAGGTAGTCATCGGGGTAGCGCTTCGCTAGTCGGTCAACGTAGGCGTTCAGTCGGCGCTCAGCCTTCACTTTGTCGTTTTCTTTGATTTCGCGCCAATGAGAAAAGTAGTGAAGACGGCAGTAGCCTTGCGAGATTCCGGGCTTACGGCAGCCTTTTGCTAAGCATGACGGCGCTCGTTTTTTGGTCTTTTTAGGCTTAGCCTCAGCGGTCTCTGGGGCGGCGCTTTTTTTTGCTCTGGTCTTTTTCACAGCATCCCCTTCATAACGCATATCGGCACCAATTGCTTTAGCCTTGAGGGCTAAAGTGATTCTTTTGCCGAACGCAAAACGAGTGAAGGGTTACCTGAAAGTCGGATCTTCGGTATCTCAATGAAATAATTAAATAATTTTGAAAGATCCGCGGCTAGCGACGAGGCGGGGGGCAAGCATAGAGAACCGGAAACCACTTCCTTTAGCTGCCCTGGATCGGCCAAAAACAACTTCAAAGTGAGTCCTAGGTTCACGGATTCGGAAGTTTTGGGCAAGCCGTTCAAGTGTTCGAGCATCACGCTCCGGCGGCAAAGGCGGAAGTTCGAGTCCGGTTCGGTTAGCTCGGTGCCGAACCAGATTTTAGTCCACCGCCTTAAAAGCCATGAGACCAATCGGTGGCTTGCGTTCCCTGGAGAGGGGTGATGGCCCACGATGAAATCGTGCTTTTGCCTCAGCTGCCAAAGGGGCTCTAAACCCTCTAGCCAGGGAATTTGGTCTAGGTCGAGCTGGAGAAAGTAAACGCCTCGGGAGAGGTCAATCCCGCGACGGACTGCTTTTGCTTGGCCTGAATGCAGTTGGTGTGTCACTCGAACGTTGGGAAACTCTTTCCGAAGTCGATCGAGTATTCGGACGCTGCCGTCCGTGGATCCATCGTTGATGAGGATCGTTTCAAAAGCTTCAGTCGTTTTGCTGATCAGGCGGATGCAGTCGCGTACCGCTTGGTCCAGGATATCCGCCTGGTTAAAACACCGGATAAGAACTGAAAGTTCCGGATTCGCCGAATTAGGCCGAGAAAACACAGCACCCATGGTTACGCCCCGGACCAGTATAAACAATGCTTCGCTTGAATTCACTCCTTTTACACGGTAATTTCGCGCGCATGAAAGAAGGCCTGACGTTCGACGATGTGCTTTTAGTTCCCCGGTTTTCGTCGGTGACTCCGCCGGAAGTAAAATTGAGCGGCCAGTTAACGACTTCGATTTCTCTGCGCGTTCCTATTCTGTCCTCCGCGATGGACAAAGTAACCGAAAGCCGGACAGCGATTTCGATGGCAAGGGCCGGAGGAGCGGGAGTGATCCACCGAAACCTCACGGTAGAAAAACAAGCTTTCGAAGTGGAAAAAGTGAAAAAGAGCGAGAGCGGGATGATCCTGGATCCCGTCACATTACGAGCTGACCAGACGGTGGCAGAGGCCCTTTCTCAAATGAAGAAGTTCGGCATTTCGGGTCTGCCAATTACCGAAGGTACCCGCGTGATGGGGATCGTTACCAATCGGGACCTGCGGTTTGAAGCGGATGAAAAGCGCCCCATTTCAGAAGTCATGACCCCTTGGGAACGCTTAGTGACTGCGCCTGAAACCGTCACGATGGAAGAGTCCATTCGGCTCATGCACCAGCACCGGATAGAGAAACTGCCGATTGTAGACACAGAAAGAAACCTCCGGGGCCTCATCACCATCAAAGACATTGAAAAAACAATTTCGTTCCCTCACTCGAACCGAGACGCTAAAGGGAGGCTCCGCGTGGGAGCCGCCGTAGGAACGGGAGCAGACGCTCGCGTGCGGATTGCGGCGCTCCATGCGGCCGGAGTGGATTTTGTGACTGTCGACACTGCCCACGGCGCCTCTCAGAACGTTTTGGACGTCGTGAAGTGGGCAAAGAATGCTTTTCCTAAGCTGCCCATTATCGCCGGCAACGTGGCCACGGCGGACGGCGCTGAGTGCCTGTACGAGGCGGGTGCCGACGCGGTCAAGGTGGGCATGGGAGCAGGTTCCATCTGCACCACTCGAGTGGTGGCAGGGATAGGGATACCTCAGTTTACAGCCATCCAAGACTGCGCTCCGATTGCGCGCAAGTACAAGCGCCCTTTGATCGCTGACGGCGGCATCAAGTATTCAGGGGACGTCATTAAGGCCCTGGCCGCGGGCGCGGACGTTGTCATGATCGGAGGCCTTTTTGCTGGAACCGACGAGGCTCCTGGTGAGACCGTGTTTTATCAGGGTCGGACTTACAAGAGCTACCGAGGGATGGGTTCTATCGACGCTATGAAAGAAGGCAGCCGGGATCGGTATGGCCAAGCAGACACAGCTTCCGATGAATTAGTCCCCGAGGGGATTGAAGGCATGGTGCCCTACCGAGGGCCTCTTTCTCAGGTGCTTTTCCAGCTCATGGGCGGGGTTCGCGCGGGCATGGGCTACCTTGGCTGCCGGACGCTTGAAGAACTGCGCACTCACGCCGAGTTTATCCGGATTTCGTCGCAAGGCCTGAAGGAATCCCATGTGCACGATGTTTACATCACCAAAGAGGCGCCGAACTACCGCCCGAACAATTAAGAGGAACGGATGCAGTCGTGCCCTGTCATTATTCTGGATTTCGGTTCGCAGTTCACCCAGCTTATCGCTAGGTCCGTGAGGTCCTTGGGCGTTTATTGCGAGATCGTGCCCTATAGCGTGACCTCGGCCAGCCTCAGAGCCCGTAACCCCCGAGCGCTGATTCTATCGGGCGGCCCCTCCAGCGTTTCGGACGCAAAGGCCCCGAAAATTTTTAAGTCCGTTCTGGAAATGGATTTACCTGTGCTCGGGATCTGCTACGGGATGCAGCTCATCTCGAACTTGCGTAAAGGCAAAGTAGTGCAAGGGCACTCCCGCGAGTATGGTTCTGCAGAAATTGAAATTTTAAAAGCGGAGGGGATATTCAAAGGCTTTCCCGTCGCTAAAAAAATCCCGGT
Organism: Pseudomonadota bacterium; assembly: GCA_031425635.1. Taxonomy (GTDB): domain Bacteria; phylum Bdellovibrionota; class FAC87; order UBA2466; family UBA2466; genus JAIEOG01. The sequence continues at coordinate 36,595 of JANPJT010000019.1, forward strand.
GTGGATGAGCCACGGCGACAGTGTCGGCACCCTGCCTCCGGGCGCCGAGCTTTTGGCTCGCAGCGGGGGGTGCCCTGTGGCCGCCCTCCGGTTGGGGAAGCTGTATGCCGTACAGTTTCACCCGGAAGTTTCGCACACTGAAATGGGCAGCCGCTTGCTGTCGAATTTCCTCTTCGAAATTGCGGGAGTCAAAGCCGATTGGAAGATGGGCAACTTTTTTGAGTTGAAATCTGCGGAAGTTCTGGGGCGCGTCGGGAATGCCGAAGTGATTGGTGGAGTCAGTGGCGGAGTGGACTCGACTTTACTCGCGGCATTTCTGGGGAAAATTTTAGGGAAGAGATTCCACCCTGTTTTGGTGGATAATGGATTAATGCGTAAAAATGAGGCGAAGGAAGTCTCGGGTTTTCTCAAAGCCATGGGCGTGCCGTTGAAAGTGGTGGATGCCAAATCCCTTTTCTTGAACCGTTTAAAACGCGTCACCGATCCGGAAAAAAAGCGAAAAATCATTGGGAAGACTTTTATTGAAGTCTTCGATCGGGAATGTAAGCGGTTAAAGAAAGTGCGCTTTCTCGCCCAGGGGACGCTGTATCCGGATGTCATTGAGAGCGTTTCTGTGAAGGGGCCGAGCCACACCATCAAAACTCACCACAATGTGGGGGGGTTGCCTAAGGAAATGAAGCTCTCTCTGATTGAGCCGTTCCGCGAATTGTTCAAAGATGAAGTGCGGGCCTTGGGGGGAGAACTGAATGTGCCGAAAGACCTGATCCACCGGCACCCGTTTCCGGGTCCCGGCCTTGCGGTGAGGATTCTTGGCGAAGTCACTCCTGCACGGCTTGCGTTACTCCGTGAAGCGGACGCCATCTTCACGCAAGAGCTTCGCTCGAGCGGTGAGTACTCGAAAATTTGGCAAGCGTTTGTGGTTCTCCTTCCGATCCAATCGGTCGGCGTGATGGGCGACTCTCGCACTTACGAGTCGGTGGTTTCTTTGCGGGCGGTGACTAGCCGAGACGGGATGACGGCCGACTGGTACCCCTTCGAGAAATCGCTGCTTTCCAAAGTATCTTCTCGCATTATTAATGAAGTCGAAGGCATCAACCGCGTTGTTTACGACATTTCTTCTAAGCCGCCCGCGACCATCGAGTGGGAGTAGCTTCCTAGCTGAGTTCGGGCTTCCCAAAGTTCGGGAAAGAACCTTTTTTTCAAAGTCGTTCGCAAATAACCGACGCCTAGCGAGCCGCCCGTTCCCATTTTCATCCCAATCATCCGTTCCACCATCTGCACGTGCCTAAAGCGCCAAAGCTCTACTTGCTCGTCGAATCGGATGAGCCCCTCACACAAAGAACGTACGGGAGAGTCGGGGAGTTGGTGCTCATAAATTTTTTGGAGCGCTTCGGCGGAGTTGGTTCCGGCGGTTTGGATCACGCTAAAAAAAGCCTGTCGGAGCGTGCGTTTTTTTAGACGAGCTTCGAGTTTGCCTTTCCATTCTGGGTTGAGTTCCAGGAATTTCGAGTACTCGGCAGGATCCATTCCACACAAAAGCTCAAGCTCCCGAAATTGGAGGCTCTGGAAACCACTTGCGGGGTTTAAGTGCTCTCTAAACCGGTTAAACTCACTTGGCATCATGGTTTCTAAAACATCGACTTGCGAGATAAGCACCCGCATGATTTCACTGACTCGTTCCAGCCGACGAATGGAGCGAATAAAATCGGGTTTTTCGAGCAGTAAAGTGACGTTGTCTAACTCAAACAAAATCTGTTTGAACCAAAGCTCGTACACTTGATGGATCACGATAAAAAGAAGTTCGTCGTGAGCTGTCGAAAGTGGCTTTTGCAAAGCGAGTAGGTCGTTTACTTTTAAGTAGCTTGAGTAAGTCAGGCGAGACTTTATCGGAGTTTCCACGGCTAACACCCTCCCCAAAGGCATAGGAACCACGTACTATTTTGATATGGCACTTCCCAGGTCTGCGCAAGTTCCTAATCCTTTTGGTTTTTCTGAGGGCGCCCGATTTTTTAAGGTTCTATTTACCTCAGGCCCTCCGTCGGCCGATAGGTTAATGGGGCTGTGTTTAGTTAACGCAGTGCGAAAGGTATTTTCAGGTTAAAACATGAAACCAACGCTCATCATCGTCGACGACGTAAAAGCCATTCGCGAGAAGCTGAGTGCGGCTTTGGAGCGCGATTTTGAAGTGCTAGGCCTGGCGTCTAGCGCTGAAGAAGCGCTCACGCTGTGTCGTTCCACCAACCCGGACCTGGTTTTGATGGATCTCGTGATGCCTAAGGTGTCCGGCATCGACGCGACAGTGGCGCTTCTTCAGCTAGCGCCAAACGCTAAAGTGGTTATCTTAAGTGCGTTGCACGATGAAAACACCGTCCTGCGCGCTTTTGAAGCGGGGGCGACCGAGTACCTGGTTAAGCCGGTCTCCGAAAAGAAAATCCGCGAAGTCCTCTTAGGCTTGGTCCGCAAAGCTGCTTAGAGTCGAAACCCAAAGTAGAGCTCGAACCCCATAATCGTGTTTTCACCGCCGACTCGGTTAATTCCCCACTTAAAGTCGACCATAAACGGGTTGAATTCGAACCCTGCCCCGATAAGGACCGTCGGTAAAAAAAGGATCTCCTCGGTGGAGTTGGCTGATGCCGTTCGGTACCAAACCGCGCCACTCGCGCCGATCCCCAGGCCCAAGCTTGCTTTGTCCGATAGGCGGAACATGTGACGCACCATCCCATCGAAGCTAAATACGTGGATGGATGAAAGGATGTATTTGTAGCCCACCATCCCCCGGAGCATTAGCGGAATGTTCTCATCCAGCTCCGAGTAGTCGTGGTCAAAATACACACCGGCCTGAAACCCGAAATCTTTGAAGTACTCTCCAGTCGGGGCGCCAGTGGAAGCGTTGATGCGCGGTTCGATATAAAAATTCCCACCGCCTGCAAAGCCGACGTGAAACACCCCTGCGTCGGATCGTGGGCTGTCATCCGTGAAGTATTTTCGCTTTTCGACAGGTTCGTTTCTCTTTCGGAACTTTCGAGCAGGCTGTGCTTTCGCGGGGGCTTCCGGAACGGCAGCGGGCTCGCTGGGTCTGTCGGCATAAGGATCTTCTTCGAGGTAGTCGCTGGTTTCTGCCCAAGCGCAAGCAGCGCCCACTAAGAAAAAACAGAGTACCGTTCGGTGAATAAGCCCCATAGATTCGCCCCCAAGACCCTAATGCTAACGGAAAAAAATTGCTTTGCAAAACAAAGGTTTGGGCCTCTTTGGCGCTCTCAGCGAAAGCAATTCTTGGTTTTCATTTTCGAAAAGTGTTAAAGCCTCAGCCCATAGATGAAGCGCTTTAAACTTTCTTTGGGCTGCTGCGGCTTACTGCTGGCCTTTCCCCGCGCTTCGCTCGCCAAAATTTCACTGGACGTGGGGGCGTATCGGGAGAGTCTTGCGCAATCTCAAATGGTCGCGAAGCGGGGCCTTTGGTCGGGCGTAGGGCGAATCCGGCTCGACGTCCCCGTGGGGCCAGTGGCTTTTGAACCGTCGCTCGCGCTTTGTACTCCCCGACCTTTGGATTCTGAAGGGACTCGTTTGGCTTTTACCGCGCTGACGGGGCTCGATTTTGCTTTCCCGCTCAGCTCTTGGCTCCGACTCAGAGTGGGGCCGGGAGTCGAGCTAAGCTTAGCAGTGAGCGAAGAACGCGCTGTTGTGTTGCGCAACGGCGAATCGAGTTCCGTTTTTTATTCTCCCGGAGGCTCCGCTTTTTCGCTTCGGTTTCTGGTAGAGGCGGGCCTCGAGTTTCCACTGGGAGAAGGTTATTCCTTAGGTGTGGATTTTTTTGTTTCTGAGCTTTTTGCAGAACGCACAAGGCGCTTGCATACTTTGGGCTATTTGGGGATGAGTCTTTAGTATGAAAAGGGCACTCTTTTTTTTTACGGCCCTGGCTAGCTCGGCCGGCTTTGCTTGGACGTTGGCAGCTCCGGGGGTCAGCGGCTGGTCTTCGCCGCAGATCGAAGTTCAGTACGATTTCTCGCTTTGCTCCACTTCCGAAAAGGATCTTCTTTCTGCGCTCGATCAGGCGGTGGAAGTGTGGAACGGCGTGGAGGGTTCTTCGTTGCGGATGAGCCGGGCCAGAGCAGCGATACTGACGTCTCCCGAAGAGTTTTCTAACCGACAGACATCGCCCACCCCCGTGGTTTTTTGCGACCCCAGCTTTCAGTCGCGGCAATCCTTGAACGCCCATTCTATTCCGGCCGCTACAAGGACCGGTTCCAAGGCGGGCCACTTAGTGTATTCGGGCGTTGTTTTGAATGCCGAAACCGGAAGCCGCGCGAATGTCGGAGAGCTACGGAGCGATAAACTGGCGCTCGTTTTAGCCCATGAACTCGGACACGCGCTTGGTCTTGGGCATAGCGGGGACCCTTCCGCCTTGATGTATTTTAGTCTCGACTCTCGGAGCGGGCTTGAGCTTTCGCAAGACGATCAAGAAGGCGTCCGTTTTCTGTATGCCCGCAATGAGCTCCTCGGGGGGCCCTTTGGTTGTGCTTCCGCCGCACCCCAAGGCCGCACCGGTTTTGCGTGGCTAGGTCTTTTCCTTTTTTGTGCTACCGCGGTTGGCAGGGGGTGGCATAGCCGCCCATCCACCCGTCCCTGAAGCTCCGCGGTCTAGTAACCCAACCCTATTTTTTTACGATCAAACGTTTTTTCGGTTGCTGCACGAAGCATGAAGTGCGCGGTATCGGCACGGGAAATATTCATCGCCTTTCCCTTGAAGCGGTCGACGCATTGGTAAACTCCCGTTTTGGGGCCGTTGTTCAGCATTCCCGGGCGAGCCACCACCCATTGCACTTTGGAAGCGTCGAAGAGGTTTTCGGTGCGCTCGTGATCGGCGTACGAAAACGCAATCAGCAAAGGCTTTAGCAACTTTCCAAAAAACCACGGGAGGTCGCCGCTTGTCTCGTGTGTCCCGTAGGCGCTGCAATAAACAATTTTGGTAAGGTTTTTTCCTTCCGCAGCGGTCCGGATAAGGCTTTCAACGGCAGCCGAAATAAAAAGCCCGGGCAGGTATTTTCCGAGACCGAGGCGAGCTTTTAACTGTTGGCCGATACTCCTGTGGCCCAGCGCGACCAAAATGGTCTCTTGTTTAGAGGCCCAGGCCACGAGCGCTTTTGGATCGGAAAGAGAGCCTTCGGTCACTTTCGCTTTGGGGTGGCTCGCGAGCTTTCCGCGGTTCCGAACGAAACAATCCACATCGTGTCCCGCCGAAATCGCTTGTTCTACAATCGCCAGACCTGTTGCACCCGTAGCGCCCAATACCCCTATTTTCATAAAAACCCCCTGATGGATTCTAAACGAGCTCGGCGCGGATGCGAAGAAGGTTCTTCTTCAGGTTCCAACCGCCACACGGAAGGGGGTGGTAAGCCCTTTCGGACCGCCTGGCTGCGTGTCGTTAGCGGGTAAATCCCGCTCATTCCAAATGCCGTAGCGCAGAGCGCTATTTGCGATCGTCTCTTTCGTGAAAAAGCGTAACCCCACTGATGGTTCGGTATTCTCGCATCCCTTGAGCGCCCCCATAATGGTTAGTCGCACGTTCCAAGGTGCGAGCGATCAATTCGGTCCAGGTAAAACCGCTCGCGTGCGTTAAGGTTGCGCCCAGGTAAATGCGCCAACGGGTGGCGGGAAAACGGTTCGGCGATTTCCCGCTTTGATAGGTCCGGTGGAAACTGATGGTGTTGATTGACGCGAAACTTCGACCGGAACTGCCGGCAAACAACTCGTCGCTCATTTGTTTCCAGAGTTCTTTCTTGTCGGGGGACTGCTCAAGCGTTTTGTCCCCAAAATCGCACGAAATATAAACCAAAACCGGATCGGGGCTGTCGAAATCAACCGGTGAGAGCTTTGCAGGCTTAGCCTGCGAAAATCTTTCTTGAGAAGCGCCCAAAATAAAATCCCCAGCGGTTCCATGCGCAATGAGAATGACGATATCCGAGTGTCCCACCTTTTGGAGCTCACGTTTTAACTCTTCTTTTGAACCGACAAGTGCTTCGTGTAAATTGCCCGAGGCAGCCCGGATTGCCTGCAGCTCCGCTATCCCAAGAAAGGGGTTCGTTTCGAGGGTCGCGCCTTTCGGGTCACGGTTTCCCGACGGGATATTCTGCAAGAACTTTTGGTCGATCAAAATAGCGATCCGTTTCCCTTCCCACACCACGCCGCCCTTTTCAGCGATATCGAGAAAATACTGATCCAGAGGATAAACTGGCTCGGCCACCATTTCTCCGGCGATTTGAACCGGGTGAAGGTGGCTGGTAACAAGGGCAAGGCTGATCAAAAAGGGCCTCAGGAGGCTGCCCATCCCTGCGACGTGCAGACGATCACCCCAGTCCTCGGGATGGGGCGTGAAAAGAAGGGCAATCACCTTATCGAAGTAGGGGTCAGCCACCAGAATCCCCAGCGCTGCAATATGATTGGAATACTGGCCCAAGAAATCTTTCGACGATTTGAAAAATGCAATGAACTGAGCGTTCGCCTTGTAAAGGTGCCCGGGCCTGAAAAGAAAAGGCGACGAAGCCCAGACAAACTCCTTTACCCAAAATCGCCCAAAGTCCGTTGCTTTATCGGTCAGATTGCGTAGCTCTCGGTGGCGATACGAAAATTCAGAAGGCGCACCGGCCGAAACCCGCACTGTTCTCCAAGACAAAACTTCCGCCGCTCTGGCGAACATCGCCGCGCTTTTTGGGTGAAGGCTCCACTTTTTTCCTTCAGCAGACACCAAACGGGCAAGCGCGATCGCCCCACCGCGGACATCCCCCTTCGCACGCGCGGTTTGGTAAACTTCCATCCAATCGGTGCCGCGAAGCAGGTTTCCACAGCCAGCCAACCACTTTTGCGCAGGCCAGGCCGAATGAAGCTCAAGGGAGAGAAGAAGAGAAAAAGAAAGCGCGACGCGAAGAAGACGACTATTTAACGTTCGAGCCCCAGCCATCCAATCATCAGACCTGTACGACTTCGCGGATTTCGGGGATGGCGTCTTTTAAGCGAGTTTCAACGCCCATTTTTAGGGTCGCTGAAGAATGGGAGCAGCTGCTGCACGATCCGCGCATTTCTAAGTAGACGACGCCGTCTTCGTACCGATCGAAAGTGATGTCTCCGCCATCCATTGCCACTGCCGGACGGATGTCGGTGTCGAGGATCTCTTTTATGCGCTGCTCGATCTCGGTCCCTGCGCCCACTTTGGAGGTTTCTTCGAAGTCGGCATCAAAAAGCGGTTTTCCGGAGTTTAAGAAAGCGTCTAAAGTGGCCGGAACGCGATCCGCCAAAACATCCCAATCACCGGTCATTGCTTTGGTGATGGTCACAAACTGAGTCCCCACCATCACGGCTTCCACCCCAGGCACTTCGAAAAGAGCCAGGACGAGCGGCGCTTTTGCTGCCTTAGCGGCGCTGGTGAAGTTGAAGGCGCCTTTTTCCAAAAGCGTCCGATTCACGACGAATTTCAAAGTGTTGGGATTCGGAGTGAATTCGAGGTTAATGCTAATCGCGTCCATGCAAGCCTTCTTTCTAGGGGCTGTTTACCATAATTTTACCACCAAACAAGCGTGCGAAAGTAAGTGCTTGAAATGAATGCAGTAGGCCGCTAGCTAAGGCTTGGCTGGCAAGGGTCTGCGGGCTCCTCGAAAAGAACAAGGTAACTGGTGCGAATCGCTCTTCTATTGGCTTTCTACCCCGCTTTTGTATGGCCCGCGGAAACGGTGCTGGACCCGGTGAGGATTCAAGAGGGTAGGGTACTGAACCCCAGGCCCGTTGACTCGACCGAATTCCCTGGCCGCAGCCTGGCAGTGGAACCCGAAGGAGAAAGCTCGCTCACTAGGCTGCTCTCTCGATCGCTTGGTGTAAGCGTTCAAAAAAATGGAGGCGACGAGAGCTTCGGCGGCGCGGTGCTTCGAGGGCAAGACCCAGTCCAATCTCGAACCTTTCTCAACGCCATCCCCATGACCGACGCCCTTTTTAACCAGTCGAATCTGGGGTGGATTCCAGTGGAAGCACTGGAGCGAGTCGATCTGTTTCCCGAGGGCATACCGGCGCTGTATGGCGGCGATGGGCTGGGCGGCGCGATCGCGCTGACGCTTCTGCCGCCCGAAGCCGGGAGAAGCTTCGTTGGTTCGCGAGTGGGTTCTCTGGGGGCTGCGCGGGTGTTTGGTCGCGCGGCGACGGGGGGCGCATCGGTTTTCTTGGAAGCGAGCCGCGCTACCGAAGACTTCTGGTACAGGGATTCGAATTCGACGCCTCTTTTTCCAAATGACGACGTCATGCGCCAGCGAACGCACAACGGCCAGCAGCACTTTTCTGTGATTCCCCAGGCCACGCTTCTAAAGAACCGTTCGGGCCGAATCGACGCCATGAGTTTTCATACTGTCCGCAAGAACGAGGTTCCCGGCGCGGTAGGCGTGGAAAACGGCGGAGAGCTCCAGACCAGTTTCCATTTGGCCGCTCTTCAAGGAGAGCACCCGCTGGGTGCCGAAAGCTCGGTGGGTTGGACGGCATTTGGATCGCTTGGGTCGAGCGAGTTTAAAGGCGCAACCGAGCTTGCCGCCTTACAAACGGGGGGGGCGCGTACGGTCCAAGCAGGCGTGGGAAGTCGGTATAGCTTGGTTCCGGCCGCGGGGCCCGTTGCATTGCAACTAAGTGCTTCGGCGTATGGGGAAGGCGCGGAAATTTTCTCGATTGGTTCCCAACTTCTTCAAGTCCGCCGGGTGACTTTGCCCATGGGGGTATCGGCGGTGGTTCGGCCATCAAAGCAGTGGACGCTCAAGCCCGCAGTGTTTGTGCAGGCTGAAACTTCCCGGCCGCTTGCCGATGTTTCTCCGAGAGTGGCGATTGAATGGGCGCTCGGAAAAAACACTCAGGTCCGAGCGCTCGGCGGGCGGTTTTTTAGGTTTCCCACGCTTTCGGAAACGCATGGCGCGCCGTCACGCATTGCGCCCAACTTGGCGCTGCGCCCGGAACGCGCTTGGAAGGCAGAAGTGGGACTCGACACTCAGGCGAGGCTATCCGAACTGCTCGCGGAATTCTCGGCGACACTCTCGGCCGCGGTTGCCGAAGATCTCATTGTGCTGCAATCGCACTCCCAGTCTAGCTTCATTGCCCAGAATGTTGGCCTGAGCCAGATTGTTTCCCCCGAAGTAGGCATTCAGTTATTGCAAGGCAACTGGCTTTTAAAACTCCAAGGGTCGGGCCTCTTTGCCGAGAACCTGACGCCGGTCCCCGCCTACTTTGGCAAGTGGTTGCCCATGCGGCCAAGGTTCCGGGGCGGCCTTGAAGCCGAATGGAAAAACGGGCCTTGGAAAGTGAGCTACTCGCTTCAAGCGACGGGGCCGCTCTTTGCCGATTCGGCCAATTCTCGCTTGGTGGGGAGTTACTTCGAGCACAGCGTGTGGGGTTCCTGGTCTACTAAAGGGCTGGGCGTCTGGCTTCTTGAGTTGCGCAACCTGACAGACGCCACTATGGTCGCCGGACAAGAGTGGGACTTTAGCTTGAACCAAAACGTCACGGGGCTTTCTGGTTTTCCCTCGCCGGGCAGAAGGCTTTTTCTCACGTGGAGAATGACCCTATGAAAATGCTTGCGGCCTGCGCCTTCTTTTTTGTGCTTCTAGGGTGCCAGCGCTCCTTTAACTTAGACAGAACGTTGGGAGGGCGTCCGTTTGTTAAAGGGGCTCGGAACTCGCTGTATTTTTTTGCGACGGACTTTACAACCTCGGGTGTGCGTCGCTTGGATCTCGAAACGGGTACCTTAGACCCCTTTGTGCTCCCGTCGCTTTCGGATGGTTCGTTGGGGTTTGATTTTCTGTCGAAGTCTCTGATTGTCATAAACCGAGGCGCGGCGGACCACCTTTCTATTTCCAATCCCGAGTTTTCCGCTGTGGTTCGCCAAATCGCGCTCCCGCCGTCTTCCAACCCCCAAGATGTTGAAGTGCTCGATCATTCGGAAGCCTATGTTTCTTACCTTCACTCTGCCCGAGTGGACCGATTCAACCTCCGAACGGGCGAGAGAACCATGGGTGGCATCGACTTAAGCGAATGGAGTGATAGCGACCGCTACCCGGAAGCCACCTACTTCTTTAAGCACAATGGAAATGTTTGGCTCACGCTCCAAAGACTCAACAACGAGACATACAAACCTGTAGGAAAGAGTTTCTTGATAAGTCTCGATCCGGCAAAAGACGCAGTCTCGAGGGTAATCGATCTCCACTTTGCGAACCCGCACGGAGAAATCCGCAGTTTTAAGAATGCGATGTATGTGGGTGGAGCAGGAAAAATGGGACTTAATGAACCGGTGCTCGATGGCGGGATTGAGAAATTTGGGGGAGAGCCGCTGGTTTCCCAAGGGGTTGTCGCAACAGAGCAAGTTTTTAAGGGGGATCTGCTTGATTTTTGCGTGGTAGCGGAGAACGCTGGCTTTGCGATTGTCGCCCGCCCTAAAACGGAATTGGTTTTCTTTGATCCTGCTGGTGGTACTTCCCCTCGGACTTTGCTCCAAGGCGAAACCTTCCAGTTTAGCCACCTTTTGGTCGACGACGAACGCGGGCTCGTGTTTGTGACGGACCGGAAGATGAACGACCCGGGCATTCGGGTCTTCGATTTTCAGGGAGTGGAACAAGAGGGGCAACGGATTAGAGTAGCTCTGCCTCCGCTGCGTCTTCTACTAGGTCCTTAAGGGGTGGTCCTCAGTTGGTGCGAGCGGTTAGGGGCGCCGTCGCCCGTCGCCGCCTCGGAAACTGATTTGGGGCGACGCTTCGGTCCTTAAAATGAAATCCCAACGGATCCGCACGTAACCGTCCGGATCAATCATCCCAGCAGGTGGGTTAGGGAAGGGGGCTGCCTGCTTAAATGCCTCCATGGCTGCGTCGTCTAGCTCTTGTAGCCCGCTTGATCCCATCCGCGTAATCCGCGCAACAGCCCCGGATTGATCGAGTGTCACGACTACTTGGGTGACAAGTTCGGCGTCGCGCATCTGGGTACCACGGCTCCAAAGCATCGCGAGCTTCCGTTCGACGTTTGGCTTCCAGTACTGGCGGAGTGTTTCTTTGATCCGATGGTAATAGGAAAAAAACTTAAACTCCCGTGTGCTTAAAACAGTCCGGTCGCCTTTTGCAACCTCCGCAAGCCGATCGTCTGTTGCCGCGGTGGGACCGCCGTTGCCGCCAAGCCCTAAGTCCCGCAGAGTGAGCGTTTTCCAATTTCGTTTGATCCCTGCGGGTTTTTTGGCGTCGGCGTCCGCAGAGGTTCCGAGTTCCTGATCGCGGTTAGGTACTTCGGATTCTCCCGTGGGGGGAGGGGTATTGGCGCGTGAAAGGGAATTTTTCATCCCTGTCCCTTGCTTCTTTCTAAAATCATCGACTAATTGCGCTTTTGTTTGCCTCTCGGCTTTCTGATTTTTCTCACTCAGAAACTGCGCGTCCGGATCGATTTCACTGTTCTCCAGCTTTTCGGTTTCGGCGACTTCGGGTTCCGCCTTTTTCTTTGTTTTTGGAAGCGGGGGCAGCTTGGCCACTTCCTCGGGAGTGAGCTCCGCAATTTCGACGGGAGAGTTCGCTGGAGGCATGTAGGGTGCGTACTCTTTGCGGCGAGGGTAAAAAAGCAGGCCGTGTGCAAGCAGCGAGAGCAAAACAAACCACTGGATCCGCGAGGGGCGATAACGCTGCAATGTGCGCTTACGGTTCAAACCCGTCTCCTATTGTAGGAGATTGGTTCGACTTGCCAACAACGCTCTTTGCAATTCGCACAAATCCTCATAACGGACGTTTCGGTTGATTGGCGCAATAAGTTAAGGGTTGCAATGACTTCGACCAATGCCGCGAAGCGGCTTAGGGTTTTGGAGGGAACGTTCGATAAGCGTAAAGTGAAGTTTCCAACCCTACATCAAATCACGTTACCGGTCCGCGTCGCATTGCGTGCGCAGCGAATTGCGGCGCTTTTGTCCGGGCAAGGCATGGCCGGGACACTCGGGGCGCTGGGGATTGAAGTGACGAAGCGCGGCCTTGTGTTCGTAGGGTTCTCCAATAGAGCAAGTGTCGGATTTGACGCCGTTTTTGGGAAAAATTTAGCGGCGACCTTTGTCCGGTTGGGCCCCACTTTCATTAAACTAGGCCAGGTTTTGGCCTCTCGGCCTGACTTTGTGGGCGAGCCTGTCGCGGACGAGCTGCGCCAACTCTTTAGCAGCGTGCCTCCGAGGCCTTTTCGAGAGATGAAAAAAATCCTGCAGCGAGAGTTGGGGCGCGACAAAGTACGCACCGCATTCAAATCGATTGAACCGAAAGCCCTGGCTTGTGCGAGCCTAGGCCAAGTACACCGCGGAGTGCTAAAGGATGGCGCACCGATCATTTTGAAGATCCAGAAAGAAGGCGCGGCAACTACCGTCCAGCTCGACCTTCTCCTGCTTGAGGGCCTTGCGCGAAGCTTCCACACCATTTATCCGGGCTTCGGAATTCTGGAGGTTTTCAGGGATTTCAAAGAAGCAACCCTTTGCGAAATTGACTATCTCAAAGAAGCAGCGAATCTCGATCGCTTCAAAAAAAACCACCGACCTAGGGGTGTCCATTTTCCGAAAGTCTACAAGGATCTTTCCACGTCGAAAGTTCTCGTGATGGAACCCATGCAGGGAACGTCGGTTGCGGATCTTAAAAAAGGTTCGACGGTTGCCCGATTTGCCGCAGAGAAAGGCCTCGCTGCGGTTCTCGAACAAATCTTCGAACATGGCTTTTTTCACGCCGATCCCCACGCGGGCAACTTATTCTTCCAGGAAGAAAATGGAAGGATTGGTTTTATCGACGTAGGACTTGTCGGACAACTGAAAGCCGAGGACAAAAAGAAATTTTTGAAAGTCGTGCTGGCGATCCTAAAAAGAGATCGAACTCAGCTTGCGAAGTCCCTTTATGCCCTTGGGACCCCTGGAAAAAAAGCAGATTACTCAAAGTTCGAATCAGACATCAACGCTCTCATCGACGAAGCGCAGTCACCAGAAAAAGCAGGGCTAGAAAAAATGGTGAGCCAGCTTCTTGCGATTGCGAGAAAAAACCATCTCGTCATTCCCAACCGCTATGTGATGATGATTCGAAGCAGCCTTGTGATTGAAGGGGTGGCCCGAAGTTTGGATCCAGGGATATCGGTTTTTGAAATCGCGACTCCGATTGTCGCTCGCAGTTTACTAAAATCTTATAGTCCGTTTTCGGTTTTCCGAAGGCGGTAACACAGCGCAGCGCTTCACCACCTCGGAAAGACAATGACCGGGAAGGAAGAGGTGCTTAATATAGGGATCACGAGGCACAGATGCAAAACCGTCGGACCGGCAGCTTGTTGTTTGGGTTAGGCATTTTTCTATTTTCATCGCTTTTATTGGCTGCGGAGGAAAAAGCCTCCCTTTCAAGCGGGGAAGCAAACCTGCTGTACATGAAAGGCCGCCAGCATGTAATGGACGGCGAGTTCGAGAAAGCGATCCCTTTATTGGAGAAAGCAATCGTAGGGGATCCCGACAACGCGTTTATCAACCATCAGCTAAGCGAACTCTATTTGCGTTCCAATAAGATTGACGATGCGGAACGTCTAAGCCGAAAAGCCGTCGAAAAAGAACCCGACAATGTTGAATACCGCGCAACCTTTGGTGGCGTGCTTGCCGCCGCGCGAAAGTACGAGGAAGCAAAAAGCCAGTACCTAAAAATTAGTGAGCTAGACCCTTCAAACCCCAAAGCAATATTGCTCGTCGGCATCTTGGAAGCAGAGGCAGGCGACCTTGCGCAAGGGGCAAAAACCCTTTCGAAAGCGATCAGTGAGAACGAAGAAAATTTCATGGCGTTTTTCTACCGCGCCAAAATTTACTTAGAGCTTGAGAAAGTCGACGAAGCAAAATCCGACTTGGCAAAGTGCCAGTCCATTCGCCCAGGCTTCGTGGAGGCAGGAACCGCGCTCGGGCTTTTGCACGAGCGAATGGGAGAAGTAGACGAAGCGATTAAAGCGTATAGCCTTATCCGTGGGAACGGTCGATTTCGAAAGCGCTTGGGCCAACTTTACCTGCAGAAAAACGATTTCGAAAAAGCGCTCGCAGAGCTCCTGGAGTACGAACAAATTGAGCCAGACGATTATTCCAGCCGTGTCAAAGTCGGGCTACTCTACTTTGAGCTCAAACGATTTTCTGAGGCAAAAGAACGTTTCCAAGGCATCTTAAAAGAGCAGCCTGACGCGGACAACGTCCGCTTCTATCTCGCGGCGGTGGCGGAGGAAATGAAAGAATGGAATTTCGCGCTAAAGCACTTTCAGAAAGTGACCAAGAGCTCCAGCTTTTACAAAGAAGCGATGTTGCATACTGGCTTCATTTATCGTCAAACGGGACGGCTTGCAGAAGGGGTTAGTTTTGCGGCCAAACTCATTAAGGACTCTCCGGAAGTGGTGGAGTTCTACGATATGCAGGCGACTTTCTTCGAAACGAAACGCAAATTTAAGGAAGCTTTGGCAGTCCTCAACCAAGGGCTCAAGCGATTCCCACAGGACGAGAAACTCAAAT
>JANPJT010000020.1:0-28665 GCA_031425635.1 Pseudomonadota bacterium
AATTTGGTTGCCTGGCCGATCCCACCAAATATGGCAGCTGTCGCGGCGGCTTTTTTAGTGCCTTCTCGGTAGGCTCCGGCAGCTTTCGCCGTTGTTAACAGAGCCCTGGCAGCGAATCGGCTCGCCGCAGTGCCTCGTTCCAAACTCAAGGCCGCTTTTGTCAACGCCCCTTGAAGCCCAGCGCTCACGGGAAGGCTCACGAGGGTTGCAGTGAGGTCATGGATCACTTCCACTTTGTTCACAAAATTATCGATTTCTTGCTGCTCTTCCGGAAGGCCTTTATTGCCGAGCCACTCACGGTTTTTCTGCACCCTCTGCAACCCGGACATTTCGCCTGCGTCTTCCACGTGCCCAGCCTGCATCACCCAGTCCAGTGACTTCATCATCTCGTTGTGGGCTTTGGTCAGCTGCTTTGATTCTTTCGTGTTGTTGACATCAAAGATCAGCGGATCTTTCTGGCCGGTCAACCATTGCCGGGCAATCCCGCTGCCAGAAAGATTTGAATCCATCCAAGCGGCATTCTGTAGCACCCCACCAAAGTAACTTTTCGCTGAATGGAAAACGCCCCCGTAGTCTTTTTTTGCGAGCTGGTATTTTGCTCGTTTATTCACTAAGTCTTGTTTGCTTTTCTCAAGCTCGGCTTTAATCTCTTTGGCTTTGAAAAACCGGTACGTGTAATCTCCGTTCTCGCCCCTAAATACTTTGACTGCCGTTTCGTCGTTTAGGGGGTGCACAAACTCGCCTTTGGGCACAAACTCGCCTTTGGGCACAAACTCCCCGTTTGTTTTGATCGACGGCGCGAAAACGCCGGAATTGAAACGCTTCTCTTTGAAAAGATCTTCTAACCCTTGCTGGCCCCGAAACATAATCGTGCGGTTTTCGCGCTCAAGGAACAGGTTGTAGTTTCCGAGCTCCGCCAACTTGGACAGGGCTTTTTCGTCTAAAAAAGTATCGTTCGCGATTACCACCGTATTTAGTGCCGGATCATACCCAATTCGGTTGTCTTTGAACGCGCCGTTGGGATCGGTTAACTCGGACAGGACTTTCGCCTTTTTCGCTTGGCGATCGGCGCCTTCTTTTTTCGCTTGCGCTTCGACTCCGGAAACAACCTTTTTGAAAGCGGTTTGAACTTGCTTCTTCGCCACCGCATTGTTTTCGTAGCCAGCCAAAATAGCCGGGATTTTATCGGAGCTACGGAAGAATTTTTCAGCGTTTTGCTTCCAACCAGCCGCAATTTTGCTCCCTGGGTTGCGGGCGATGGCTTCTTCGAGATCGGCATAGGCATCGTGGTAGCGATTAAGCTCCACCAGCACTTGCTCACCAAGAAGCTGATCGTTTTCGGTAGCGCTAGGCAATGCGTCTAAAAACCGTTTTGCCCAAGCCTCGCGGTTTTGATCTAGCCCCCGCACAGTCTCCCCCAGAGAACCTGAAAGGAAATCTTTTGCCCCGTTTTCCTTAAGTGCTTCAACCCCCGCGGTAATCAAAGGTGCGGCACCCTCACCCAACCGTTCAGCGATAACCGCCTCGAGCCCATTCTCGTTACCAAGTAGTGTGCTCGCAAGCATTGAACTGAAATCGCCTCCGTCCGGATCGATCGAATCACTTCGGAGGAACCCATTCACTAGCCCTTCCAAACCGGCTAGTTTCTTTGCCTCATCTTCCGTAGGCTCTTTTCCGCTGCCACCCAACAGGTTTTGCCGCTCTGTTAAAGTGGCTCGGGCGAAATCATGTAGTCCAGCAACCAGCTTCCGCTTTAAGGCGTGGGCTTCTTGGTTTGACTCCCGGAAAGCGCCTTGGAGCTCCGCCAACTTAGCGGACTGGTAAAATCCGGTTTTATACAACGGCTCAGCAAACTCAGGGTCGCTGACCCATTCCGGAGTTTCGCTTTTCAAAACATACGCACCGTGCCCGGTGTGGTTCTCGGTGAACTCGCTCATGATAGCGGGTGTGAGCGGCAGATAAAGCATCTTATCCAGAGTCTTTCTCGCCAGATCTTTGGATGCTTTGGGCGCACTCGAATTGCCCATCACTCCTTTTACAAACTCTAGAAAAGCCAGCTGGTCTTTCTTGCTCACGAAATCTTCCGCATTGGCAGGGGCGATGCCGTTCAGCCGCTCAAGGACATTGGTTCGGACCGCCGTAGGGAGCCCGCCTCGTTTGCCAGTAAAAGCGAAGATATGCTGAAATATTTCGTCTTCGATTTCGCTCGGCTTTTTCTTGGTTTTCTTGGAGACAAAATCGATGGTGTCTTTTTCAAACTTCAGTGCTTGGAGGAGCGGCTGCAAGTGGTAATGATCGGGGTTAGCCAATGCCTCGTCGTCGCGTGGCGTGACGGCTTTTAGTCCTTGCTCGTCCAGAAGCGCCAGCGCAAATAAAGAAGCTTTCTGCTGTGGGGACAACGCAGCTAGGTCGGCCGATTTCGCAAGCAGGTCTTCGCCCACGCGGCTTCGCTGCGACCGGTACTCCACAAACTGTTCCTCGCTCAGTGGCTCGGCTCGAGAGAGCTGCTTCATTAAAGCAATCAAACCAGGGTCCGCCCCCGAATTCGCTAGAGCTCCCGTGGCCGCTTGGTAAAAGGCAGTGTCGGCCATGAGCATACGGACAAACGAAGCGGTGTCCCCTTTTTGCATGAACTCTTGGAGTAGGCCGCTTTGCTCTTTTGAGTAGCGAGGGAACGTTTTGTCGATCGCCCCCAGAACGCTTTTTAAAGTACGGTCATACCCCTCCAGTTTTGCTAAAACACTGGGATCGAAAGGTGAGCCCGTCTTTTTGCCAAATGAAAGCAGAAGGCCCAAATCGGTGGCGACGGCCTCCGGTTTTTTTTCGCTCAAATTAAACACCCTTTCTACTTCGGTATCGGGGGTAGAACTGGCACCCAGCAAGCTCACCCCATGCAAAAGCGCTCGGCGCACAGAAGCTAATTGGGGGGAAGCGCCATGCTTTGGAAGATCGTTGCGGTTAAGAAGGTCTAGTAAAGCGTTCTGGAGTTTTTGTTTGGCCTTCCGCTGCTCCTTCGGCCCAAGATCTTGCTTGTCTTTGACAAACGCCTCAATTGCCTTATCCATACTTTCGTTGGAGTTAGGGAGATGGATTTCCGCTGCGCCTTTTTTAACCTGAATTTGTCCCGCCGAACTTTTTAGGCTTTTGATGCCTGAAAAATAAAAGTTGGGGCCTAGTAAACTAGGGTCCTTCAAAGTCTTTTCAATTTGATCGACTTTGTAGCTTTTCATTTGGGCAGAAGCGTTTTCAGTCACGCCGTTTCCAATAGCGCTCTTAAAGTACTCCGCTACTGAAGGGTGCATTAAGTAGCTGAACTTGGGCTCTTGGATAAACTTTTCGACGAAAGTAACGAGCGCAAGCTCCTCCTCGCTCGGAGCGCTTTTCGATCGAAGTGAGTGAATGGCTCGAATTTGGTCCAGAAATAGCCTAGAAAAAGGCGGATCTTTTTCCTCCAGCACGCTGGTATTGAATACCCGCATTTGATCAAACATTGCCGCTAGAAACTCTCGCACCAAAGGATTGGGGTCGCTATTTTGGGTCTTTAGTTCCTCAAAAAGCTCGCGCATCGCCTTAAGCTTTGCCACTTGTTCCGGGTCGGCTTTCGGCTTGGGCTGGCTTTTACCGTTCCGGGTTAAATACTCTTTGAAAAGATCTTCTTGGTTGAGCCAGCCGTCTACGGCGTCGGAAAAGATTTTTTCACCTTTTTGCGCGCATCCAAGAGCTTCCGCGACGGTGAGGCGAAAAACATCGTCGTGCGGGGCAGCATACTCCCAACCTTCCAAAAGAGAATACGTGGTTGAAGAGGAACCTGCGCGGTTGACCGTGTTCACAGTCTGCGTAGAAGTAATCGGTTTTACTCGCAAGAAGGGGTACTTCGAAGAGGCTTTGACGGGCTTCTTGCTGGCGAACAAACGCAGCCCGTTGTTGAACTGAGTCGCTGAGTGGGCGTCGAACGCGTCCCTTAGCGGAAACGTGGAATGGGCAGCCTGGAAAGTTTCGGCGCTGCAGGGGCTTTTCTCAGCCACCGGAGCAGTCCGTTTTGGCGCTTCCCCATGGTCTATCGGGGGGCCCCCAAGGGCCGCCCCGGAAGCCAACAAGGCGATATAGAACGAACGCACTGAGTTGCCTCTCTGTGCCTAAAGGCCTCGACTACTTCGTCGACTTGGGAGAGGTCACTTCTTCTTCGGGCACTGGTTTGTTGATGTCCTTGATTTTTAGCGTCTGTGATCCGCCGTTTTCATCCGTGTAGCCAACGGAAATATCCGTTTCGTTGGCCTTTGGCTGATACGCTGTGTAAGCCTTCCACGCGGCGGCAAAGGCGACGGAGGAAACGATCCCCACAGCTGCAGCTAAAAACTTCTGGGTGCGGCGGCAGGTCTTTGCTAACCCCTTGTGGCCGCACTTGCTGGGACAGCTCAGGGTGGCTAGCGTCTCAAGTTCTTCTCGGGTCGGATTTTCTTTATCCTTCGCCAATCGGTCGAGCATTTTTTGCTCAAAAGCGCGGGACTCTTTTTCACCCATTGTTTTCTTACCAGCAATGGAATCCAAGAACAGGCGCTCTCGGACAATCATCCCTTTGTAAGCATCGCTGTCTTTTTCTACCGCTGCAAATTCGGCTTTCAGTCCTGCGAGCACCGCTTCTCGGATCGCTTTGTTTTCTTCACCCGACAGCGCTTTTTCGATATCAGCTAGAATATTTTCTTCGGTGTCCACTGCCTTCTTGGTTGGTGCGCCACGTTTGGAAACCGCCTTCGGCGCTTTCTCCACCGTATGGCCTGGGGCTTCTTTCGCGGACTCTTTAGGCGTCGGAATCGCGCCCTCGGTGATAGTAGCTCCTGAATTCGAACTGCTTCCGGAGGCTTTTTGTTCTTTAGCTTTGTTCTTCTCTCGCTCTAACTCTAGGCGCACGCTTTCAGGCGTGGTTGCCGCCTTAGAACTTTCTCTCGGACGGGCTTCCGGGCGAGCCCCTCCCTTTTCCGAAAAACTGACGGTAGAAAAAAGAAAAGCGAAAACTAAAAGCGATAAGCGCATACAGACCCCTTTTTGATGCAGCCGCGTACTGACCTTTATCATTGTATCGAAGTTTATGAGAGGCGAGCAGAAAAAAGCATGGCCGACCGCGTAAAAAATTATGCAACACGCCGCGCAAAAAGCGTAATCAAGAGGGCCCAGCCTAAAAGAAGCGAGACGCCCCCGAGGGGCGTAACGGCTCCCAGCCAACGGGCCTGGCAAAGGACGAGAAGGTAGAGACTTCCGGAAAAAACCAAAATGCCGAAAATGAAAAAACCCCCGGCAGCTTTCCCCAGGAGAGAAGGGTGTAATAAATGAAAGCTTCCCAAAAAGAGCAGAACCACCGCATGTAAAAGTTGGTACAGAGCGGCCGTTTTGAAGATTTCTAAGTCGCCCGCCGAGACGCGGGCTTTCAGGGCATGTGCCGCAAAAGCCCCGAAGGCGACTCCTAGAAAGCCAAACACAGAAGCCGAAAAGAGAAAAAGTTTCGCCATCCTTTATGCCTTACCAAAGGAGGTGAGGCTTGGCGAGAGGGGTTAGCTCTTAAAAGGCTTCCAAGCAATTAAGCGCTGAAGTGTTCTTTGGTGACCGGCTATTTCGTCGGAGAGAGCGCGCTCGCTCGCCTCGAAGCCTTCTTTTGCGCGAGCGAGGTCCGACTTCATTGCATCCCTCTGCGATGAAGTCGCGCAAAGATCCGTGTAGCCAGTGTCTGCGGTCCACCGAGCACAGTCTTTGGCGCAATCAGAATAGTACCGGGACGTCCAAACTTTCGCTTGGCCGGTGACTCCCGATCGGAGCACGCATAGCTGGGTAGGCACCCAAGGGCCCGGCCCTTGCGGAACACTTGTTTCCTCCCGACACAGACAGCCGCGAAACGCTACCACTTTCTCTAGCCGACTCACGGCAGCATTTGCCGCAACCACTTTCTGACGCAGCGGGTGATTGGGTTGGTTGAGCGCTTCTTGCTGGGCTTTGACCTCTGCGGCCGCTTTCGATTGGCGCTCTTCGAGCCAGTCTCTTGTTTGCTCCACTGCCTGGTTGACTTGCTTTTTCGCGAAACGGTAGCCGTCTTCGGCGCGGCGAAGCACTTCAGCGGACCCCGCTTGCAGCGCCTCCCGGAATTTCGGATCGTTCAAAACAGGAGACAACGGTTTCGGGGGAGGCCCCTCAGCCAAAGGGCTCGGTTCCGGTGTATCTTCGGCGCTGGGAACGACGGTCGGCTCAGGATCGCGCTCAATCCTGGTCCGACTACTCGTGTGTGTCGGCGGAGGGACCCTCGCTGGCCTTGTGGTTGCGCAAATTACCGCGCTCGTCGTGGAAGATTGAGTCTAGTTTTATCTTGTTGCCGCCCACCGGGCAGCTTTTCTGGGCTTCGCAAAACGCAGGGCTATTTACCAGGCGCTCCATTTTGGACTTCAAATAGCCGCCAATCGCTTTGTTGTCGTAGGCCATTTCTAAGATCTGGAGTTTCGTATCCATTTTACTCAAATCGAGCTGTTTACTCTGAATGGCCGTTAACACGTCATTCAGATTAGCCTGTAGCCCTTGCTCGAGAATCTTTTTATTCAAGAGACTTAAAGCTTTCTCCACTTCTCCAGGAATCGAATTTTTGCCAACGGTAGCCTGATCGCTGGCGGCTCTCGCTTTTTCGGCGGCGGATGAAGCGGTTTTTACTTCCGCGTTCAGTTTATCCACAGTTTCTTGCTGTGCAGCAAGATCGCCCCGAAGCTCCAGGAGCTTTGCCTTAGCCTTTAACTTAGCCGCTGGTTCACTCGAGTAAAAGTCCAGCGCGCCCCGTGTCTCTGCATCCAGCACCGCTTTTTCCTGGGCCCTGATAGCTTTCGCAATTTCGTCCATTTCCGGCTTAAGCTCCGCAATTTTCGCCTTCGCGGCCTGAACTGCCACATTGCCTGCTTGGTGAGCAGCCTTTGCTTGCTCTAGTTGCTTTTCCAAAGCCTCGGCTCGAGGCTTAGAAAGTTCGGAGAGGAGGTTGGTGAACTCCCCTGCATTGGCCCGGATGGGCGCCAGACCAACGTAAGAAGCAACCACAAGCAGAAGATATTTGTTTAGTAGCGTGCGCATAGATTCCCCCAAGAAAATCAAAGCCCCACTTTATGGTAGCAGAACTTTCAACCCGCACTTCACTTTTATGATCGAATGGCTCGCCGAAAATAGCGGCCCGCTAAAAAATTTCTTTGCGCGGCGCATCCCAAGGAGGCACCCAACCTCGGCACGGCGGGCGCTCTTCGGGGATTTCAATTTCGGAAAAACCAATTTCAGGGCCGTAGTCGAAACGCAGATCTCCCGCCCATAGGGAGCCGGCTTCTTCTTGCAAAAAAGGCGCGCGAGAAAAGCGCAAGAAGGCTTGCCACCTGCAGGAGTAGTCCAAAAATTCTTTCAGATCAAATGCCGTTGCTTGGTACTGCCCTTCCCAATCGTACTGGGGACCCCACAGGGTAGGGACACTCGTTAAGTAGGCTGTTGAGCCCCTTGAGGCAAGCTGGGGGCACTGGTCGGCGCTCACCAAAGCGGGGAACGGCGCGAACTTACCGCGGCGCAAGCGGTACTTTGTCTCTTCGCCAAAAGTCTCTACGGTCACTAAACTCCAGCACAAGGGGTTTGCCGGGTAGGGCGACAGCACGACATCGTGCAGAGTCACCGAAGGGAAAAGCTCGGCAGTCTGCCGGCCGATCTGCCCCCTCGAATAAAACGACACGCTTGAAAAAACCGCGATCACTCCCAAACTGAACCACAAAGCGGCGTCCGCGCGGCGCTTAGGCTTTAGCTTCGAAGAAACCAGCCACACTGCTGCACCCAAGACCAAGATGGCCACATTCGAGTACCATTTAGTGAGAGGAAAGATCCAAAGAGCGGTAAAAAACCCCACGCAAAGCGTTTCAATCACCCACCGGACTCTCCGCCGCTGAGTCGCAAAGTACACGACTGGAAAAAGAGTGACCCACAAGAGCGGCTCAATAATAAAAAGAGTGTCGCCGTAGAACCATCGGTTGGAGACCGGCCAAAAGGGGTGAACCCCGTAGTTGTTCAAAGAGTCCATCACAACGTGCAAGACTGGCCCCAGCAGCGCGGCCAACCAAAAGTAACCGCGATCGGCGGGGGCGAGTTTTTTAAAGCCACGGAGCAGGAGCCGATCGCCCGCCGCCGCAATGAGCAGACCTAAAAAAACAACTACCAAAACCGTGTGGGTATGCCCTCGGTGGTGCAACAGGTTCCCTAGCCGAGCGCTATTGAGAGTGAAACTGGCGTAAAGCACATCCAGGTCGGGGAAATTATTTCCCACGATGGAAATGATCCAAAAATATTTTCTCAAGCTTGGCGCGACGGTGGGACGCCGGACCGCTGGCGTGCGGCTAAACAACGCTTCGGCGACGGCGCAACCCACTAAACTATGCGTCAGGTTATCCAATCCAAAAAGTTTATCATCTATTGACAGCCGGAGCCATTCCGCTCTACGCCTTAAGGTGGGGTTACTTTCATGGGGGTTCGTGGGTGGTTTTTTTACTTCTTCCTTTGTTATTCATTTTTGGGTGCGGAAAACTTCAAGAGCGCAGCGCCGACGCGGTGCTTGCTTCGAGCTTAATCACCGACTCTTTTGGAAAAACCACCGAGACCAAATCCGGCAAGCCGCTGCTGGTGATCGATAAAACGGCGCTCGATAAAGAATTCCTGCTCCAAGGGGCCCTCATCCCCCAGACCGTCGCTGCCATGGGCGAGTCCTTGCGCACTCGCGTGGTGGCGTTCAAACGCCACGGCGATCAAATTCTCCTGATGGAGGCAACCCAAGGCCATACCGTCACCAAAGACCTCCCTCAAAGCCTGGTGCTGGCGGCCTTTCCCATCGTGCGGGAAAAAGGCGGAGAGATCAGTTTTGATTTCAACGAAGGAATGACCGCCATTTTCACCCAGACCGATTGGGCGAGCCATACCGAGCAGCCGAGCTACCGGCCTTCGTTCTCATTCTCGGACGTCCGACAAAGCTACTTGGAGACGATTGAGTTCCGGCAACCAAACCAAGTTCTCATCCGCCAAATCGCCCAAGTCGCTTCCTCGGGTTTTATGTCGGGTGATAGCTTAGAAATGGTGGAAGTCCGGTATTTTTTAAGCCCTTACCGCCCGAGCCCCACGTTCCAATCGAGCCCCGCCGCTGACTTCAAGCGCGCCGGTTTTTTTGAAGTCGCGCCCCAGCTGAAACTCGACGGCAGCACCGACGTTTTCTCGACGAAGTTTGATTCGACTCGACCGATCGAGCTTGCGATCTCTCACAACACTCCTGCAGAGTACAAAGACGCTGTCCGCGATGGGATCCTGTATTGGAAAGGGGCCCTGCCAAATCTTAAAGTAGTAGACGGGGCAGCGGGAGACACCGCTCCTAGCATTGAGTCGAACATTATCCAGTGGGTGAACCATGACCGGGCCGGGATGGCGTACGCCGACGCTCAAATGGACCCTCGCACGGGAGAGGTTCTCCGCGCACAGGCCTTTATCACGAGTACTTTTGCCTTTGGAACCCGAGCCAAAGTTCGGTCGCTCATCCGCCGTCTTGAGCACGCACCCACTCCGGCTGCGGCCCCACCGAGCCTTAGCCTGCTCGGGTTGGGCAGCCGCCGCCTCTGTGCCCTCGACGCGAAGGAGCAACTCCACCGCTCGATGGTCGCCCTGAGCGCATCGGGAGCCACAGACGACAAAATACTGCGCGTGTCGCAGGATTTTGTGCGCGCAGTAGTAGCTCACGAAGTTGGCCACATTCTCGGCTTGCGGCATAATTTTGCGGGATCGCTGGAAGTCAAAAACTACCCCCACTCGAAACGGGCAGATATTTTTAAAGACTACCTCGAAAACGATCGCGTGCCCGAAGGGCTAGAAACCGCAAGCACCGAAATGGATTACCTTCCAATGGAAGAATCAGCGCTCCACGGCCAGCAAATGCGGGCCAAACCGGGAACCATGTACCCTTACGATCGCATCGCGATTGAAATGCTGTACTTTGCAAAAAACCCAGCAACTCTTGCCGTTCCAGCGTTCTGCACCGATGGCGACGTTGGTAAGTACGTCGACTGCCAGCGTTTCGATGCAGGTGCTAACATTGTAGAGTTTGCGGCTTCGTCGTCAAAACGTTCGTTGCAAGACCTCCCTGTCACGTTCGTAGAAGGCTTTATTGCCATGAAAGCCCCCCTTCCCTGGGAGCGAGTGAGGCCCATTGCGTCGGCGAATTTAAGTCCCAAAGCGATTGCCGAAAAAATCATAGGCCCTCTAGACGAACTGGTTGCAAGCTTCGACGCGAGTAAAAACACCCTTGCGGTCACAAGGACTTTCCCTTACGTGGGCGCGCTCAATGAGGAAGAAGTCCGGAAAATGGAACTCAAAGCCATCGAAGCGGAAGTGAAGGAAATGGGTGGCTGGGAAAACGTGTTCACAGCCCCCACGCCGCGGGACTTTGAAGTTTTCTTCGAAAAGGTTGAGCAACTGATGAAGGATCCGGCCTACCTGAGCGGCGTCGGGCCGGGTAACCAAAGTTATACCTTCACCAAAGACGAGATCGACGCGATCTCAAACTACGGGTTAGAGCTCGCCGTGCACTTGCCGGAACATGTCACCATTGCCGATATTGCGATGCTTAAGAAGCTCCCCGACCGTTGGAAAGTGACTGGCACGGAGACGGGCGATGCGCTGGCGACTCTACTCAGCAAACGTGCAACCCAGTACGTTCTGCAAACGACGACCAGAATTCTCGACGCGGAGGTGGATCTCCCTGCCCCGGCACCCGCAGCGGGCAGCCCCGCGGCGACGGCTCCCGCAGGCCCTCGCATAGTAAAGCTCAGTCTCCCGCAGTTTGTGTACTCGCAAGAATCCCGCATGAAAGCGGCAACCCTCATGAAAGCAAGCACCCACCAGGATGGGATAGACTGGGGTTTTGCAGAGCGTGCTCAATTGAAAGACGATCTAAAGAAACTGCTTAACCAAAGCTGCCAGTGCGACATCGGCACGCTCTCAATGGACAAAGTAAAAGTCACCGATCCGAAGTTGAGCAAAGCAGTCACTCGGTGGTTTTTGGAAAACCGCAAGGTCTTTGCCGAGGTCCCCTAGGCTGGGCTTGATGAAAATACAGGAAGCAACGGAGCATGAGTATTTGCAGAATGCCTCTAGGAAGGCTTCGCCAATGGGCCAAAAGTCTACGATTGCCGAGATTGCTGACCTAGATTCGCTTACGAGTGAGGATTCCCTCCGTTGGTGATGAAGGACGTGAAAGAAAAACTGCGCTTGCTCGCAGGTTTATAAAAACCAGTTGGGAACAATCAGGGCGGTGAAACTACCGCGGTTTTTTCGTCTTTCAAGTATGCATCGCAGCGCTGCTCGTAGCACGAACGGCTATCAACGATCTTGGCGGCAAGAGAAGCGACGAGCGAGGCCATCATCAGCGGGAAAATGGCCGAGTGACGGTCCGTCATTTCCAGAACAAGGACAAATGCAGTGAATGGCGCCCGGGTCACGCCACTTAAGAACGAAGCCATGCCTAAAAGCACTAGTAGGTAAGGGTAAGGAGAAGAAGTCATCTCAGCAAACTTTGCGCCGATCGCGGCTCCAGCCGCTAGAGATGGAGCAAACACGCCGGTCGCTCCTCCAGCTGCGCTGGAAAGCAAGGGGCCGAAGAACCGTCCAAAAAGCGTGCCCCACCCGACCGTCTGGTTTTCTTCAAATAGCACCCGAGTGACTAGCCCTGAACCGCTACCCAATACCTCAGCGCCAAGCACCCAAGCAAAGGAGGCCGTTAAAAGCCCCACCGTCAACGCAAGCCAAAAATGGGCTCGTGCCCCAAACTGGGAGAAAACCTGCTGGACCCAAACAAGAAGTTTTCCAAAGTAGCCGCCCGCAATCCCGCACATAAACCCCACTGCCAGCGCCCAAGGCAAAGCCGAAAAAGTAATCGGGGCGAGTTTCGGGTAACCTAGGTAAAGGTAAGGCCCCAAAATCCACTGAGCGACTAAACCAGAAATAATCACTGCCGAAATCAGGAACGTTTTAAACCGATGAAAATGTTGTTGGGAAAGTTCCTCGACCGCAAAAACAATTCCCCCTAAGGGCGTGTTGAAAGCGGCAGCAATCCCCGCCGAGCCTCCGGCCACCAAAAGGGAATGGTGGCTTATCGACGGCCAAATGGATCTGAAGGGCATCCCAATGCTATAAAAGATACTCGCAGCAATCTGGATGGTGGGCCCCTCCCTGCCAATAGAAGCCCCTCCAATGGCTCCGGCCAGAGAGGATAGAATTTTAATCACGGCAACTTTCGCACTGGTCCAGCGAGAAGCTCGAGAAGCGTCGACTTCCAAAGCCGCTAGCACTTCGGGAATACCGCCGCCTCCTGCCCCAGGAGCGAAACGCGCTACAAGCCACCACGAAAGAAGGAACGCGCTGGGAGAGAGAAGGAATAAAAGTGCCGCGTTCGATTGACTGAGGGAGGAGGCAAAATTGGCAAACTCCCCAAAAACCGCTGCGTAGCTCACCGCGAAGAGACCGACAGCAAAGGCGGCCACCCAATAAACAATCCCCTGTAGTCCCGGGTGGAGCTTTAAGTACTCAATTACCGCAACCCGGACATCGACCGATTTAAAATAAGCGTAAAGTTGTTTTAAATTGGTGATGCCCTGCTGGCGTACAAACTTCTTCCATTCCTCTAAGGCCATGCCGCATCAACTCTTTTTGGGGAGCGCAAAAGCGCTCACTCGATCTTCGCCCATGCGCGGGACGAGCAATACTCGCGCTCCGGCAATCCAACCAATATCGGCAGCCCCTTTGAACCCCGAAAAAAGCACTTCAACAGCACCCGATGAGGAAACCAGAGACACGGTTCCGGCGACCCAATCGGACACTAAAAAACCGGAGTCTTCTTGCTCCAGACCGTCTAGGTTTCCCAACGGCGACGGCGTGATAAACTTTTGCTCTTTGGTTTGCAAATCTAGTGAGTAAAGCCTGCCCGAAGTAGTATTTTTAAAGTCTCGGGTAAGGCCCCATGCGGCAACCACCAATTTGCCATCGGCGACCAAGAGCCCGTTAGGCGACTCCAAAGCATCGCCTTCGGCAAAAACGCTCACTTTAGCGTCGCGGTAAGTATAAATTCGGCTACCGAAAGTATCGGAAATATACAGAGTCCCATCGGGTCCAAAATCCAAATCATTCAAGAAACGTCCGGAAGGGACAAGGACGCGCAGCACGATGATACCGGACTTAATGTCTATTTTTAGCAGGCTTTGGATATCGGTGGCCCACAAATAGCCATCCCGGCTTCGAAGGCCTTTGGGTGCGTTCAAACCCGAAACCCATTTCTCGGAAAGCATTTTGCCTTCTTTGGAAAGTTTCGAAATCCAACCGTTGCCATCCGATTGAGTCGGATCGCCAGCGACATTGGAAACAAAAATGAAACCCGAATCGGCATCGTAGTGGGCGCTCTCTGGGTTCTTTAGTCCCTTTTCAACTTGCCACAGCGCAATACAGTTTCCAGCAGCCAGAAAAACGGTGAGAAGAAATAAACGGTGCATTGTTTTATAATCTCTCTAGTTGGAAGTCCTTCACTTCTACCCGGAAATTACCGAAAAGAGAAACAGCATGTGCCTAAAACAAACCTTACTCCTAACGCTCACGGTCATATCCCTAGGCGCTTGTTCGCAGTCCCCCTCTGCCAATATCGATATGGAGCCGGCCCTAGCGGTTCTGGGTGGAGCCGTCCTCGGCACTCAAAGCAACGCCATCGTCGCAGCAGTGCCGGCACCGCGACCAAAGCGTTTTTTTGACTGGATACCTGAGGCCTTTGCCGCAGCGCCCGCGTGCCCGCCGATTACCTCGGGTTCGTGCAGCGGGTCTACGCTGACCGTGTTCTACGATAACTGCCAGCCATCGGGCCCAAGCCGTGTCGGGTACTGGCGGAGCAATATCAGCTATACTTTTCCGACCGCTCTCGACTGCACAAATACTTTGGCGACAGGGTTTAACGCTGCGGGGGTCGCTGCGCTCGTCGGTAAAACCGTGGTTCGAAGGTGGGGTGCCGGCTCTCAAGCTGAGGATCAGCTCAATATGCGATCGGCACCTGACAAAGTCGTTGCGTACATGTACTCCGATTTTCCAAGTGGCTGGCAAGACGCCCGTGTTGGCGGAGTCGAAGTTACTTTTCAAAGCGCTAGTGAACGCCGCGCCATTGTGAAGGGAGTGCACGCGCTAGGCGTAAAACACCCATCGGATCCTGTCACCAACCCTAGCGCGTTCGACCTTACCGAGCTGCCGACGTCCAAAGCCGAAGACGACACGGTCGACCGAATCTGGGATCACACCATCAACACAGTACAAACCGGCGACACTTTGCTTGGCATTGGTCAAACGGTATCGCTGAGCGGAAGCTCGGTCAGTTTTGGCGGAATCTCCAGCAATACCAGAGCGAGTTTCAACGGAGACATCGTTATTAGCTCGAACACAGTAGCTCCGGGAGCCCAGCTTCGGGTGCAGCACAATATCAGCAGTTCCATCGGTGTTGTGACGGTAGTGGCCCCTTTAGTATATTCCGATCCAAACTGCTGCTACCCCACGAGCGGCGAAGTACGCGCAGTGTACGATTTGAGTTTGAGGGTACCGACCGTCGAGGAACGGCTCACTTTTACCGGAGCTTCTTGTGGGCAAGCCCGCTATACCACTTCCGTCTTAAGTAACACTTTAGTGACTTTGAGCCATTGCCTTTGAATCCCCGTTCACGGGGATAAAGCGAGCAGCGACGAACGAACTTGCCACAATCATCGTTCCGCCAAGCCAAAACGGAATACCAATTCCCCACTCGAAAAGGGAACCTGCGACGGCGGGGCCTAGGAACCTACCGAGAGCGGAAAGCGATTGCCCCACCCCCATCACATGGCCTTGCTCTCCGGATTGAGTCGCTCTTGAGAGCAGGCTCGAAAGGGTGGGAGTAGAAATCCCGCTACCGATAGAAAGTAAAACGCATACCGCCAGAAAAACCCCGAAAATCCCGGTCATTCCAGCGAGAGGGATCAGTATCAGGCTGAGCCCCACAATCACGCACCCACAAACGACGAGGCTTTTTTCACCAAAGCGCGCGACTAACTTTCCAATCAGCCCCCCTTGAACAATGGTCGCGGTCACGCCCACGAGGATCAGCGTGTACGCCGTCAGCAAAGAGGCGCGCCCTGCAGATTCGGTTGGGTGGGAAGGCACGGTGCCTACCCAGACTTTCTCGATAAACAATCCCAAGACTTGTTCCATCATAGAAAAAGCAGCCGAATAAATCAGAAATACGGCAAGCAACCGCCGCATATTGGGATCTTTGCCCACCGCCAGGATCTGCTGAATGGGTGACCGGGATACTATTCCCGCACCTGCTCCAGCGGGACGCGTTTCAGGCAACAAAAGAAACGCAAGGCACCAGTTCACCGCGCTTAGTCCCGCCGCCGCTAAAATGGGGACTCGCAGGCCCCACTGCCCAAGAACCCCGCCCATCGCGGGCCCCAAAATAAACCCAAGACCAAACGCAGCCCCCAAAAGCCCCATCCCCTTGGCGCGCCGTTCAGGGGGCGTGCTATCGGCAATGACCGCTTGGGCGGCCCCGAAATTCGCCGTCCCAAAGCCAGAAAGAAGGCGAGCGAAAAACAGAAAATAAAAATTTTCGGCAAAAGCGAAACCGATGTAGCCCACGGTAGCAACCGCAATGCTCATTAAAATCACGGGGCGACGCCCAATTTTATCGGAAACGCGGCCCCAAAAAGGCGCAAATATAAACTGCATGAGCGAGTAGCCAGCCCCCAGCAAAGTAATCGACGCTGGAGTGGCTCCCAAAGACTCGGCAAAGAAAGGGGATACCGGAATAATGATCCCAAACCCAATCAAGTCCATCAGGATGGTAAAGAAGACAACGAGCAATGTGCGGTTTTCTCGGTTCACGGTTTTCCTTTAACGGCTACAGTAGTGGAAGTGGGGGCTGATAGGAAAGCACGGATTTGCTCGGCGGTTTGGTGCAGCACGGGAGGATCGTCTCCCCGAATAGATGAGAGCGCCGACTCAAGCAACGGGTCACCTAAAACAGCCATCGCAATCAAGGCGTTTCGGCGCAAGCCTTCCCGCTTCGCTCGAGTCAAAGGTGTCCCGCCAAAAAAGCGCTCGTACTCCCCAGCATCCATCGTGGCGGTGGTGGATAGAGGAGGGAACGACCGTTTCTCCCAGCCTTTGGGAGGCGCTTTAGACTTTAGGTTGTAGGGGCACGCGAGCTGACACAAATCGCAGCCGAAATAGTATTGCTTTAGCCAAGGCCAGAATTTTTCCGGTATGGTCCCTCGCTGTTCGATCGTCCAGTACGATAGGCACTTGGTGGAATCTATCGAATAGGCGTCTTGCAATGCGCCCGTGGGGCAAGCCACTTGGCAAAGCTGGCAAGGCCCGCAGCCGCCAGCCGCGGTTTTTCGGTCGCGATTGATGGTGGGTGGGGTGTCAGGAATAAACTCATGGGTGGTTAATACTTCCGCAAGGAGCAGGAAACTCCCCCATTGGGGGTGTATAAAAAGCGTGTTTTTCCCTATGAATCCTTGCGCCGTTTTCGCCGCGAGCGCCCTCTCTAAAACGGGCGCCGAATCCACCACCACTCGGAAGCTTCCCGCCTCAAGGAAAGGAGAGACCGCCAACTGTGCTTTTTTTTTGAACCACCGGTGGTAGTCCACAAAATGGGCATACTGAGCCACTCGGGGGAGATCCCCTAACTCTTCGAGCGCATAAGGAAGCCCCAGTATTAAAGCGCTTTTTGCGCCGGGAAAAAGGAGTTCGGGATTTTTTCGGATAGCCCGGTGGTTCTCTAAATACCGTAGCTCTCCGTGCTTACCGTCTGCCAACCAGGTTTCGAAAAACTCAAAGTCGCGAGGGGTCTGAAGGCCCGTGGTGCCCAGAAGCAAAAGACCTTGCTGCTCGCAAGCTTGGCGAATGGCATGGATCGTTGGGTTGGCCAAAAGGCAAGGCCCCTAGTTTCCATGCTCGTCGCGGATGTCGCCGACGAGAGTTTCCAGCACGTCTTCCATGGTCACAATCCCCTCGTTCCTGCCCGTTTGGGGATTGCGAACGATGGCCATGTGGGCGCGGCAGCTTTGGAAGAGTTTCATGAGCTGATCTTGGCGCAAGCTAGAGTCGACAAAAATGGTGGGGCGGCAGCTTTTCATAAACACATCGTTGGAAAAACGGGTCAGGAGTGCTGGCCAAACGTCTTTCATGTGAACCACTCCTACGACGGAGTCGAAATCGGTTTCACAAACGGGAAAACGGGTGTGCATTTTGTTGCGCACTTGCTCCAGGTTTTTCTCCAGCGGCTCAGACAAAGACAAGAACTTGACCTGCTCTCTACCGACCATGATGTCGATAGCTCGCTTATCAGCAAACTCGAAAGCCCTGCTAATGATCTGGGCTTCGCTGTCGCTGATGACGCCATCTTCTTTCGACTCTTTCATCACGAGTTTAAGCTCGTTCTCGGTGAGGGGGGCTTCTTCGAGTCCGTGGTAGCCAATCCGCCGCAGAATGACGTTCGCCATCCAAGTAAAGGTTTGGATCAGAGGTTTCGACGCAAAAAAGAAAAACCTGAGGGGGCGCGAAACGAGCAAAGTGATCCGCTCTGAGTTCTGTATGGCCATGCTTTTAGGCACGAGCTCGCCCAGAACCACGTGCAGCATCGTGATCAGGAAAAAAGAAATCACAATCGCAGCAATATGGTGCCCAGCCGCCGTTTCCGGAAACACGGTGGGGTAAGCAAACGCTAAGAGTTCTGCAAACGCTTTTTCTCCCACCCAGCCCAAAGCAAGACTGGAGAGGGTGATCCCCAGCTGAGTGGCCGAAAGGTATTCGTCTAGCTCGTCTACGCAAAGGATGGAAATGCGCGCAGCAGCGATGCCTTGGCCTGCCAATTCCTCAAGGCGAGTGCGGCGGACTTTCACAATCGCAAACTCGGCCGCAACAAAAAACCCGTTCAACCCAATCAGGAGGAAGGCTCCGCCCAAAGCTAACAAGGAGAAGAGGAGTTCAGAGGAATGATCCATATTTAAGCCAGTCAGGTTACCAAACAAGGAGGCCTGACTTCAAGCAAGGCTTTGCATTGATTTCTGCCGCTAAAATGACTAGGGTCGCGCCACGGGAGCCAATATGCACAAGTCGCCAATTCGCCAGTTTGTGGACACTCACTACCGCCATTTTAACGCAGGCGCTCTGGCCGACGCCGCTAAAGGCTACGAAAAACACCTCCAGCAGGGGGGCAAAATGTTCCTGACGTTGGCTGGGGCTATGAGCACGGGAGAACTTGGCATTTCGCTCGCCGAAATGATCCGAAAAGGCAAAGTCCACGCCATCAGCTGCACCGGGGCCAACCTGGAAGAGGATGTCTATAACCTCGTGGCGCACGACTACTATGAGCGCATCCCCAACTACCGCGACCTCACGCCCCAAGACGAGCAAGCCCTTCTGGAACGGCATTTGAACCGCGTGACCGACACGTGCATCCCTGAAGAAGAAGCGATCCGCCGGATTGAGCGGGTGGTGCTAGAAGGCTGGCAAAAAGCCTCGGCTGCAAACCAGTCTCGGCTCCCCCACGAATACCTTTACGATATTTTGCTCAGCAAGAAGCTGGAAGCTTCGTTCCAGATCCCCCGAGAAAATAGCTGGCTCCTAGCTGCAGCCGAAGCGGGCATCCCTCTTTTCGTGCCCGGCTGGGAAGACTCCACGATGGGCAACATTTTTACGGCCCGAGTGATTGAAGAGAAAGTCTCGCCCGTGGCTATCAAGGCGGGCTTTCACTACATGATCGAGCTTTCCAAGTGGTACCAGGCCAATTGCGAAGGCCAAGGCATCGGTTTCTTCCAAGTGGGCGGCGGAATTGCGGGCGACTTCCCTATCTGCGTGGTCCCTATGCTCAGCCAAGATCTCCTAAAGGACATCCCGCTTTGGTCCTATTTCTGCCAAATCAGCGACTCCACTACCAGCTACGGTTCCTACTCGGGGGCGGTTCCCAACGAAAAAATCACCTGGGGAAAACTCGCAACGTCGACACCCAAATACGTCATTGAGTCAGACGCCACCATCGTAGCGCCTTTGATTTTTGGTTACGTTTTGGGTTGGTAGAAAACGCGATCTACCCGGATCCCAGAAGCCACCAAAACGTAGCGGCCATTTCCACCGGGCACCTAGCATCTTTTTGGGAGCAAGTGTTGCGCGCGATGCCAGGGGAGCCGCGGATCGTTAGGGCTCGGCCCGTCCGCGCGGTTTAGATACTTGCTCATCCCGATGCTAATCGCCCGCTTGGGGGAAGTGTACGCTGCTACTTTTCGCGGCATATCGCGCGCGATGTTTATTGCGGTTTCGGGGGTTGCTAGTGACCGATCCTTCCGCGCGGTCGAGTCTCTCGCTCGTGCCTGGGCTGGTCGCCCGCTTGGAACCCTACGCCATTCGGCTACGGGTCTGGTTTTGGGAAAGGGCATATCTTTCGCGCGATGTGGGAAGTCTCTTTGTGCAGCGAACAAGTTGTGGGCTCGGCAAAGCAGCCGCAAGTTCGTAGGGTCCCAGCTACTTCCCCCTTTAGCCCAAGGCCTTATGTGATCGATTTGAAGACGCGCCGTTTGGTTGCACTGGGTGCCGGAAGTGGATTTAAAAGTACAAGTATTCGAACTATCAGAGCGTACTATGCGGGCGATGGCCCGAGGGACATAGCGGGTGTGCTTACTCGGCAAGAGTGTTTTCTCAGGCGTTGCTGAACCACCTGGGCTTTTTGTCCCAGCAGCAGAGGCAGGCCGACTCGCCTTTGGTTTCCTCACTAAGAATTTCTTTAAAACTCTTTTTAACAAAACCACTTCGTTCTTCTCAGAAAGCTCCCGGCTGGCTAGTGCCAAAAGCTCTTTGAGCTCAGGGTCTAAACGGACTTTCAAAAATTCTTCCTGGGGCCGGGCTTCAGGAAACCGTTGATCTAAAATCCCTTCAATCTCCCGAGTCGACTTGCCCTGCACTTCGGCTAAAACTTCAGGGGCATTGTCTTTGGTCAGGTGGGGAGCCACTTGGCTGAGTCCCGTCAAAGAAAGCGCATTCTGTTCTAAAAGAGGCTTCACTTCGGGTATAGCCACCATGCAACGGCTAGCATGGATCCGACGGGCTGCTTCGCCTTCCGAGTAGTTCAAACCACGCACGCAAAAATCAAACAAACTCGAATACCCTTCCCGTAACCAAAGCCTTCTCAAATCCACTTCGGCAAGCTGCTCCAAGACCATCAAAGTACACTTCTTCTCCCGAAGCACAGCCTCAAAAATCCCTTCCCAAAGCGCGCTATCACTCAAACCAGAAAGCATAAACACCTCCATCTGATATACGTATATATGTATGTAATGAGAGATCCGAAGGCAACAAAAAAAACCAATTCTATCGACGATAAAAAGAACAAAATGGCCGTTCTACCGACGAGCAAAACTTAAAGAACCATCCCAAGAAGACTGTCAAAGTCCAACATAGATCTCAAAGCCAACTGCCAAGAAAAGCCCTTCCCTTTTTTTCCGAAAACAGACCCGTAGCCGAACGGCGCAGGGTTCCAAGCGGGCAACAAACAACGCCACAAGAACCAACCAACCCGCGCGGAAGGATCGATCACTAGCAACCCCCAAAACCACAACCAACATCGCGCGCAATATCCAGGCAAGTATGCGTTTGCTTTCAAAGAGCTTTGCCAACAACATGCATGCTCCTCAAAAGTAACCGAGTACCTTTCACGAACAGGTTTTAGGTGAGCTTTGACCAAAGCCACTCATCACTTTGGTGGCCGCATGCTTAACTCCGCGGGATTCACTTTGCGATCTTTGTTTGACTCGGGATTTTATTCCGTTTACCCAGTGTGCCGTATGAAAGTATTGCCGGCTTCGTTTCTCATTGCCATCCCAAGCGGGTGGGGAAGTACCCTCCCTTTCGAATGTGAGAAGATCCTTTCTGAGGCAGGAGTGCCTACCCAGTGGACGGAGGTTCAGGAAAGCCCTGAATGGGTGCGGCAAGGTTTGAATCCCCAGGGTTGGCACGAGCGCTATACTTTCTATGCCACTACCGTTTATGGACGTGCCCCTGCCTTTGGATTGGCACAAGCGGTCGCGTTTCACCAGAAGCGGAAGTTTCACGAAAGCCGAAGACCGCAGCTGGACCGAGAACTTTACCAAAGGCACTTCAAGAGTGGTGAATTCCAGGAGAAGATCAATCAACAGCTAAAAGCCAGCCCCAAGTTGCTTTGCGGGATTTTAGCAGGCCAACTGGGCATGGTTTGCTCCCTTGTCGCTACCGTTACTGGCACCGTTTCCATCCCCGCGGGTTTGGCCTTCGGCGCGCTGTCGGGGGGCTTCTCGTTTTTGGCCGCTTTGCCGGCGAGTCGGGAAGTGATTCAACGCCACTACGTAAGGCTCCCCGAGCGAACTATGGAGGAGCTGGCCGGGCCGTCTTGGCGAGTGCGTGAAGCCCTTCTATCCCCTAGCGATAGGTCACCTATCACCGAGAGGTTCTTATTTACAGCGAACGGCCATTTTCTCTTCGTGGAGGCCGTTGTGCCAGAGGATGCGGAAAAGGAGGTTCAGATGGACATCCATTGGGCTGCTCCATTACCACGGGCTAGCGGTGGCTGAGTTTCGCCGCCTCTCGCGAGAGGGGAGGGCAGGCAAAGAAGCCAGAAAATCCACCTTTTCATTGTTCCGCACCGGTGTTATCGGCTCCGCTTGGAGGAAAAATGAAATCCGTAGGGCGTTTTTTTGGTCTCTGTTTTCTGGTTTCCATGCCGTTGGTCTGCCTGGCCGAGGCTGCCGAGGAGGCTGTGAAGTTAACGGCTCCTAAGGTTATCTGCCGCGCAACCGATATGGATATCAACCGGGCACTCGCTCAGTACGCGCCCGATAGTTTCGAAATTAGCGCGCTTGCCCAGAGCCATGGGGCCGCAGCTTTCGGTAAACAAACCCTCAGCGAAAAAACGATCTGTGTCGCCGTTAAACCGGTGGCGAAGTAGCGAGTAATCACCGAGGCAGGTAAGCGGGACGGGTAGCTACCTCTCGCGAAAGATATGCCGCGGAAGCTGTCCCGCGGCTTTTGATTCTAAGCAAAAAAACGAGCTGTTCTTTGGGGCGATAAAGCTGCTGCTCTAAACCGCAAGCCTCACCAGCGATCGAAAAAGGTATTCCACCGGCATGCCGAGCACCCGCAGGCCACCGGTCATCAAAAGGATCATGAGTGCTGCCGTGGAGTAGGGGGCTAAGCGGTACAGGGTCCCGACCCAACGTGAGGGCAAGAAGGCTTGGAGCACATTAAAGCCATCGAGGGGCGGTAAGGGCAGTAGGTTAAACACGCCAAGAAAAAGGTTCACTTTGATTGCGAGCACTCCCAGGATTTGGAGCGCATTGGACACGTCAAATTCCCCGTAAGAGAGGGGCACACGCACCGCGATCGCAAGGATCCCAGTGGCGGCTAACGCCAGGAGAAAATTGGACGCGGGGCCCGCAAAAGCCACGAGCGCCATCCCCTTGCGCGGGTTGGCAAAATGCCGGGGATCCACTGGCACCGGTTTCGCCCAGCCGAAAAAAGGAAGGCCTGAGTAAATGCAGACGGCGGGGAGCAAGAAGGTTCCCACCCAGTCGGCATGGGCCATGGGGTGGAGCGTTAAACGCCCCATGTCCTTCGCGGTGGGATCACCGAGCCGACTCGCCACCCAAGCGTGCGCATACTCGTGCAGGCACAAACAAAACAAAAAAACAGGGACGAGGATGAGAACATTGAGGAGGCCTTGCGTCATTTTCCCATTCTTTCACTTCTTTGTCTGGAATGACACATTGAAGAAAAGTAAGGGGCGTGATGAAATTAGAGTAGTTCCTAATTCTCTATTTCACTTGGAAAACCCATGAACCTTAAAACCTCACTTCTTTTGTGTGCGTTCTTTATTCTCCCCGGGGCTTACGCGGACGAGCCAGAAATCGGCGGTCCGCAGTACCTGGAAGAGCGTGAAGAACAGTCGGTCGTTCGGAGCAAGCGTTACTACAAGGCGGGGAAAGTAGAGCTCGGGGTCGGGGGCGGGATTCTTCCGTACGATTCCCTTTTCAATCAAGTGATGGTGGGTGGGCGCTTAACTTGGCATATCAACGATCATTACGGGTGGGAGATCTTGGATTTTCAGCTGCCGTTTGGCAGTACCTCCAGTGTGATTACCTCCTTGGTATCCAATCCAACGAATAGCATCCAAAACTTAGAAGCCGTAAAGCTTGGCACTTCCCTTGGCAGTTCATTTTTGATGTCTCCGTTCTACGGCAAAATCCATTTTTTCGGATCTCAGGTAGCGTACCTGGATATTTACGTTTCGTTTGGGCTCGGCCTAGTCAACACGCAGACTCTCGGGTTTTCTCTAGCGGCGCCCACTGCCACTCAAGTCTCACGAGGGTGGGATCCATCGCTTAATTACGGAATCGGATTCAAATTCTTCTTGAACAATTCGTTCACCTTTTTTGTCGATCTCCGCAACTACATGACTTATTCCACCACGTACGGAAGACGCGCTTTTGGGAGCAACTTCAGCGCGAGCGGCGGGATTTCTATTTTCTTGCCGGGTTTTGGATAAGGGCTGGCCTCGAAATACGCGCTAAGCCATTCTGGATCTTTAGTCTAGGAAACGGGCAAAGTGCGCACGCGAGCTAAAAAGCAGTAATGCGGTGCCCCTTGTCGAAGTGCTGCGCACTCCCCGATATTTGCCTCGGCAATCTAAAGGGGAGAGGGACTTCGCACCATGATACAACAGCGCATTTGGCTCATTTCGGGAATGCTCACTTATGCTCTCGTTGGTTTTGGAACCGCAACCGCCGTGAAGTTGCAGGCAGACGCCTGGGTGACCAAGCCCTTCGTATTCGATCTCGCCACGGAAGTATCCGGAGCCAGCCATCCCTACACTTTCTTGCAAGGACCGGTCTGGTTGACTCTCTCCTTCAAAGGGCTCCTGATCGGCACTCCGGGCCCTAAAGACCTTGGCCGCACCAGTGCTAAAGTTTCATTCCCCAAGGGGGGCGACACAGTGGAAGTCGAAGTGGCCATCACCGTAAATAAGGCACCGGGATTGAATCTGCTGTGGGTGGTCGATTCGAGCGGTTCGATGGGGCCGTGGCAATCGGAGATTGGCAGCGGTTTAGCAAAGGCGTCCTCAACGCTCTCGGGTGCTGTCGGGCGGGAAGTGGATATGGATGTGCTGAGCCACGATGGGGCCCAGCTCGAGAAAATGGGAGCGTATCCGCCGCTGCAGCTAGCGGACCTGCAAAGTGCGATCATGCGTATGGGAACGATGGGAGACGGGCTTGAGACCCCTTTCAAGACGGTGTTGAAGTACCTGGCGAAAAAAAACTACGGTTTTGCCGATATCACCAGGCCGTTAGCCATCGTGTATGTGACGGACGAAACCGAACAGTCCGCAGTGCCTGTAGCTGATTACTTGAAGGCCTTGCCAAAGGACACCAAGCACTTTGGGTTTTTCGCTGCGGGCGATTTGGCAGACTGCCGTCCCGATAGCCTTTTGTCCTACTCCGGAAGCCGCTTCGAGACTGCGGTTGCGGCAAGCGGCGGAAAGGCTTACTCACTTTGTGGGTCAATGGATGGTTCGATTGCTGATTTCGGGGCGATGCTCAGTGGTATTCACTGAGCCATGATGGGTTCGAAAGATCCCCACATAGCTATCTTTTTGTTTGTCCCCTTACCCGGCTCGCTTGCGAGGCGGTGAGATTCAAAGCGGTGGACCTATCGCTTCCCTTTCCGTTTACCCGCTACCGGCCGCTTCGTCCACACGAATACCAAGACCGCGCTCGCAAAAAGCATCGCGACAGACAGCCACTGGCCCATACTGAGGCCCAAGAAAAGAAAGCCTAAGTGGCTATCGGGCTGGCGATAGAATTCCACGATGAAACGGGCCAGGGTGTATCCAAAGAGAAAAACAAGGGCAAGCACGCCGTCTGTTTTCACGCGCGGTTTCAAAAACCATAAAACCGCGAAGAGCAAAATGCCTTCTAAAAAAAGCTCATACAGTTGGGAGGGGTGCCTGGGCAAAGGCCCCGCTCCTGGGAAAATGATACCCCACGGAACCGTAGTCACTCTCCCGTAAAGCTCCGCGTTGATAAAGTTTCCGAGCCGGCCCATGGCGAGCCCAGTGGGAGTGACAAGGACCATCGCATCCGCAAGATTCCAAAACGGGATACCGTGTTTCCTGGAGTAGATAAGCCCCGCGATAGCGACTCCAAGCAGTCCGCCGTGGAACGAAAGCCCGCCTTCGTAAACTTTGAAGAGAAACAAAGCGTCATTGGTGAATCCGCCCGGATCGTAAACCGTGCAGTAGATGACTCGCGCTCCGACTACAGCTCCGAAGAGCGCCCAAACAATGAACTCTTCCATTTGGTCGCCGGTGAATTTGAACCGCGGCTCTTTTGCAAGGCGTTTCAAAAGAAAACGAGCGACGAGGAATGCACCCACGTAGAGCAATGAATACCAGCGGATCTGAAAAGGGCCCCAAAGGTGTAAAAGGACAGGATCGATCGATGGGTGGTGCCAGTAATTCATAAAAGGACGGTAACGCTGTCAGCGCGCCTCGACAAATCAAAAAATCGACACGCACCGATTGCATACGAGCCAAATCGAGTGCCTACCGGTTGGCACAAAGCCTGCTTCTTCCTTCCGTCGAGATGTGGGTTAGACGTGTATTCGTACAGTTTTCAGTTTTGGTGCTTTTAAGCGCCGAAGGGGAAGCTCGTCCGCCGCTCATGCCGAGCAGGCTAGAAAGCCCGCCAGAGCGCTACACAGCCTCTTCTGGCTCCCGCCAGGAGCCTGTCCGGCTGGGGCTGCAGGCCAGCGCTTTTAGTTTTAACCGCATCGGCACCGCTGAAGTCTTCGGTGGTTTACGGTTCTTCTCGCGGTTTAGCTTTTGGAATCGGTTCTACTTGGTTCCATCGATCGGCTACTACCGGATGTTGAGTCCCCAAGTCATCGGCTCATCTCCAGGCAATATCGTTGAAATGGGCCTGCAAGCCAACTTCGCCCTTTTGCGTTTAGGCGGGTTTGGTCTGCTCATCGGCATCGCCCAGCGGTTCGGCTACCAGTTTGCGACCGACACTTCGAGCTACCCCGATCAGTTTTACTACCGAGTGGGGCCCAGCGCCTCCATTAACTTAAGGCTTGGCCGCTCGACCACGTTCGTGTTGGGTGCGGACGTTGTATCGACTGTCTCCGGCCCTATCAGTCCCGAAATCGGCGCGCACCTCGGATTCTTGTTTGGGTTTTAAATAAATTCTGTCGGGTGCTAGTGCAGCTCCATGCAATTTCGAATTCTAAGTAAGCTCTTACGATTGTTAGTTATTGAATGGGATCTAGGAGTTGTGATTTTAGCTTGGACGAAACCCGTCCGCCCCGCCAATCGCCTTTCGATTAAATGAAATCAAACAAGTCCGATTCGAATGATCCCTCGTTGGGGACGTTGGGGGGAATACCGTTCTTGTGCCTTTCGGCAGCGGCACGCGTTAACTTTGAAGGTAGTTTTCTACCCGCGTAAGGGAAATTGTTCCGCTTCGCCCAATGCGGTCGGTGCCTCCAAACAGGTTCTGGTAGGAGCCCCTCTTCTTCCTTGCTTAAAGGCCGTCCTCAAACGTAACCGCGTGCTTCGGCCCAGAAAACTTGCTTCGAAGGTATGATTCCGGGTAAGAGTTGGACCGAAATGAAGTTTGAATCAATCGAACACCCAATACGATGGCTATTCCTTTTTCATGCCGTTGGAGGCGCCGTTGCGCTCGCGTCGTTTCTCATCCCACTGATGTCGAAAAAGGGAGGCAAACTCCATATCAAGGCTGGCTGGGTTTACTCTTACGCCATGGTTTTTGTGGGCCTTTCTGCGTTTGTAATCACTCCTTGGAGAGTGTTTTTCGACCCAGCTCGCATTGGCACGTCGACAGGCTTCTCCGCATTTTTATTTTTCATTTCTGCCTTCACGCTAACTTCTCTTTGGTATGGCCTAAATGTTTTAAAATTCAAGAACCGAAAAAGGCCCAGCCGTGCGTTGTTGCACATTGGTCCACCAATGGTTTTAATAGTTCTTGGGCTGTCCACGCAAGTGCTCGGTTTTGTTCTTCAGGATACGCTTTTAATAGCTTTTCCTTTCCTGAGCCATTTCACTGCAAAAAATCAGTTGAGCTACTGGCTTGGTTCGCCCAACGCAAAAATGCACTGGTGGTACGCGCATATGAACGGAATGTTTACAGCTTGCATCGCTACCGTGACAGCATTCTTAGTAACAGCCGCTCCTAGAATTTGGCCAGCACCTTGGACGGGTTCCCCTTTGCTGTGGATTGCGCCGGGGGTGATTTTTGGGACTTTACTTAATCGATGGACCTCGTTTTACAAACAGAAGTTCGGTGACCAAGAAGGGCCTGGGAAGGCACTCGGTTAATTTTGAGGGTAGTGTTCTGGCACGCGTAGGGCACTCGGTCCGCTTCGACAATTGCGTTCGATGAACCAACGCACCATTCTCCAAGTCGACGTCATTAACGAGTTTTCGGGTCTCGTTAACGCCGCAGTAGCGCGACTACCGCGGCGGTTAAACTGAGGGGCCAAGTTTACCCTAAGTTCAGAGGCCAAAATCGCCGGGGGAAACGATGAGGCTCCTTTTTACTCAACTTCGATCTAAAAGTAGCCGATACAACGTTACGGATGTCCCGAAAAATTTTCATTGCGGCGATTTTTAGTCTTTCAGTGCTTTCCCCTTTTGTGGGTTGCGGGCGGGTTTGTTTGAATCAAGCCCAGTGCCCCGATGGGAGTTGGAGCGCGGGCAGCTTTGTGCAATTCATGGCCAGCCAAATGCACCGAGACCGGGCCACGCCTCAGAATACGCTGGCACAAGAGCTTGCGTTGGGAACCCAAGCCGTACAATCGACGTACCGGCAGGTGCCCGACATTACGAAAGACGATGACGGTTACCTCGGCGGGAGCGTTACTTATGCTTCGCGCCCAGCCACCGCTTGTGGCACGTCCCAAACGACAGTAGCGGCCCGCATTGCGCATTGCGCGACTCAGAACCCGACGAGTTCCACTTGGGATGGTTCGACAAGTGGGAACGCGGGTCAGGGAATGTGGAAACTGGTAACCTATAACTCTACGCATGAAGTTTGGCGCGACGAACGAACTACTTTACTGTGGAGCGACCGACTGGGAACGATGAACTGGTGCCGGGCGAGCGGCTCTAGTGGCGGAGGCCCCTATGGACAGGCCGATCCGAGCAGCCTTTGCGACAGCGCTGGGAACCAGAACCAAGTGACTCCCGATAGTCGTTGCACGGAGGATGCGGGGTTGAACACTTCCGCCGCTTACGACTCAATGAAGGGCGGTATGCGCTTTGCTGCCACCGGAACGAGCCCCTCGGTCGTGTGGCGACTGCCAACGAAGTG
Source organism: Pseudomonadota bacterium (assembly GCA_031425635.1). Lineage (GTDB taxonomy): Bacteria > Bdellovibrionota > FAC87 > UBA2466 > UBA2466 > JAIEOG01. Next base: position 28,494 of record JANPJT010000020.1, read on the forward strand.
GGATTACCACCAAGCGGAAAGCGATGGCATTCGGTTTGTGCTACCGAACATGCTTTTCAGCATGTGGTCCGCTTCCGTTTCCTCCATCAGTCGCGGCAATGGGTGGATCTTTTTCGGGGACAGCGGGGATTTTAGCGACAGCGCCAATCGCAACGGCAGCGGTTATTCGGTC
>JANPJT010000021.1:0-15806 GCA_031425635.1 Pseudomonadota bacterium
TTCGCGCGCATCCACGAGACGAACCTTAAGAAACAAGGGGTTATCCCGCTGACGTTCCAAAAACCCGCGGATTACGATTTGGTCCAAGAGATGGATTCGGTGAGCGTCAATCTCGCAAAGCTTGCTCCCAAGCAGCCTGTCCAAGCGGTTTTCACCCATTCCGACGGCACGGAGTCCAAAGTACTCCTCAACCATTCGATGACGGAAGATCAAATTGGCTGGTTCAAAGCGGGTTCGGCGCTCAATTTGCTGTCCAAAAAATAGGGGTTCCTAGTGGAAATTGCGGCGAGTTGGAAAGCCCACGATGAGCGTGTGGGCCCGTATGTCCGGTGGCACCGTTCACTTGCTTCCGTGCGGCTTTTTCTGGGGGTGGCGGTCGTTTGGGGTTTGCTCCGCGGACATTTCTTGATCGAATTTGAGCAGTCGCTTGCTGCGAAAGGGTTTCAGGGGTTTTCTCTCTTTCTTTATTTTTTTGGGGCGTTGGGAGTAGGGTGGGAAATACTGACCCTTCCCCTCTCTTTTGGGCACTATTTCATCGATAAGCGGTTCGGGGTAGCGAAACAAAGCCCTGCGCAGTGGGCTTTAGACCACCTCAAAGGACTTCTTGTAGGGGCAACGTTAGGTCTGATCGTTTTACTTTTCACTTGGTATTCCGCTACCCAGCTGGGGGCTTATTGGTGGGTGGCGTTCGCCGCTTTCTTTGTGCTTTTTTCAGTCGTCCTAGCGCAGCTAGCCCCCGTGCTACTCCTGCCGCTGTTTTTTAAGCTAAGCCCTTTGCCTGACGGGCCGCTGCGCTCAAAGTTATTGGAACTGACGGCGAGCATCGGCGTTGCCGTTCGCGAAGTGTACCTTTTAGGCCTCGGTGCAAAAACGGAGAAAGGCAACGCGCTCTTTATGGGGCTCGGGCGGACGAAGCGGATTGCGATCGGAGACACGATTTACCAAAAATACCCCGAGGACCAAGTGCTCGCGGTTTTTGCCCACGAGCTTGGCCACCAAGTGCACAAAGATATTTGGAAAGGCCTTTGCCTTTCTGGCATGTCTCTTTTTGCGACTTTTGGAATCGCCGACTTTTTCGCCGCGGGTTATTTTCTCCCTCGCTGGTTCACTTTTGTCGGCGCGCCGTTTGGGCTTTTTCTGTACTTCATTTTGGTCGCTTTGGTGGCTATCCCCTTTGGGTTTCTAGAGCGGTTGTTTTCGCGCTGGAGAGAGAACAAAGCCGATGGTTTTGCCGCGAATGAGATGAAAATGGGTGAGCCGCTAGCGAACGCGCTTGAGACGCTGACTTTTCAGAACCGATCCCTTTTTGTCCCGAGCGGTCTTCGGGAGTTTTTCACGTATTCTCACCCCGCCCCTTGGAGGCGAATCCACAAGCTTCGAGGCTGAGCTGGTGCTCTTACCGGAGCTTCCGCCTTGCGACAGTCTGCACCGTCAACCAGTTCAGTTTGAAAGCACAAACTCGCTTTGAATGCCCGTGCGGTAAGACGACGGGGGGAGCGGGATTTCCGGTGGCTCTCCCAAAAGCCCGGCAACGGCTGCTAGTTCCTTTGCGTCTTTGACGAAGTGGAAGCGTAGCTCGCTGCGCACTTCCGCGGGGATTTCTCTTAAATCTCCCGAGTTTTGTTTGGGGAGGATCACGAGCCTGACGCCCGCGCGGTGTGCTGCCAGCACTTTTTCTTTGATTCCCCCCACGGGAAGGATCTGCCCTCGGAGGGTGATTTCACCGGTCACCGCAATGCGGGAGTCGATTCCCCTTCGCTCCACCAGCGACGCGAGCGCCAAGTAGAGTGCGGCTCCTGCCGAAGGGCCATCTTTCGGGATCGCTCCCGCCGGGAAATGGATGTGCGTGTCCGTCTTCTCGAGCCGTAGAGGGAAATCCCTGTGCCACTGAGATCGTATAAGGCTGAGCGCGATTTGAGCGGACTCTTTCATCACGTCTCCGAGTTGGCCCGTCAGGATCAAGTCGCCTTTGCCGTCCATTTGTGTCGCTTCGACATGCAAAATTTGTCCGCCCGTGGGAGTCCACGCGAGGCCAGTGACAATGCCGGGCCTAGCCGTTTCATCCAGTTGCTCGGGGAAAAATTTCTTGGGGCCCAAGAAAGCATCTAGGGAATCGGGGCTACAGTCTACCGTACGTGGGGGGTCGTCCGACGTCAGGCGCTCCGCAGTACCACGTAAAACTTGTGCGAGCTGCCGGGAAAGGCCTCGAACACCGGATTCCATGGTGTAATCCGTGACGATCTGCTCGATCGTGGATCGGGGGATCTTCACTCGTTCCGGTGTCATCCCGTGCTCTCGTAGCAGACGAGGGACTAGATGGCGCACTGCGATTTCCGTTTTTTCAGCCAGCGAGTAGCCGCTCACTTCAATCACTTCCAGGCGATCCAAAAGCGCGCGCGGGATCGTGTCTAACGAATTGGCCGTCGTGATGAAAAAAACGGACGAAAGATCGAAAGAGACATCCAAGTAATGGTCGATAAAAGTGCCGTTTTGCTCAGGGTCTAGGACTTCGAGCAACGCAGAAGCCGGATCGCCTCGGAAGTCACTCCCCACTTTATCAATTTCATCGAGCAGCATGACCGGATCGTTTGAGCCACACCGTTTTAAGCTTTGGATGATCCGGCCTGGAAGGGCACCCACGTACGTTCTCCGGTGGCCCCGGATTTCTGCTTCATCTCGGACTCCCCCGAGGCTCGCTCGGATAAACTCCCGGCCTAAAGCTTTCGCAATTGAGCGGCCTAAGCTTGTTTTGCCCACGCCGGGTGGCCCCACAAAACATAAAACCGGCCCGCGCTGATCCGCTCGGAGCTTGCGCACCGCAAGGAACTGGCTAATGCGGGTTTTCACTTTCTCTAATCCAAAGTGATCGGCATCGAGTACCGCTTTGGCCTCAGCAACTTGGAACGTTTTGGCCGTGGCATTTTTCCAGGGCAATCCGGTCAGCCACTCAAGGTAGGTGCGTATGACTTGGTACTCGGGCGAGGACCGCGGCACGTGGCCCAGGCGAGCGGCTTCGGAGCGCGCTACTTTCTCCGCGTCGGCGCTCATGCGAGCCGCTTCAATGCGAGGGATCCAGTCTTCTTTGCCGTGCTCATCTCCAAGCTCTTCGTGGATAACGCGCAACTGCTCACGCAAGAAATGGTCTCGTTGGTCCTTGGACGCCCGCGCCATCACTCGAGACTGGATTTCGCTTTGAAGCGAAATGCGCTCTCTTTCGACGATAAACTCATCGAGTAGAGCATTGAGCCGGTGATCCAAATCTCGGTCCTCTAGCCACCCCTGTTTGACCGCAGTAGGGCGGGCCAGGAAGGAGCAGCAGAAATCGGCAATTTTCTCAGGCGAGTCCAACGCAGACAAAAGCTTCACGGCGCTTTCCCCGGCGCTTGGGCCCAGCATTCCCAGGATCTTTAGACCGAGCTTTTTGATTTCAGTCGCGAGGGCTTCAGTCCGAGTGAGGCTCACCGGAGCCGTATCCGGCCACTGCTCGCCGCGCGCCGTTAGGCAAGGATCATGGGCCACAAATTCACTGATGCGGAAACGAAAAAGGCTGCTGGCAACGATTTGGAACCCCTTGTGCTGGGTTTCACTCGCTTTGGTGATGAGGCACACGACGCCCACCGTCTGTAAATCCGCAGGGCCCGGGTCGTTGACGTCGCCATCGCGCTGGGCCACGACCAGGATCAAATCTCCTGCCTTTTGGGCGTGTTTCACTGCCGCAATACTTTTCGGCCGACCGACGACTAACGTAGAGGCAGTGCTCGGGAACAGCACCATATTGCGTACTGGCAGTACCGGGAGCGGATCGGAAAGGACGAAAGGGATTCGGGCGGTTTCCATCTTCCTAGGTAGTATGTTTTTCTACCTACAAAGGTCAAATGCTTTGCCGTTAGGCTTTTAACAGCACTCTAGCTTTTCGAATGTTTGCGGTTTCGCATGGCTTTCTGCGCTTTACGCCGAGCCGCAATTTTGGGGTTCTGCCGTTGTTGCTGTCTCCCGCTGCGAATTTTTGCTTTGCGCTGCGCTTTCTTGCGAGCTGTCTTCTTTGCCATAAAACCTCCAAAAAAAATCTCCAACGAAATTAGATCGAAAATCTCCCGAAGGCGAGCTAAAACCTGGGCCATGAAAAAGCTGAGACATTCACGCGAAATTGGACTCGACGGAATTGAATGCTTTGTGTGCGGTACGCACGCTGCAAACCCTCGAGGGCTAGATCTCCAATTTCAGGAAACGGAACAAGGCGCTTTCACTCTTTTTCACCTTCCCCAGGTTTTCCAGTCTTACCCTGGGTTTGTGCATGGCGGGATCGTGGCTGCGATCCTCGATGAAACAATGGCCTATGGGGGCGTTTTCCGGTACGGATGCTTGCCGCTCACTCGAAAAATGACGTTGTCCTACCGAAGAGGCGTTTGCGCAGACAAAGAGCATCGATGCGAGTCTCAGATTGTGTCGGAGTCGGAGGGGGCTTTCTCTGCGAAAGCGACCGTTTCTCTTCCTGGGCGCGGAAACCTGGTGCTCGCCGAAGCCGATTTCATTCTGCCGACTTTGGCCCAAGCCGAGCGGCTCATGCCTGGTGCAGAGCGCCACGCGTGGATAAAGTACTTTCGCTAACCCCGCCAAAACCCCTGAAAAAGTCAGTAACTACAAATACTTAAGCTCAGTCTACCTCGGTGTAGACGCACGCTGGCTAAGGAATAGCCATAGAAAGGGCGTTGGTTTCAGAGGTTTAGCGTCTTGCAGGCCGTGCGGTGTCCAATAGTTTCGCGCTCGACCAGGGTCTTTACAGCTGTCCAGAGGGTGGCCCTTCTTTTGCTCCTTTCAAACGCAGGGGTCATCAGCTTTTTTATCGCAACGGGGAGGGACTTATGTCCCGGATCATTCTACTCACACTGTTCTACTCGGCCGTCTTATTCGCAGACGATTGGATGCCCAACGCCCGCCATTTCGAAGCCGCATCCAAAGGCCAAGATTGCGCAATCTACCGCTCCATTGCCGCTCGGGCTCAAGCAGGCCTCGAACAGTCGGAAGACGGAGATCTGCATTTTTCCGAGCTGCTGAAACTAAGGCGCGCTGAGCTAAAATCGTGTGCGGAAGCCCGGTCGATCGATTTCAGGCAAGGTGAAGAAGCCGAGTCCCTAGCGGCAGAAGCGTGCCCTGTGCAGTACGACGCCTGGATAAAGACAGGTTACCGTTTCCGCGCCAACCTCCAAGACCGCGAAAGCGCCCGACACTCTCTAGCAGTGATGCAATCGAACCTGCGACTGAGTTGCGGGGACTCTGCGCGCCTCTCGCCCGCCGCTTTTCGAACCCACTAGCCATTTCCCTCGACAAAACTAGCCCTAAACCGGATATTATTTTATTTTCCCTCTCAGGAGACCCGGTTTGAGCCTCATCCACGCCCGAATAAAGGTCGGCCGAGTGTTTTCACTTGTCGACGTGTTCTTGCTCATGGGGCTGGCTCTGGCGATCTACGCTGTGGTTGCAGTCGCGCAGCAGTGGTCGGCACCGTACCGACCACAAACGGAAATCCACCTCGACTTCCTGTCGCTCATTCGCTACTCGTTTTTCTCTCTCGTGCGAGTGACGATGGGGTACCTATTCTCGTTGGTCTTCACTCTTTTCTACGGCTTTGTGGCAGCAAAGTCCCGTTGGGCCGAACCCGTGCTGATACCGCTTCTGGACATTCTGCAAAGCGTCCCGGTTTTAGGTTTCATGCCGGGGCTCGTTCTGGCGTTGGTAGGGCTCTTTCCCGGTTCCAACTTTGGGTTGGAACTTGCCGCAATCTTGATGATCTTTACCGGGCAGGGGTGGAACATGGTGTTTAGTTTCTACTCGTCTCTAAAGACGGTTCCCAACGAGCTTCAAGATGTGGGGCGTCTTTTCCAATTAGGGAAGTTGGACCGCCTGCGGAAAATTGAGCTCCCTTTTGCTGCGAACGGCCTTTTATGGAACAGCATGCTTTCCATGGCCGGGGGCTGGTTTTTCTTGATGGTCATTGAATCCTTTTCCCTGGGCGACCGCGACTTTCGTCTTCCGGGCATCGGCTCGTACATGGCCGTCGCCTACGAGCAAAATGATACGGGAGCGATTCTGGCCGGAATTGGGATGATGTTCGCGATGATCGCGGTCCTTGACCGGTGCGTATGGGCGCCGCTGGTCGTTTGGTCGGAGCGTTTCAAGGCCGAATCCCAAGGGCCCAAAAGCAAGAGTTTCGTTTTGGAGTGGCTCAAGCGGTCCCGCGTGCTGGGGCTCGTCGAGGAAAAGTGGGTGAGCTGGATGGCTCGTCTTCAGGGGACGATGAATACGGTCGTCGCCCAACCTTGGAGCCCGAAAGTGGAGGAGCGTATTCGTTCGAGCATTCCCCTGATCCTTCGGGTCGGCTTAATCTTGGCAGGCGTTTTTGTTTTGCTTTGGGGAGTGCGCACCACGGCATTGCTGATGTCGGAAACGCCGCCCCTGGTTTGGTTAGGGTATTTGCGAGACACGTTCTTTACTTTCCTTCGAGTGACACTCGCCGTCGTTTTGGGAAGTTTATGGACGATCCCCTTAGGCGTGATGATTGGCACCCACCCTCTGTGGACTCGTCGCATGCAGCCCATTGTTCAAGTGGTCGCTTCTTTCCCAGCGCCGATGCTTTTCCCCATTCTCACGGGGGTATTGCTTTCTCTCGGGCTGAGCCTTGAAGTCGGCGCCGTAGTGCTGATGGTGTTTGCTTCGCAGTGGTACATCCTGTTCAATGTCATTAGCGGAGCGACCCAAATCCCCCACCAGATCCTGGAAGTCTCTGCGGTGTTTCAGCTGAAAGGGTGGCGCTACTGGAGAGCGATTGTGATTCCAGCCATTTTCCCCTCCCTTTTGAACGGGTGGATTACTGCCGCGGGTGGGGCTTGGAACGCGTGCATTGTGTCTGAGTTTGTTCAGTTTGGGAGCCAGTCGATGGCAGCGACAGGCATTGGTGCTTCCATTACGAAAGCGGCGCAAGCAGGGAATTTTCCGATGCTGGCCGGAGCTATTTTGACCATGGTCACCACGGTCGTGTTATTAAATCGGTTTTTTTGGGGAAGCCTTTACCGTCTAGCGGAAACCCGCTACCGGTTCGATGCGTAGAGAGGGAGGCGAATGTCTGTTACACGTACCAGCGAGCCGCTTCTAGCGCTCGAAAGAATTTCTCACAGCTTCCAGTTGGAAAAAGGCCGGGAAATACAGGTCTTAAAAAACATCAATATCTCGGTCCACGAGGGGGAGATTGTGGCTTTCCTCGGGCCTTCGGGGTGCGGCAAAACAACGACCATCAAAATTATGTCGGGCCTCATTCGCCCGACCGAAGGCCGGGTATTGTGCCACGGGAAACTGATTTCCGGGATCAACACGGATCTATCGATGGTTTTCCAAAGTTTTGCGCTACTGCCCTGGTTTACGGTGGAGCAGAACGTGGGCCTGGGGCTGCACAGAAAGGGGCTGCAGCCTCGGCAAATGGCAGCGCGCATCGAAGAAAGTATTGAGATGGTGGGCTTAGGCGGTTTCGAGGAAGCTTACCCTCGCGAGCTATCCGGGGGGATGAGGCAGCGTGTCGGTATTGCACGGGCGCTTGCGATGCGCCCGGAAATCCTTTGTCTCGATGAACCGTTTAGCGCCGTAGACGTTCTGACGGCTGAAACGATGCGCTCAGAAGTGATTGATATTTGGCAGGAGCAAAGCAAAGCAGTTAAGAGCGTCGTCATGGTCACCCACGATATTTTTGAAGCGGTGATGATGGCCCAGCGCATTTTTGTTTTTGGCGCAGATCCCGGCCACATTCGTACCGTGCTAACAAACCCATTGCCCCACCCGCGGGATCCCAAGGACTCAAAGATACAGGAACTGATCAACGTCATTCACTCGGTGCTCACTGAGGCCCTGATCCCCGAAGAAAATGAAAGGCCTACTTTGACTCAACCGTCTTGGTACCAAGGCTTAGAGAACTTGCCCGCCGTCTCTCCCTCCGAAGTCATTGGGCTTTTGGAAGTGCTCGACGACGCCGGCGGCAAAATGGATATCTTTATGCTCGCCAATGAAACAGAAAGCGAGTTCGGACACTCTTTAGCGGTGACCAAAACGGCCGAGATTTTAGATTTTGTGGAAACTCCTAAACAGATGGTAGTTTTTACTGATTTTGGAAAGCGATTTGTGAGGGCTGATTCGGCCGAGCGAAAAGTGTTCTTTGCCAACCAGGTAAAAAGTCTGCGGATTATTCAGACTTTGCTTGCCTGGCTCGAACAGAGTCCGAACCATGAAATTGAGCGCGAAGCAGCCATTGGCCGGCTACAGACTTACTTTCCGAATGAAAAGCTAGATTCCTTGTTCGATACCTTGGTGGCTTTTGGTCGTTACGCTGAAGTGCTTTCTTACAATGCGAAGCTCGATCTTTTGACGCTTCCGGAGGAAGACCCCGAGGAAGATGAGTTCGTGATGGATACCGATGTCCAAAGCTGACTTCGAAAACCGAGAGAGCTTCGACAACACGATTGCGTATTTCAGGCTTCGGGGCGGGGTGCTGTTTATCAGCTACTGCCGGTTCTGGGAGAAGCATGGGTTTGTCCAACAATCTCTTGCTTTGGAACTTGCTCGGAACGGAATACCGGTTACTTGGCTCGACGGGGCCGGGTGGCGCTGCCCCGTGCCGCATAACCCGGAACCCCACGCCTCGTTAACGGTGCGCCCGCTCCCCCAGCTACCGCTGACGCGTTTCGCTTGGATCCGTCGGTTGGACGAGAAACGGAAGGCAAAGTGGGTCCGTTCTCTGCTTGCAAAAAACGGGCGTTCTCCCGTGGTTTGGGTCCAAGGCGGAACCGACGAAGCGCTTGCTGCGAGCTTGCCCTACATCGATGTATTTTCGGTGTTCGACGACCTTTACCGGCACCTACCCGGTGGCCCGCTCTGCCAGCGGTCGAAAGTTGTCGTCACTCAAACTGAAAGTGCGGCGGCTTACTTACGTCCTTCTCTCGGTGAGAAAGTACACTCCCTTTTGCCGCCAATGGATCTCTCGACGGCGGCTTTTACCCCATCTCCCGAAGCGGTTTTGCCGCCCGATTTTCCGCAAACTCGGTTGGGCTATGTGGGGTCTTTTTTTTCGCAAGGGTTTGACTTCGATTTGTTCGAATCGTTCATTCGAGCGAACGCTCAATGGGGCTTTATCCTCCAAGGGAGGACCGATGAGGAGGGGCATCGAAGGTTGAGAGACTGGGAAAAATACCCGAACTTCCATTATTTCCCCTGGGTTCCCCGTAAGCACTTGGCATCCGTCTGGAAACTGCTTTCGGTGAGCCTGCTGTTCTATCGAGAGAACGCTTCGCAGGACGGTGCCTTCCCAGTCAAGCTCGTGGAGTCTCTGCGGTTTGGGATCCCGTGCGTTGCCACACGGGTGGTGAAAACTTCGGAACTGGAAGGGATGGTCGTTCGAGGTTCCCGTTTCGCCGAGCTACAAGCGGCAATCGAGGGCGCTCTTCAATTAGACGCCGCGACACTAGAGAAGCAGTACGAAGCGTTGCAAAAAAAAACCGACCCTGCGCACCATCTTGCGCAAATCAAGCGCTGGTGTGAAGCAAGTTAAGCATGGTTTGGGTTCTATCCAAGTAGGTGTGCTTTCCGTGGAGGCAGCGTTCCCAGCCCGCTTTTGCTAAGCGCTGCCTATGTTCGGGGTGTTGTAAGAAATAGAGTGTCTTTTCCTTGAGTTCCTCAAGGCTGCCAAACAGCACGATTTCTTTGTCTTCTTCAAAAAAACTTTGGATTTCGTCATTGCGGGGAGCTATTTGCAGTGAGCCACAAGCAGGTATTTCAAAAGTGCGCTGGGTGTGGAGATCGTTCGCTTCCTCCCTGAGCAGCCCCAGTGAGCAAGCGCTCTGGCTTATCGCGTCCGCAAAATCGAAAGAATAGATAGCGCTCGGCGTGATGGCTTTTTTAAACCTGCGGTATGACGCGTAGTTCTTCCACCCATTGCCCCACACGTGCAGTTTGTCCCAACCAATCGCTTCTAGGTAGGCAATGCGCGAGTAGTCAAAAGTGCCTATGAAACTCACCGGAATGGATCGGTCCAGTCGGCTGGTTTGCTTTGCAATCGGCTTGTGGATCGAGGGTTCAAACGCAGAGGGAATGAAGTGAGCGTTTGGTTGGCCGAGCGAGCGGTACTGCGCAACATTTGCCGATTTGGTGGTAAACGCGATATCAAACGCAGAAAGCGACTTAAAAAAATCCGACGGCTTTCTCACCCCTGGCGCGAAAAGATTATCGTGGGAATGGAACAGAAACCGAGGCCGCTTGGAGCAGGCCTTCTTGCCTTCTTCAAGCGCGCTTTCCTGAAAGTAGTTCTCGCCCATGATGAAGACGAGGTCAAAGTTCCCTTCTTTCAGGCGCTTCAAAAGAGCGAGGTTAATCTGCGCAATTCTCTTCCGAGACGGCTGCTTAAACGCTCTTTCCAATAAGCTAAGGTTTGCAAAAAATCCGGGGTCCCATGAAAGTGTTTCGTGGCCCAAACGACTCAGACTCTGGAAGTAATAAAGAGACGTTGAGTCCTGGTGCGTTGAACCGACGAAAAGTACCTTCATGGGACCATACTACCGGAATCAGGGCTGCTGAGGGAGAACTCTCCTCGCAATCGCAGAACGGCGGTCCAAGTACTCCTGGCCAGTGAGTTTTCCGTTTTCGAACCCTTCTTCTGTTTCTTTTAGCTCTTCTAGTATTTGGTTTTGTTCTCTCAGCGCCAGCTTGGCCTCCTCTAAGCGAACGGCGTTTGCGTCAAGCAGAGCTTTCACGTCAACGGGAAGATCGGCCTCGCTATTTTTCTCTGCCGCCACAACGCTAGTTTCGACTTCCGCAGCGCGTTCGGTAGACGGAGCACCGGTGGGTTTGGAAGCGCCGGGGATCCAAACCATTACCAGAACGCCTGCCACCAGAACGCCAACGAGAGTGAGTTTTGTTATTCTTTGGTTCATTGCATCTCCTAGTTTTGAAGCACTTTTGCCTGTTTCAGATCGCCAATCGTGAGCTCACCAGGGATGAGGAAAGTGAACCCCGACTCGTAGTTCACGCTTGCCGTGGACTGGTTCGTGATCTCGGTAATGGATTCGCTAGACGACGAACCAAACATTTCCGAAAGCCCCGTGAGAATCACACCGCCCCAAAAAGCGTAAGGGTTGGGGATAAGCATTAAGCGTGCGCCAACCGTTTTCGCCCCTAGCTGCCCAGGGTCGGCTGCCGGAGCCCCGGCAGGAAGCGCGTTGCTCTTATCGAGGAACCGTTCAATCGACATGTAGTGGAGCTGTTCTTTCACTGCACTCGTGAGCTTCATCGATTCCTCTGGCGACAGAACCATTCCAATCGGCTCCACTTTGACTTTGATGGCATCGCTGCTCGACATGTTGCGCACGTGTTCTTGTTTCTGTTTCTTGGACAGGCCAAACCACGAAGAGGATTTAGTAGTCTTGTAAAGTTCGTACAAGGACTGTTTCTGGTTCTGGGTGCCCGAGACCCGAAGTTCATAGTTCATCGGGTACGTGTAGTAGAGCGCTAATTTGAAGGTGTCTTCTGAGCCTCCAATGAACTCGCTCTTCAAGCTAGCCGGTTCTTTTAGTGCACAGTAGCCAAGAATCGAAAGTTCAAGGCTCAAGAACTTGGTGCCGGTTAAAGCGCTTTCGAGCTCTGCTAAGTGCGTTTGCGCATATTCTACTGGGTTCGTCACTTTGTCGTGAGGCTCGAGCAGGGACTTTCGGAATGCTTTCTTCATTCGCGCACGTTCTGCATCGCTCCACTTCGAATTGAGGATGAGCGTACCGATTCTTCCAGCAAGCGCTGACTCAGGGTTCACCGACTCCGGGATGGTTGCTTCTACGCTCGCTGTTACCGACGGCACGTACAGAAACGCATAGTTCGGATTGGCGTTTTTCAGCTCTTCCAAGTAGCTAGAAGGCGCAAAGTCCGACACATACGTTGTGTAGCCTCCCACTCGTTCGGAGTACTTTTTCAGCACAGTTTCCGAGGCGGCTTGTAGAGATTCAATTTGCCCTTGGATCTTGTTTACCTCCTCAATCTGCACCGACAGGGTTTTTTCCAGGCCGGACTTTCGACCCTTCGCAGCAGCCAACCGTATTTCGAGCTCCGAAAGTTGTTTACTCGCAGTGCGAGCCCGCTTTCCGGCAGCAACGAAACTAGTTTTCTCTGCGGTGACTTGTTCGTCGAGTACAGAAATCTGCTTTTGCATGGATTCCAGTTTGGAGGAATCCTTTTCGATGATCATGAGTTCACGGATTTCTTGGATTTGGCCGTCAGTGCTTTTGATAGCAAGAAGAGCTTCTTTTTTCTCTGCTTCCGCTTCATCTTTTTGCTTCTGCAGAGGCTCCACTAAGGGGAAGAGCGCTTCGTAGTCGCGCACATATTTCTTGAGCTCTTCCTGGTTGCGTTCGTTGTCGAGCTGAGCCTGGCGAAGCATTTTGGCCAAATCCACTCGGGCCTTAGTGTTGATCTCCGATATTTTTAGTTCTTCCGATACTAAGCCGCAGTTGGTCAATGGAGATTTGACGACGCCCTGGCTCACAAATTGGCCAGTGAGGGGCTTAACGTAGATCGTTCGATTGTCCAACTGGGCTGGTAATAGCTCAACCGGTAGGGTTCTGCCGTTTACCTTAGGGATTTGCACGTCGGTCGGGAGAGTTCTTAGTCCGCTGGGGGTGCCTTCCGCGATGCAGGCGGATAGAATCCCCATCCACACGATTTTTGTTTTAGATAGATACATTTACTTACTCCTTGATTGTTTGTTTGAAACCGAGACTATAAGCCCTGGCCTGGAAACTGCCTTGGCCGGTAAAAAGTTTGGGCGCTCCGGGGTCAGTCAGGGCCGGAATTTTCCGCGCTTTCTGTTCCGGCAGGGCCGATAAAATAGCCCACGCTTTTGCGTCGACCTGCTTAGAGAAAGATCCCCACTCACGAGGTTCCGCTTTAAGCGTTCCCTGATCCACCCATTCCGCTACCTGCACATTCACTCTTACTGGGACGATGGGGTCCGACTCGGTTGTCTTACTGGCCTGTAAAGCGCAATAAGTGTAAAGCGATACAATCTGCTCAAAGAGGATCTCCTGCGGGAACGGCTCGGCCGTTCGGGTCAGCGTTAGGCTCGGTTGGCCAAAATCGCTCTCGCGGGGAGAATAGGGTTTGGGGCTCCAGTCGGCTGTGAAATTCCCAACGGATTCGCTCGCTCCCTGGTTTTGCAAAAAGTCGATGGTCCCTTGCTCGCCCGGGTAGTAGGCCATGCCCAACACCGGCACCAAGGCCACTGTATCGTCTTCCGAAAAACCATACTGTTTTCGAAAATCCGGGGACTTCAAGTCCGCTGGGGTGGGGCGCAACCGCAAGCGTACTTTGGCCGTAGGGAGCGCAATTTTGGACACAAATTTCTCAAGGCTTGTTTCCAATGCTGTGATTTGTTTAAGCACTAGGTTCTGCTCTGTTTCTGCCGCTGTCTGAATGGCTTGCAATTGTTCGAGCCGAGCGCTGACCTCAGTGGGCGAGCCATTGGTTTGCTTTTGGAGTTCCAGAACAGACAGAAGAAGCTCGTTAATAATTTTCGTGCGTTTGAGGCTTGCCTCGGCATGTTCCTTCTTTGTTTCTACCAAGGTCTGCATCCCGCGGTTGTAGTCGGCCACTGCACCACACCCTGCAATCTGGTCACCGAAAGGCTGCAGCGCGTTTTCATGCAAGACTAACTTTTTGGGAGTGAGGAAAAAGGTTCGCTCGTGTTCATGATCTCGCAGAACCAAGAAATCTTGGTCCTCATCCACCATTCCCGCGGGGAGTGGCCGATGGCTTGGAACCGCATAGGCGATCAGCGGAGTAATGAGAATACTAAAAAGTAAAAGTTTCATTTTTGCTCTCCCCATATCTTCAAGGAAATGGTTTTGTTTTCATCGTTTCGGTAGACTGTGTATTGGCAAAGGGATTCCCCTCCCGTACTGCGGCAAAGTTCTGATCGGCGGTACCACCGCTCCACGAACTCAGACTCGGCTAAAGGGTGTTCGACTTCTTCGCTGAGCTGCTGGACCAACCGCACGCGGCCCAGTTTTCCAAAACGTAGAGTCGCAGTCCCTTGGCCCTTCAGGTCCGGCACCCGGATGCGATCAATCACTCGTTCGCATTTTTCAGGGGCCTCGCACGCCCTGATCTCAATCCAAGTAGCATCAGCACTCGACGAGCTGCTGAGCGGAATGACGAAATTCGCCCTGACAGAGACGGGATCGATCGGAATGAGGGTTGCGCCCCTCGCCGTACTCCCCAAAACCCAAATCAGTAGAAATGTGTTTTTCATTAAGTCCATTGTTGTCTCCTAAAATTCCATCCCGACCCGTGCCATGAAGGCTTTTCCCTGCTCCCCTTGTTGCCCTCGGTGCAGGAAACCACCTTGCACGCCCAACGCGATGGCGCGCCTCTGGTCGGGATCTTGAGTGGCGTCGTAAAGTTTGGCTATGTCTTCCAGGTCGGAGGGCGGGGAAGTTTGCAAAAGAAACTTCAAATCCTCCCGGTGTAGCTTTGCTGGAAGTCCTTGGCTTTTGCCCATCCGTTCCAAAATCTCTTGTGCTGTCGCGAGCCGCCGGGACTTGGAGGTTGAAAGTTCGGAATTTGCTAAATGCATGAGTGCAATCAGGGAAGTTCGTGACTGGGCTGATTTACGATTCGCAACGTACTTGATCTCGCGGAGGGTTTTTTCCGCAAGCAGAGCGTTCACCTCCGTATCAAATCCCGATTCGCGAAAAGGGAACTTCTCTTTCGCGGGCCCTATCAGGGAGAAGTAAACTTGGTAAGCTTCTTCCAGCCTGGGGTCCGCAAAAGAGCGGATGCTTCCGGGGTTTTCGTAGCCAACGAGCGGGTGGGACGCTACGGCGGTTTTAAGCGCCGGAAGCTCGGTTTTTCTGGGGCTCTGCGCCGGTAACTGGACCGGGCGAACGCTTGCCGCGGCGGGCTCGCTAGGCTTTACCCTAGCGGGGGACGCTGACCAGAAAAGGGCAATTAAAACGATGATAGATAAGAGACCCAAGGTTCTCATTGTTTTCTCTCCGCTCCAGCCCACAGAATGCATTCACCGGTCGCTCGAGAGAAACTCTCGAAGCTGTTTGTTTCTTCTTTGAAGCCAATATTCTTGAAGTAAGCGATAGCTAGCTGCGCTGCCCAGAAAGAAGTGTCGTTTCCAAAAGGGTGCGCCAGACTGCCCACAAAGCGGGGGTTGACGGCTATGGAAATGTGTTTTCGCCAGTCTTTACCAATGGCGGCGTGGGCCGGGTTATCGTAAAATCCAAGATAGCCCTCTGAAAAACGCGGGTCGGAGTCTTCTAACGCAAGAGCGGAAATAAATACTTCCGCGTTGAAATACGTTTTATCCGAAACCAACCGGGCGCCTAGCGGACCAAAAAGATGTTTCTCAAGGAACCCAGGACTGACCCCAAAGTCGCTTCCGGGAGCCACCGATTGGATGCAGGACAGAAATCGTTTGTCGGCCAAACGGTCGACGAAGGCCAGGAAAGACTGGTGGAGCGTATTTCGAGCCCCCGCAGTCAGTTTCTTGTCTAAACAAAGGTCATAGAGTAAACGAGACTTCACGTTTTTTAGCTGCTCGCCCTCATAGCACTCGTAGTTTGCTTTCGCCGAAAGAACGTCTTGGGGGTAGCCAGGAAGTTCCTCAGCTTGGAGTAGCCCAGATAATCCAGACAGAATGAATGTGATTAGCAGTAGCATCATTAAATCCTCTTAGGTGGGTGGGGGAACCAGTTGGCTGGTCCCCCTTCACACTCGTT
>JANPJT010000022.1:0-23511 GCA_031425635.1 Pseudomonadota bacterium
TCGGCGGACCGAGCGACCCCGAAACCATACAAAGCAAAACCCCCCCGGGTTTTTTAAAAAAAAAAACACCCCACCAACCACCCAAAAGCCGGTGCCTGATTACGGAGCGCGTTATAAACGAGGGTGCGTTCCGAGTGCACGCCCTAAGACACCGAGGCCTGCCTGAGCGGGCCTCCGGACTGAAGTTCAGGAGACGCTTCAAAGAGCGTGCAAATGCGATTCACTTTATAGCGCAGCGCGAGCAGATCGTGGCGCCGCAAACTTGGCAACCCTACCAAACAACGTGAGATTTCTTCTGAGTTCGGTCGTTCCGCAGCGAGTATTTTTTTAAGCTCTAAGTAGGCATCTTGCTCGCGCTCAAGGTGGCCGTTCAAAATCGCCTGCTGCTCGGCAGTCACGTCGGCAAACATAAAGCCCATTCCATTGTCCACTTCGCAACGCTGGCGATCGAACACGATGTGAACAATCTTCGCTTTAAAACTTAAACACTTATCCTGCCCTGGAAGAAAGAAAGCAATGTGCCCCTTCGTCTCAATCGGGTAAGGCTCGACGCTCGTGACAAAAAGGCCGCCCTTGCTGATATTCGATGCGTAGGCCGTAAGCGATCGAACACCGTCCGTAAAGATTACTTTGTCCTCAAACGGAAGGCGGTACTGCTTTCTACGCTCTATAAACAAGGCCATAGCTACTCCAAAATTTTCCTAAGAGCTTCTTTGTCCAAACCAGTGAGCCCCTCAGGGTCCTGTTCAACGCGCCTAGACTTTTTGGTCTCTTTGAAATTACCAAAGCCGGCGTACGCCATGAAAGAACTGGCTTTTTCGCCGCTCCAACTCAAAGCGGATCTGCTCTCCTTTAGTACCGTCCTGCCCAGGGTAGATCTACCGACGGGTACTTCACTGAGAAGCAAGCCAACGTACGTGGACACTAAGACAATGAGAAGTATTCGAATCATAGTAGATAAATTAATTCTAACATATATACTTAAAGAAGTAGGAGACTCTCATGCCGCCGCACGTTCTCACGACGTGCAATGAGAGTGACGGAACCTGGCTTCCTCTGATTGAGTACTCCGTGAAAACCGGAGTCAGTCTGAGCACCATCCGAAGAAAAATCAAAGGCAACAGCATCCAGTACCGCCTTGAAAAAGGCCGGTATTTGATTCTGCACAGCGAAGCCAATAACCAGGCCGCACAACAACCCATGCAGCACACTTCACCACAATCCCTAGGGGCAAGTTCTACTGACGTCGATCGTTGGCAGGACAAGCCGCTAAACCGTTTCAACCCTTCTCAAATCGTGTCGTTTGACGCGCCCACAGAAGAGGAAAAATCGGGGACTGTGGACAAAGCAGTGAGCATGATTAGTGAAGCTTTCGAGTATGCACTTGTGCAGAAAGAAGAGCAGGTACGGATGCTGGAATTGCGCAACCGCGAGCTCGAGGATCGAGTCAATGAATTAAAACTCCTCGTTCGGGTGCTCGAAGAAAAGTACAAGGTCCGTTACTAATCATTGCCGATAAAAAAGCGCTCCGGGTGAAGACCAGGAGCTTATTTTCCGATACTATCAAGCCCATGGCGAAGCTTTGTCTGGGTTTTTTAATAGCTGCCACCGTTTGGGCCAACCCCGATTGGGATGCCGCCCTACGCCTAGCGGAAGAAGGAAAAAACGCGGAAGCTTCAGCTTTTTTTCGAAAAAGCGCGGAGACAGCACCCTCGTTTGAAAGCCACTACAACTTAGCGGTTCTCGCAGTGCGCTCTGAAAATTGGGGCGAGAGCGTGGTGCATTTGCTTGAATCGGCAAAGCGCACTATCAGCCCCTTCACAGCGCACCAAATACTCGCCTCGGTGTCTCGCATTCAAAACCACCTTCTCATCCAAGACCCGGTGTCCCGGTCTACTCCCGCGTTAGTTAAGTTTCTATTGCCCGACCGTTTTCTTTGGAGTGTTTTGTTTCTCCTATTTTGGGGAGGCCTTTTCTGTTTTTCTTTCGCATCCAAGCGAACCGCGCTCATTGTGTGGGCCCTCTGCCTTGCGAGTTTTGGAGCATATGAAGCCAAAAGCAACGTGCGGACTTTCGCCGTGGTGTCCACTCCAAACGGGGAAGCGCTTTACGTGGGACATGAGCTTTCGTCCGCTTTAACGACCCTACCGGCCGGCACCTTACTTGTACTCGGCACCGAAAAGGCTGGCGCCAGAGAAGTGCTAGCCCCTTTTGTGGGCTGGGTACAAAGCGCCTCTCTGACGTTTATCAATTGAAAGTAGCTTCGGGAGACCCGCTCTTACGAAGAACCACCGAAAGCTTCGAGGCGAGCGGCTCCTGGTCTTCTTCTTCCGTTTTAATCAGCGCATAATGGCTATCCAAAGCGGATCGGAAAGCGGTGAGAAAGTTTTGTTTCTGGCGCTGAGTTTCCTCGACTTTGGCAATGACTTCTTCCAACCAAGCTTCGGTTCGATCCCGAATAGACTCTGCTTTTTCTTCGGTTTCTTTGAGAAGTTTCGCGGCTTCCGCTTCGGCCTGGATTTTTCTATCGGTGATTTCTTTTTCTCTGGCGTGGAAACTTGCCAGCTCCGTTTCGAGCCGAACAATCCGTTGCCCCAAAATCTGCTGGTGGTCCAACATTCGCACCCAGAGCTTTGACACAAGGCGAAGAAAGTCTCTCACTTCTCGTTTAGAGAAGCCAAAGAGGCTCCCCCGAAAATTCTGTCCTTTAATTTCGTCTGGTGTCCATTCTGATTGAAAAGCAGGCGCTTCTTCAAGGCTTCGTTCCATTTAGAGTCCCCCGTTGCAGAGGTTTTATCATGGCCGCGGCCCGAAGAGAACTGTCCCGAGTCGAACGATGGTCGCACCTTCCTCAAGCGCCACTTCAAAGTCTTCGGAAGTACCCATCGAAAGACAGTCCCAACCTAGCGCGGCATGTCGCGTCAGAATCTCTCTCGCTTGCTTGAAGTAAACACGGCGGGCTTCTACTGGAAAAAGAGGCGGAGGCAACACCATCAACCCTCGGCACCTGAGAGCAGAAAAATGCGAAGACGCCCCCACAAAAGCGTCTAAGCTGCTGGGAGAAATCCCCGACTTATTCTCTTCGTCGCCCAGGTTGAGCTCCACCAAAAACTCGGATTTTCCATTCTGTAAGCTGAGCCGCTTATTCAATGCTTCCAGAATATCTAATCGGTCTACGCTGTGGACCAAGTCGTACCCCGGAAGAAACTTCACTTTGCGACTTTGAATACCCCCGATAAAGTGCCAGCGGACGCCAACGATGGCTTTCATAAGCGCTTCGCCTTCTTGGGCGTAGTTATTCCCCAGATCTTTTAGGCCGGCGTCGACAGCTTCTTTCACTACTGGCAAAGGCTGCCCTTTCGCCACCCCCATCAAAGTAGCGCGCCCCTGGATCTTGCGGCTTAGTTCAATAAACCGGTCTCGGACTGAACTCACTGGCGCAACCAGCTGAAAGGAGAAATCCCGGTGAAAGCTTGTAGCTCAAGAAGTAATTTTTCTGTCGGCAGACCCATCACATTCGAAAAAGATCCTTCAATGCGGTCGACGAATAGACAGGCAACCCCCTGAATCCCGTACCCCCCAGCCTTATCGTAGGGCTCTTTCGTCAGGACGTAGTCGCGGATTTCTTGGGCTTCCAGTTTTCGAAACCAAACCTTGGTCTCAGTGACACTTAACCGAACCGGTTTGCCCTCTGCAGCAAGCGCGAGGCCCGTCAACACTCGGTGGCTTCTCCCCGAAAATAATTCCAAATTACGAGTCGCTTCTTCGACTGTGGCCGGCTTTGCGACAACGTTTCCGTCGAGCGCAACCAAAGTATCTGCTGCCACAACAATGGTGCCCGCCGGGGTTGCTAAAGCCCGCGCTTTCCGCGACGCATTTTCCAAAACCGTTTTTTCAACGCTGCCATCGACTAGATTGCTCTCTTCGACCTGCGGGACGACCACGCTAAACGGGAGGCCTAGCAAAGTAAGCAGTTGGCTTCGCCGCGGGGATGAGGAGGCTAGACAGAGGTGAGGTAATTCCACCTAGACTCTTATCGAGCAAAATAAATTTTCGGTCAATCCCGAGGTGAGCGAAAGTCGGTTTAGGCGTAACATATTGATATCATGATTGTTTCAAAGAGACACTCGGGCGCCTTTAAAAAATCGAAACGCTAATCATAATGCAATGTGGCTCTGATCGTGGTATAAGCACCCATCGTTAAAAAGCGGAAAGAGGTCTGGCCATGTATCAGTTCAAAGTGGGTGACAATGCTGTGCATCTTTCGCACGGAGTGGGTATTGTGCGGGGCATTGAAGAGAGAGAATTCAGCCCGGGAAACAAGCAGGCCTTTTATATCTTAGAAATCCAAGACAACGGAGCGCCCAAAAAGGTATTCGTGCCTATCACGAATTCAAACCAGCGCCTGCGCCCCATTATTAAACAAAAAGAAGTCGATGAAGTGTACAAAATCCTTCGGAAGAAGGATTCCGCTCCCATTGATCACCAAACGTGGAACCGCCGGTACCGTGAGTACATGGAGAAAATTCACACGGGACAAGTACAAGAAATTGCTGAAGTTTTAAGGGCTCTGTTTTTGCTCAAGCATGACAAAGACCTTTCGTTCGGTGAACGCAAGCTTTTAGACCAAGCAAAGACCCTTCTCGTTAAGGAGCTTTCGCTAGCTCAAAATATCGAAGAAGCGGAAATCGAAAAAGAACTCGAAGCCATTTTTGGAACCTGAGGTTTAGGCGTGGTTACGATAGACGCTGTCCTCTTAGGGGGCGGCACGGGAAGTCGGTTCAGCGGGAAGTCGTCTGTTGTTCAACCGCCTAAACAGTTCCAGATGGTTGGGGACGCCCCGGTTTTCGTGCACTGCTTGAGATCTTTACTGGCCTTAGATTGTTTCCGACAAATCGTGCTTGCGATGCCGGAGGAATACCTCCAGCTGACCGAAGAACTCTTAGACCGGCACAAGGTCATCCACCACAAAACGATTATTCGAGTCGTCCCGGGCGGAGAACGCAGGCAAGACTCTTCGTACCTCGCACTGAGGGCACTAGAAGAACTAAGCCCTCCACCCACACGCATTTTGATCCACGACGCGTGCAGGCCCTACCTATCGGTAAATTTCTTGGCCCGAGTGAAAGCCGCGCTTGACGATAGAGCGTATGGTGCATGGGTTCCCGTTGTCCCCGTCGTTGAAACGCTCAAACGGGTTGAAGATAGCAGAGTGGTTGAAACCGTGGACCGCGGAATGGTGCACCGGGTTCAGACTCCACAGGTTTTCGAGTTTACGGTGATCCGATCCCTTGTCGAAAAAGTGAAGGAATCTCCGGAACTAGGTTTTACAGACGACGCTTCACTGTGCGAGTACTACGGCATCCCTGTGGGAGTTTTTGAAGGCGATGTTCGAAACATCAAGCTCACCTATGGTTTCGAACTAGATACTCTGCGCACCATGCTCACAGAGAAGGAGCCCCCATGCGAACCGGAATTGGTTACGACATCCACCGTATGATCCCCACCGTCGAGGCGAGTCAGATTCCGATTGGCGGAGTCCAGATCCCTTGCCGGTTTAAAATCCAAGCGCACAGCGATGGCGATGTACTTTTGCACTCGCTCATCGATGCTTGCCTCGGTGCTCTCGCATTGGGCGATATCGGACAACATTTCCCAGACAAAGATCCGGAACATAAGAACCGAGCTAGCGCGGAGTTCGTAGTAGAAGTGCTCGCCAAAGTGAAAGCGCTTGGGTACCGGGTCGTGCAGTTTGACTCCATCGTTATCTTAGAAGAACCGAAGCTTTCACCTCATTCGGACGCTATCCGCACAACGATCGCGAAGCTTCTGGGGATCGAGCTTTCTTCAGTCAGCGTCAAGGCCAAGACGATGGAAGGCCTTGGGCTTGTGGGAGAGAACAAAGCAATCGCCGCTCACGCTGTGGTAAACATGGAGCGAATTTCCTGCTAATGCCTTTGCGAATCACGAACACGTTGACCGGCAAAAAAGAAGCGCTCGTGCCGCTAGTTCCGGGTGAAGTGCGAATGTACAGTTGCGGGCCCACCGTTTACGGACTCACGCACATCGGAAACGCCAGACCCGCTGTATTTTTTGATGTTGTCCGCCGGTTTCTTGAAAGCCGAGGGCTTAAAGTAACGTGGGTATCCAATTTCACCGACGTCGACGATAAAATCATCCAGCGCGCGAGAGACGAAGGCAAGACGTCCCAAGCTATCGCCGAGCAGTACACCGAAGAGTATTTGAAAGACCTCGTAAGCATTCGGGTCCGGCTGCCCAACGCCCAGCCTAAGGTAACGGAAACCATCCCCCAGATTATCGAAATGATCGAAGGGTTGATCCAGAACCAAGCTGCCTATACAGCGCCCGATGGCGAAGTCTTTTTTTCGGTCCGATCTTTCGCAAACTATGGGCAGCTTTCGGGTAAACGGATTGACGATCTGCTGGTAGGGGTCCGGATTGAGGCCGACGAAAAGAAGCGAGACCCGCTTGATTTCAGCCTCTGGAAGCCCCAGAAAGCGGCGGACGAGCCAAGCTGGAAAAGCCCTTGGGGTAAAGGACGGCCTGGATGGCACATCGAATGCTCTGCCATGGCCACGCATTTTCTAGGGCAAACTTTCGACATCCATGGCGGTGGGTTGGATCTCATCCACCCGCACCACGAAAATGAGATAGCACAGTCAGAAGCGTGCACGGGCAAACCGTTTGCTAAGATTTGGATGCACAACAATCTCATTTCGATGAATAAAGAAAAAATGTCCAAATCCTTGGGCAATATTTTTCTAACGCGAGACTTTGTCGCAAAGTATTCGGCGGAAACACTCCGTTACTTACTTTTGTCGGTTCACTACCGTTCTCCCGCGGAGTTTAGTGAAACCCACATTAAGGAAATACAAAGCGCTCTCCACCGGGTCTATTCTGCTTTAAAAAGAGCCAAGTCCATTGCCGAAACGAAAGATGCTTTGCCTGCTCAAGCGGTTACCGAAGCAAACACACTCCGAAAGCTTCTAGAGAGTTTTTCAAGCAGCTGGTTTGAAGCCTTAGAGGACGATTTCAACACTCCAAAAGCGCTTGCGTTCATTTTTGACTTGGTGCGGGCGTTCAATGCCTACGCAGACAAGAAAGGCCTCAAAGTTTCGTCTGAGATGGTGGAACTTAGCGGAAGCTTTGTGAAGTCTTTTGCGTCCTTCTCGGCAGTGGTAGGCCTCTTTGGGGAAGCGCCCACACTCTATTTGGATCTCCTCCGCGATAATGCCCTCGCCGAGCGCGGCCTAGACCGTACGGCGATTGAGCGCCTCATCCAAGACCGGATCCAAGCGCGCTTGTCGAAAGACTTTGCTCAGTCTGATGCCCTACGAGACACGCTTTTAAAGATGGGCGTTAGCTTAAAGGACTCAGCCTCCGGAACAGAGTGGGACATCGTCGATCTATAAGCGGCTTCCCTCTCCGTCATTGCGAGGCATGCAGCCCCTTCGTCATTGCGAGGTGCGCAGCGCCGAAGCAACCTATGGCCGGTGCAAATCGACCGGCAATGTTTCGTCTGCATACTGCGTGTATTTGGTTTAAACGAGTTTCACCCGCCCTGTCCATGGCTCAGGAAAATGTAAGCAAACCGTTCCACGGCGGCCATCAGCACGAGAAAGCCGAGGTAGACGGCTGCCGTGCCAGCAACACGCCTGGCGGGCGAATACTGAGTCGAGGTCAAGGAAAGTTGCAAAAAGCGGAGACTGGCCACGATACTTACCACCACTACGGCAAGGTAGAGATAACGGTTCATACCGTCCAAGGCGGTAAGATGACCGTCAGGAAATCCAAGCTGCGTTGCCGCCATCCACCTCTGCAAAGCAACTCCAATCGAAATCAGTCCTGACACGATTGCGAAGGCACGAGCTACAGCCGGATGTTGCACGCTGCACTCCCTTTTTTGAAGTTTTTTGGGTCTACATCACACCTGAAGGTGATGTGTAGGCACCATGTTCTTAACCCTGAAAGTCTCGCGAAAATCGCAGCTCGCCATGCCAGTAATGTACGAGCGCCGCGACTCGAGAATCCTTGGTGATCAGAAAAACGTCGCCAAGAGCTCGAGCAATCTCACTAAACTCAGCCTCACCAAGAGGTAACTCAATATAATCATTCTCGTCGCTTGCCGCATGACGTTCCGGCTTTGGGATAGGCGGCAGCGCAAGAAATGCTTCGAGACGTGCTCCAAGGTCGGGCCTAGAAGTTTGAATGTGGTTGATTGTGGCTTTGAGTGCCACGCGTGTCACTACATTTGGCTCAGCGCAATGGCGCTTATATCCGTTACTGCTTTGAGTCATGTGGGCCTTTCGGATTTCGTATAAAGATTGTATCACCTGGACTGCCATGCACCTCGGTGCCCTTTTCAAATTGTACACTTGCTGGGAGCTTCTTCGGCGTAGGTAACGGCGTTCAGAGCAATGAACCAAGCCCAAAACGCCCGAAGTCTAGACAGAGGCGGTAACTGGCCGAATTCTGGCAGTATTCGCTTCGCCCCGAACTGGCGGCCTGATTCTTTGGCTAAACCCTAGCCGCTCTGGGCCGGCTGAGCACAATATAAACCATTGAAAGTATTATTCAATTATCATTGTTGCTGGCACTGCGCTTGCAATGTTAGGTAGCCAATGAAAGCTTTATCTACTTTTCTAGTGTTTCTGGGTGGCGTCGGGTTTCTTCTCTACGGGCTGGTTTCGGAACCTGCGACTGAGGAAACCGAGTCGGCAGACGAAGCTGTTTTGTCGGATCTCGCCCCTCGCCAGGCGGCAATTGCAATCCCCGGTAGACGGGCTCTCGCCGCCGCGCAATCGGTGATTGAAACGCTCACGTCCAGTGAGACCCCTGAAAAAATCGCCGCAAAGTACCTAGAAGAAAATCGAGTGAACTGGGGCGTCCAAGAGCACCATGAAATTCGTGCGGATCTCTCGGCCACAGGAAGTGAAGGCCCTATCCGCTTTTCGGTTTACCAAGCCGGAGTCCCTGTTTGGGGAATGAAGTTTGAAGTGAAAGTGGGAGCAAACGGAGAAGTAGAAGACGTCCAAGCCAATTACCGGCCCATTTCCGAAGCAGATTTGAGCCAGCCCCGACTGAAGCACGAAGAATTAGCGGAAGCGCTCGAAGCGGAATACGAAATCGATAAAACAGGCCCTCCGGCGACCGCAGTCGTTTTTTCCGGGGGGAGCGATGCGGAAGCCGTTCCCGCGTTGGTCATGACTCTGAAAAACAAAACATCAAACACATCCGGCCAGGCCCTTGTCCGGATGAGCGACGGCCAAGTGTTGAACCTGACCGCCGCCACCGACACCCTGTAGATCTTACTTGAACGCTAAGGCGTCCTTGGGAAGTTCTTTCGAAGGCGTGTTCTTATCGGTAAAAACCCGCACCTGGATGCCTTCTTTGTCTAGCTTTTCCTCTGGCACCCGGCGCTCCGTCTGCCACCGCAAGTCCGTGTGGCAAAAGTAGCTTCGGTTGTACTCGGAAAGCTGGTTCACTTTGAATTGGCAAGGCAGCATGTTCGACCCCTTCCTCACCATCTGGATAGTGAAGTCAAAGCCGTCGTTCACAATCGCCTGCCATGGAAGTTCGTAAGTTCGGTTGATATCTTGGCGCTGGCCGTTACCAATGGGCCAGTACCCACCAGCTTCGGGCAACTCCATTTTCTTGTCCTTCGAGAAGGCCACTTCAATCCGGACGTTCGAAATGGGGTTCTCGGGGTCTCCATTGCTATCCATCACGTAGTTCTGGATGGTTACAAAGGTACGGTAAGGCACGGCTGCCTTAGGGGTGTCTTCCCCAAATGCCCTCATCGGAATCAGGGAAAGGACCGTAAAGACTGAGCCCACCAATAAACTGACTTTCATTTTTTCCTCCAAAAAACGTCCCGCAAAAGCGCCGAACAGTGAGAAGCGCCGCCAGCCAATCGAGCAAGTTCCGTTCCATTGGAGAATACGCAAGGATCGCGGTCGAAGACTCAGTCAAAGGTGCCCTTTTGCGGCGCTCCAAGTGACGCTCTTTGCTCTGCCTGTGTAAAACCCAAACAGCGTTCGTGCCTGCGAGATCCGGCACAGAGATTGTAGAAGTGCCAGCCGGGAGGTCGACGATGTTGGCACTTTATGTTTTGGTTTCTCTTTATAATGGTGGGTCAGGCCGAGAAATAGCTTCGATGGGGTTTCCACAGTACCGAGCTACTTCGGACGTAGGCGACATCATGGATGACTACCCAGACTACCTTCGGTTTGCGTTAGCGATTGGCAGAGAGTCTAACCGAAGCGCTGCCAACCAATTGGAAGAACGCTTCACGCGCTTACAGAAAGCCGATGAAAAGCTCGCGGCTCGCTTCCTTAAAGGGCTTCGCTTTGAAATGATCCAGAAGCTGGAGCTCTCGGGGCTCTCCCCCAAGCGTGTCAGCACTTCCACTCCGGCGATGCGCAAATGGGTCGCGAAATACTTGCCCGCCTGGTTGCGGGAAGTGGATGAGTACCAATTTAGAGCCTATGCTTTGGCGGTAGCGCGGCGAAATAGCCGGGAGTAAAGCTCGAACCCGATTTAGACCTGTGCTACTTTACCGCCTACGATGAAAGTAGCCCTTATCCACAATGCAGTCCTTCCAGTGCAAGCCTACGGAGGGACCGAACGCATCGTTTGGTGGCTTTCCAAAGCGCTAGCAGCCAAAGGGGTGGAGGTTACTTTAGTAGCGGCGCCTGGAACGCAATGCGCTTGGGCGAAAGTAAAAGTGGTGGACCCCTCGCAGCCGCTCAAAAAACAACTGCCTGGCTTTGATTTTTACCACTACTTCAACACCCCTTCCGAAACGCCCAACCTCCCTCACCTCGTTACGATTGAAGGCAATGGGAAACCCGGCGAAGCCTTCTTACGAAATACTGCTTTTGTCAGCCGGAACCATGCCAGGCGCCACGGCGCCGAGTGCTTCGTCTACAACGGCGTAGACCCCGACGATTACCTCTACCGAGAAAACAAAGATGGCTCTTTATTGTTTCTAGCCAAAGCCGCCTGGCGAGTGAAGAACGTCCAGGGAGCTATCCGCATTGCACGCAAAGCAGGCCGCGAGCTTCAGATCGTCGGTGGGGAAAGGCGCTTCTTTCGCCATTGGCGGGGGATCCACTGGAATGGGATGCTAGGGGGGCTACCTAAGGCCGAATTCATTGCCCGATCGTCGGCTCTGCTCTTTCCGGTCCTTTGGAATGAACCGTTTGGGATTGCTGTCATTGAAGCCATGGTCAGCGGCACACCGGTTTTTGCGACCCCCATGGGTTCCCTCCCGGAGCTCATCCACCGAAGCAGCGGGAGGCTGTGTGACTCCGACGAAGAGTTTCTGAACGCCATCCGATCGCTCCCCGATTTCCGCCCCCAGGATTGCCGAGACTGGGCGCTTTCCCAGTTTTCGCACACCCAAATGGCGGAGAACTACCTAAAGACCTACGAACGGGTTTTGAATGGTGAGTCGCTAAACCGCACTTTCCCCGTGACCCAAGAACCACTCGACGCGCTTCTTTCACTTCCTTGGCCGGCTCAAAACCTCGAAGTGACTTGAGACGCCGTCGGCGTAGTGTGCTATGAGCTTCTGGCTGTGGTTTTAAGGCTATTCATTTTCAATGGTTTGATTGCGGCCGGCGTTTTGGCGTCAGATGGCAATCTCTCCACCGCTCAATGCCCCAACAAGCTCGTTGAAGAATCTTCCCTTAACTCCACCTTCGACTTCTCGTTTGATGATCGCTTCCCCGAGTACACGGATTCCCTTCGATCCGAGCTACCAAAAATTTACCGCCAGCTGCGGCAGATCATGGAGGCGACCCCTTCCCCAGCGCGCCTGTTTTTCGAAGCGGCTTGTACGGGAGCAACCTATGCCGAGTTGATTGAGGGAGTGCGAGCAGAGCGCAATAGGATCGCGAGAGAGCTACGCAAGATTTCGAACACGATCGGAAAAGAAAGCCAAAAAGCTCTCAGATCAATGGACCGAGAAAGCCGTCGGGGCAGAGATCCGGGCAATCAGAGAAACCTATCGGAAAAGGCTCTGCACTGGAAGGCCGTGATCTTGGCGTTTGCTGAGGAATTTTCTCTGGAACAACCCTTAAACGAAAGCTCTGCTGCCCGTCGGCACGAATGGAACAACTACTTGAAAATTAGAGAGCGGCTCTCAAACGAGGTAGTCATTAATCAGCGGGGGGACGAGCACCACCTGCGGTGGGTGCATTTTGACGACTGGGCGTACCGGATTGCGTCGCTCTGGGGCGAGATCCGAGTGGCTGCAGTTGTCCCCCACCTCAAAGCCAACAATATTCGCTTGTGGCAATTTGGGGAAAGCCAGCTTGGCATTCCTCGGTACCCGCTCGGCCGAATCAAGAAAACAGAACTAAACACCGAATTGGACCTTTTGTTACAGTGGGAGGGCAAATCGACTTGGGGGGAAGTAAAAACCTTGCGTAGCCCTCTTCAACTGGAAACGAATACGTTTACACGAGTGCAGCTGCACGCTGAGCACCTAATAAAACTAAGAAACGCACTCTGCCCCACAACCGAGATCCATTTTTTCTTCGTCAACGGGGTATCGCCCGAAGCAAAACGCGACTTAGAAGCTTTGGGCGTGGGCGTTTATTAGCGCTAGGCCCGTTTAGTCCACCAGCTCATTGGGCTCCCATGAAGCAACAGGGAAACTACGCAGCTCCACGCCGGTGAACCGGCCGAGTACCGGATCGAAAACAAGGCAGCGATCAATGGGCCCCGCATACACGTGAAGGCTGACCGCGGGGATCGTGCTTTGGTTGCTAATCGAATGGACGCCTTCGTGGTCGTCTAAGTAAACGCACGCTTTCGGCCCTTGGGTCCAAGGCCTCCCGAGCGGACTGGGCTCCTGATCGAGGTGTGCGATGGGCCTAAAGTTTTGGAAAGTAAGTGTCCCCGAGACGACTTGGGTCCAACACCGCTGGCCCGCATGGTTGTGGATCCCGGATTTTTGTCCTCCCAACCACCCCAGCACAAGCACTTCGTAATTCGACGTTCGGCGGATCAGGTTGCGTGCGTAAGTGTCCTCACGGAATCGGGTGCATTCGAGAACTTCATTAGGTTCCACTGAATGCCCCTCAAAGTACGCATCGACTTTGGGCCCGCGTAGGCTTGCGCTTGACTGGAAATCTAAGAAGCGCAAAAGCTCGCCCAACCCGGTTGTTCTCACCCGAAGCTCCCCCGATTTTGGTACCTACAGCCCCAGACTTCGGTAAAAAGCGTCTTCGTTCGGGGCTCGCCCCAAAAAGCCGCGGATGAGATCCATCGGCTCGAGAGCGCCCCCTTTTTCCAAAATCCAAGTTCGATAATCGCCGCCGGTTTTGGGGTTGAGCAAACCCTCTTTCTCGAACCGAGTGAACATGTCTTGCGCGTACACTTCCGACCACAAATACCCATAGTAGCCCGAATCGTAACCGCCCATTAAATGCCCAAAGCCCGCTTGCGGCAATGTGCCTTCGGGAATCGGAATGTGCATGAGGCTTTTCGCAAGCTCCGCGTACACTTCCGTTGTGTCGGCGTTAGGGTTCGTGTGGTAGCGCTGATCCAGCGTCGCGAAAAGGAGCTGCCGGGAGTACCGAATTCCCACGTTCAGCAATTTCGCTTGGATAAGGCGCTGGATCTGATCTTCAGGCAGCGTTTTTGTTTTGTCCTGGTAATGGCCCGAGAGCTTCTTAATGGCGCTGCTGTCCCACACCCAGTTCTCAAGCATTTGGCTGGGGGCTTCGACGAAATCGCGTTTCACGCTGGTTCCGGAGAAACTGGCGTACGTGGCGGTTGTCAGCACCTGGTGCATAATGTGTCCAAACTCATGGAAAAGAGTTTCCACTTCGCTATGCTCCAGCAAAGAAGGCTTCCCTTCCGTGGGCGGATTAAAGTTTGCCACAATGGACGATATCGGCAGCTGGTACGTTCCGTCTTCGTTCGCACACCCTTGAACAATGGTGAACGCGGCGGCGTGGCCGTACTTGCCTTCCCGGGGGAAGAGATCCATGAAGAAAATGGCGACCGTCGTGTCCCCACGCTTCACTCGGTAAGCTTGCACGCTGGGGTGCCACACTTGCAAAGTACGGTCTTCGACGAACGTTACCCCTAACAACGTCTGATAGATTTCAAACATCCCTTTGTTTACGACTTCCAAAGGAAAGTATTCTTTGATCGCTTGGGTATCGACTCGGTATTTAGTCTTCTTCAGCAGGTTGTCGTAGTAGCGCCAGTCGTGCGAGTGGAAGGCGCCGTCGGACTGCGCCCCCAAGTCGGCATTTTTCGCCGCCTGAAGCTCTTTCAAATCAGAAAGCGCTTTGGCTTTGATCCGAGATCCCACGTTTTCTAGAAACGTGGCTACGGCCTGAGGCGTTTTCGCCATCCGGTCATCTAGAACGTAAGCAGCGTGGTTCGCATACCCCAGCATCTTGGCGGTTTCATCTCTGAGACGCAAAGTCTCATCTAGCCGCTCGCGGTTCTTAACACCCCCGCGAAGGTAGAACTTGTGCTCTAACTTTTTTCGAGCCGCTGCATTGCTTGCGTTGTCCATGAACGGATAATAATCAGGGTACTGCACGGTCACTTTGAACTTGCCCGACGGCGTTTTCTTTAGGCGCTGTTTAAAACTCTCAGGCACTCCTTCCAGTTCCTGGTCGGTGAGCTCCACCCAATCGTTCCATTCAATTAGCTCTTTGCTAAACTCGGTTTCTAAAACGACGATGCGCTTTTTCTTCTCGATGAACTTCTCTCGGTCGGTCTTAGAGAGTTCAAGCCCGTTTCGCTTGAACGCGAGGACGAATTCATCCATGAGTTTTTTATCATCGGGATTAAGGGAGGCTGCTTTCTCAGAAGCGCTTTTCAAAGAAGCATACAGATCTTCGCGCGCGAAAATTTCTACGCGGTATTGCTCCACCGCGGACTCGCACTTGCCGGCAGCTTCCCGAATCTCTGGTTTATCGGAAACGTATTTCAAGAAAATCAGGGGAGAGAGAGACTCTTGAAAATCATTGAGCGCTCGTTCGAGGGCGAGGCAGCCAGACTGAAAGTCCGCTCCTTTACCCAGTTTACCAATGGCATCTAAACGAGCGGTTAGAGACGCTTGTTCTGAAGCACACCGGTCTTCAATTTGAGCGACGGAGAATTTAAAATCGGGTTCCCACAGACGGTATTTCATGCTCTCGCTCTTTGTTCCACAACCCATTTTTTGACACCCCACGACCACCAAGAGGACTAGCCCCAAACGACGAGACAATAACCCGCGACCCATAATAAACCCCCAACGAGAATTTATCGGACCCTGGGGCGCTAGTGCAAGCTTTCTAGAAATCTCTCTGCGTCAATGGCGGCCTGGCAGCCGGAAGCGGCAGCGGTGATCGCCTGGCGGTAGATCACGTCCTGCACATCACCCGCGGCAAAAACCCCTTTGACGGAAGTATAAGTCGTTGGCCGCTTTGGAAGAACGATGTAGCCCTGCGCGTCAAGCTCAACCTGCCCTTTCAGAAACGCCGTATTAGGAGAATGGCCAATCGCAACAAAGACGCCTTCGCAACCGAGGTTTTCCACGGCACCTGTTTTGCGGTTCTTGAGGCGGACGCCGGTCACTGCGTTCTCCCCCAAAATCTCCTCGATTTCGGTATCAAAAATGAACCGTATCTTTGGGTTAGCAAGCGCACGATCCTGCATGATCTTCGAGGCCCTGAGGGTGTCACGCCGGTGCACTACGACCACTTCGCTCGCGAACCGAGTGAGAAAGTTGGCTTCCTCCATCGCAGAATCACCCCCTCCTGCGACAACCAGCTTACTGTCTTTGAAAAACGCCCCGTCGCAGGTTGCGCAACTCGACACCCCTTTACCAAGAAGCCGAGACTCCGATTCCAAACCTAGCCACTTAGTCGCTGCGCCCGTGGTGATGATCACAGTTTTGGCAGCGAAAACTTCTTCCCCGATAAAAACGCGGTGAGGGGTGGTGGTGAAATCTACTTTGGTGACATCTTTTTGAATGAAACGGGTGCCAAACCTTTCGGCCTGTTTGCGAAAGCCCGCCATGAGGTGAGGGCCTTCGATCCCTTCAGGGAATCCGGGGAAATTCTCCACGTCGCTTGTCAGCATGAGTAAGCCGCCCGATTGATAGCCTTCAATCATGAGCGGTTTTAAGTTCGCTCTCGCCGCGTAGATTGCTGCAGTGTAGCCGGCGGGGCCCGAGCCAATGATGATCAGTTCTTCAGTTTGCATTTGTGCTTCCTTTGACCCTCCGTCTTATCGCGCCCGCGCGCTGAATTCAGCCCTTTTCTTATACAGCCCCTAGGGCGTGCGGCACGCGTCTTCGTAGATATCTGATAGCGTCGCTTCAGTTGGTCGAAAAGAAAAACCCGGAACCCGGCTAAGGAGCCTCGAAATATCAAGTTTGATGCCTTCGAAAGGGTTGTCGGCAGCGGCCTGCGGGCGAAGCCGCACCGCCTTTTTTCCCGAAACCGCAACCAGCTTCTCCACCAGTTCCTGCACGCTCATCTCGAAAGGAGAGGCAATATTCACCAGAAGCGATCGTTCCGCAGTCGCGCTTTCCACCAGCCGAGAAACCAGGGCTGCAGCGTCCCGGACATCTAAAAACCGCCGAACGGCCGTCAGCGGCCCCGTTTCCAAAACCGCGTTCTCTTCACTATTTAACCGAGCCAGCTTGCGGGCCAAATCGGCCGCCACAAACCCCTGCTGCTGGCCAGGGCCCATGCACGTATAGAGCCTGCCGACCACCGTCGAATGCGCGGGGTGCTGGGCCACAAGCCGCTCCAGCGCTCGTTCCGCTAAGTACTTGGTAAATCCATAGGCGCCATTCGGCGCCACGTCCGTAGCTTCATCGACGGTTCCCGTTTGGTTGCCGTAAACGTGCACGGAGCTCGCAAGAAACACGCGCGCTGGAGACGGCATTGCCAAAAGGGCATCGGCCAAGTTTTCGGTGGTTTGTACATTAGAGCGGAAGTACTCGGGCACCCCAATCGACGCCGACACGCGCGCGCTCCCCGCCAAATGGTAGACTCGTTCAGGCTTTTCCTGCCCGAAAACCTCAACCACTTTCGCCCGGTCCGTCAAGTCACACTCGACGTGCCTCACTTGGGAAAGCTTCGGGTTTCCCAGCCCAAGAGATACCACTTCGTTGGTCGGAAACGCTTTCAAGTGCTCGGCAAGGTACTTGCCAATAAAGCCGCTTGCCCCTGTGATCACGTGTTTCACGCCCCGAACCTAACTCACCGGATTAGCTTCGTAAAACCGAAACTAACCCAGGCCTGCAGCCACCCCCAGACCTTTGGCTTTGACAAACCCCAGGGGGATACGAATACTCTCGCAGCTCATGGTAATTTCAAAACTTCTTGTTACTGGTGGCTGTGGCTTTATAGGGTCTCACTTCATTGAACACACGCTTGCGTCTCACCCTGAAACTGAAGTGACCTGCCTTGATTCGTTGACGTACGCGGCGCACCCCGACACGGCACTCCGGCTTTCCGAACTGGCTCCTCAGCGGTACAAATTTGTTCGGTTGGACATCACCTCGGGCGAAATCGGGGCTTTGTTTGCTGCCAATCAATTTAATGCCGTAGTGAATTTTGCCGCCGAAACGCACGTGGACCGAAGCATTCTCGACCCTTCGAGCTTTGTGCGAACCAACGTTTTAGGCACTCAAAACCTGCTCAACGCCGCTCGAGAAAATGGGAATGTTCGGTTCGTCCACGTGTCGACCGATGAAGTGTATGGAACACTTGGGCCAGAGGAACCCCTTTCGGTTGAAAGCTCGGGTTTGTCCCCCAATTCTCCTTACGCTGCGTCTAAAGCATCCGCTGACTTGATGGCCCTCGCTGCCGAACGCACGTTCAAGCAACCAGTCCTCATCACTCGTTGCACGAACAATTACGGACCAGGGCAGTTTCCCGAAAAACTTTTGCCTTTAGTCATCGCAAACGCGCTTGAAGATAAACCGATACCCATTTACGGCGACGGCAAGCAAGTACGCGACTGGATTTACGTGCTCGATCACGCCATCGGCATCGACACGGTGCTAAGGCACGGGAAGTCGGGCGAAATTTACAATATTAGCTCCCACGAAGAGCGGCACAATATCGATTTAGTCAAAAGCGTGCTTCGCCTTCTCGGGAAGCCCGAAAGCCTCATCACTTACGTGGGGGATCGGCCAGCGCACGATAGGCGCTACGCTTTGAACGCGGATAAAATCCAAACGGAGCTCGGCTGGGAGCCTAGCTTTACTTTTGAACAAGGCTTGAAACGAACAATTGATTGGTACGTCAACAACCAGCCCTGGTGGAAAAAAGCCCGCGACAAAGAGTATTTTGATTTTTACCGCTCAAACTACGAAATGAAGTTTGCGCCTTTGGAAGGACCTACCGCATGAAGGGTGTCATTCTCGCCGGCGGGACAGGCTCTCGCCTGTTTCCCCTCACTAAAGTAACCAACAAGCATTTACTGCCTGTGGGCCAGAAGCCGATGATCCTGCACCCCATCGCCAAGCTGATTGAAGCAGGCATCCAAGACATTCTCATCGTCACCGGCGTCGAACATATGGGGGACGTGGTGACGCTCCTCGGCTCTGGCAAGGACTTCGGGTGCCGATTCACTTACAAAGTCCAAGACGAAGCGGGCGGGATTGCCCAAGCGCTGAGCCTTGCGGAAGATTTTGGCAGAGGCTCGAAACTCGTGGTGATTCTCGGTGACAATATGTTCACGGAAAGTTTGCGCGGCCATGCCGCTCAGTTCCACGAACAGGCGTCAGGAGCCCGAATCCTGATCCAAGAAGTCAGCGACCCGCAGCGTTTTGGAGTCCCTGAAATCCAAGGCGACCGCATCGTTTCGATTGAGGAAAAGCCTAAATTTCCAAAAACCCAGTTTGCGGTTACGGGCATTTACTTTTACGACGAGTCCGTTTTCGAAGTGATCCGCACGCTGCGCCCCAGCGGTCGAGGCGAGCTGGAAATCACCGATGTAAACAACGCTTACATTGAAAAAGGCACTCTTTCCTATTCCAAACTCGGTGGAGGTTGGACCGACGCCGGCACTTTCGAATCCCTCAAAGCTGCCAACGATTTGATGTGGAGCGAAGCGTGATGGACTTCAAGAAGGGCCCCATTGACGGCGCCCTCATCACTCCCGTTAAAAAGTATGTCGACGAACGCGGGTGGCTTGCGGAAACGTTTCGACATGACGAAATGGAAAAGCCTTATCACCCAGTGATGTCTTACGTTTCTCTCACGCTTGCGGGCGTGACCCGCGGCCCCCATGAGCACGTAGACCAATCGGATCTCTTCGTTTTTCTAGGCCCCGGTAATTTTAAAATGTGGCTTTGGGACAACCGCAAAGAATCCCCCACTTACCTAAATAAGGTGGTTGTGTTTGTCGGCGGAGACAACCCCACACGCGTGCTCGTGCCTCCCGGGGTGGTCCACGCGTACCGAAACGTGAGCGGTGAATCGGCAGTCGTTTACAATTACCCCAACCAGCTCTTCATGGGTGTCGGCAAACGCCAGCCGATAGACGAAATCCGCCACGAAGACGACCCCCGAACTCCGTTTCAGTGCGACTAGGAGTGCCCACTTGACCCCACCCATCAGCACCGTGATCACAGGCGGTCAAGGAATGCTCGCGGGAGATTTAGCAGAAGTTTTCGGCCGCAAGTTTCCGGGGCAAGTCTTAGCGCCCTCGCGATCTGAGCTCGACATTACATCCGAAGCTTCCCTCCGGTCTTTGTTTTCGAGCCACCGGCCAACGTTCCTTCTCAATGCTGCGGCCTACACGAACGTCGACGGCGCTGAAGCCGAGAAAAATCAAGCCGATCGAGTCAACGCGCTAGGCCCGGCGATGTTAACCGAACTTTGCAGGGAGTTTGGTTGCCGTTTAGTGCATTTCAGCACGGACCAAGTCTTTGATGGCACGGCAAACGTTCCGTATTTAGAAACCGACACACCCAATCCCAGCAACGCTTACGCAGCGTCCAAGCTCCGGGGAGAGACTGCAGTGCTTGCGGTTCCCCAAAACCTAGTGCTTCGGGTCCAATGGCTGTACGGGGAAAGAAAGGATCGGTTCTCTCCGCTCCGCCAGAAAGCGGAATTTAGCCCCTTTTCCGATCAAAGGGGCTCACCTACGTGGACGCTCAAGCTTGCCGAGACCGTGCTCGCTCTCGCGGAAAAAGATTCCGCGGGCCTCTTCCATTTTTCTTACGATGACTACGGCTCTTGGGAAGAAGTGTTTCGGTTTGTTTGCGACCAGTGGAACCTTAAAACCATGCTCACCCCACGAAAGACTTCTGAGTTAAACCTTCCGGCAAACCGCCCACTGTTTAGTGTTTTATCCAACCAGAAATTAGTGAAAGAACTAGGACTTTCGGGACTGGGCAGCTGGAAGCAGCCTTTGGGTGAATTTTTGAAGAGGCGCTCGGAAAATGGCTGCTGAAGTTTCGGTGGTTGTCCTCGATCGAGATGGCACTATCATCGAAGACCGCCACTACATTAATAAAGCATCCGACGTTGTGTTCTACCCTGGTTCCGAAGAAGCATTGAAGCAGATCCGAGAGAAGGGGTATGCGATCTTTTTGGTAAGCAACCAGTCGGGGGTTGGCCGCGGGTTGATTTCGCAACCCGACTTTCACAAAGTGCACGAGCGCTTTGTCGGGCATTTGAAAGAGCACAGCTTCCGTTTTGACGAAATTGCTTACTGCTTCCACACGCCGGAAGAAAACTGCCCCTGCCGTAAGCCGAAGGTTGGGCTCGCACCGAAAGAAGTCCAAGGCCTCAAAGTGGATTGGAAGTCGTCGTTTGTAGTAGGCGATCACGTCCCCGACATGGGCCTTGCCGAAGCGTTAGGGGCAAACGCGTGCCTGGTTCGGACCGGAAAGGGCGAAGCAACTCTGGCGCACGGAGTAAGTGCCGCTACAAAAATCTACGATTCCCTGGCCGCCTTTGCGAACGCCCTTCCAAAAGTCCCTATCGCTATGTGACTTGATTTGCCCTTTACTCCGTTTGGCGTTGTCGTCATTGGCCCGGCTACAAAAACATTCATTTGGGGTGATCTTTTTTTGGAGGGCGCCAAAGAAAACGACGGCAGAGTTGTTCGACGAGTGTACGGGTGACACGAAGAGTCCATTCCTGGAGCGCATCTAATCGCCATTAAACGAACTACTAGCAAAAGGTTCCAGGAAATGCCGTCTGGCAGAGGATTAGGCCCGCCCCCCCCCCTTTACGGATACTTGATTAATGCAGCATCCCCCGTTGAGTTCCGATGGAGACGTGGATTACTATTCAGCAATGCCTAGGACTCTTGTTTCGGCCTTCGCGTTTAGCTTTCTAGTAGCTTGTTCCCGAGCCCAGTACCCGGTCGTCTCCAGTTGCGCTGCCCCGACTGCGGCGTCCTACACAACAGTGGTTTCTAGTCAGCAGTATTCGACTGCGTCCACGAACAACTTCTTAAGCGTGTACAAGCCCAACACAGGATCAAATTGGCCTTTAGTGGTTTGGGTTCACGGAGGTGGTTGGAACAATACTTCTCTATTCTATAATTCTGCTTTCACTTTAAATGAGGTGGTTACTTACCTTGTCGGGCAGGGGTATGCGGTAGCGAGTATTGATTACCGTTACACTACAGGACTAAACAATCCGGCGATAATGCCGGCGCAAATTAAAGACGTTCGCTGCGCTATGATGTGGCTAAAAGCGAATTTGAGCGGCTACGGGATCTCGACAGCGCGAGTGGTGGTGATGGGAGAATCGGCGGGGGGGCATTTGGCAGGAATGCTTGCAATGAACATCGCAAACGGTGCGGGCTTTGATGATACGGTTTCCTGCGCATCGTATCCGGGAGATGCTTCAGTGGCCAGTGCAGTACTCTACTACCCGGTACTCGATCTTCGGGCTACGGCAAATATGGGCTCGGCGGCTATTGCCGGGCTGAATTGTTCTTCGGGTCAAGACTGCCTCACCAAGGCTTTGGGGGGAACTGCAGAGGCATTCCCCTCTTTGGCGGCCAGCGTATCACCCATAACTTACATTGCGTCCACCACCGTCCCCATTCTGATTTCGGCGGGATCGGCGGACGTCGACGTAATGATAAGCCCGACCAGAAACTTCAAAAATGCTCTATTGGCGCTGGGTGGGCAGGTAACCTATGTCGAGCTATCAGGAGTTGGGCACGGTTTTCTTGCTACCGACACTACCAACTACTGGTCGCTTGCCAGCCCCTATGCGCCTTCCGTTTGCACTACGTTGAATTTCATTTCGCAAACCGCAGCTGGCATACGCCCCTAGTCTGCAACCACCCGGCGCTGTTTTTTTTACGTTGAAGTCGACGGGCACGCGCGCTTCGAGACAGCAAAGATAAGAACCCGGAAGCGAAGGCCGTCGCCTCTGCGCCAAAGTCTATCGGTAACCGCCCGATTGCAGGTCGACGTTCTGAGGTCTTTATCCATAGTGTACGCGGTTACTTTTGAGGATAGCTTTTTACCCCGCCTCGCGGAACTCGGTCCGCCTCGCCAGATCCGT
Source organism: Pseudomonadota bacterium (assembly GCA_031425635.1). GTDB lineage: Bacteria > Bdellovibrionota > FAC87 > UBA2466 > UBA2466 > JAIEOG01. The sequence continues at coordinate 22,545 of JANPJT010000022.1, forward strand.
TCGATGCACCGAGGCATCAGGCTCCAAGTCGAAGCCGTGCACACACCAGGCCACCCTCAAAAGTAACCGCGTACCCCCGCACGAAAAGGTGCCTGGCCTGACGACCATAAGCCATGCGATAGGGGAAGTTGTGGGATTGGGCGGGTAGGGCCATACTCAATCCTGATGATTTTCTGCTTCAGGCTTTGGTTGGCAGCGAGTATATAAGCCGGCACTGATGCGAGTTTCTACTTTTATACTGATGGCTTTATTCGTGTTGAGCATTTCGGCTCAAGGGAATCCTTTGCCAGACGAGGAAGCCCCCCCGGCTTCGGTGCGCGGGTGCATGGGAAGGCTCTTGAAATCTGCCGTGAAAGGGATTCGTGCCCGGTGGGCGTCACGAACCCCGCTCGCTACCGATACCCCGCCTCCCGAGTTTGGGTGGGCAGAACACCCCGAAGTCTTATTAAAGGCCTATTCCCTGGTGCTCGCGGGAGGTGCCGAGTTACTCGATGCCTCAGTCAGACGGCGGCTCCTGCAGGAATCGGGGCTGTGGCCGGAAGCTGATTTGAATGATCCTGAAGTGCAGCAATTCGTCGGTTTAGCGATTCGGGGGCACCAAACGGCGGATCAGATGGAAGTGGTACTGGGAAAAATGTTGAGTCCGATGCTGGCGTTGGGATCGATCATTACGCACAAGCGAACGGCAGAGGCTATCGCAGATAGCGATCATAGTTTAAGCGAGGGCATTCTTTCGGTAGAAGATACTTGGGATCTGGGGCGAGATTGGGGATTCCGCCTGCTTCCAGACGAGGATCCTGCTTTCGATGACCCGGTATTTTTGGCGCGCATGCTCCAAGCCCGGGGGCAAAGTGCCCTTTTGGCGGATAGATTCCCCCCATTGTTCCGAGCCATTTACGAAGATTTTGAAGAGGAATTCAGCACCTACCTCGACAAGTACCGGTTGCAATTAGAGAGCTTTCATCTC
>JANPJT010000023.1:0-28439 GCA_031425635.1 Pseudomonadota bacterium
GGACGACGTGCTCGACTTTTTAACCTCACCCGTAGTGCCACTGCGGCTAAAAACCCTCCGCGCGCCGCCCCCAGAGCCAACCTAGGCGATTTTTGCTCGGAATTTATTGTGGCTTTTAGGCCAGATCGATGAGGTATTTTCGTGCTTTGCGGTAGAGCGTGGCGCGGTCGATTCCTAAGATAGTCGCGGATCGCGTCTTGTTAAAACCCGTCGCTTGGAGAACGCCTTGGATATGGCGCTTTTCTACATCGTCTAACGAGAGAGTCGCGTCGAGCGGCGCAGCCTGGTTTTGACCGTCCCGTCGTGGCTCGGCGCAAGGAAAGTCTTCCGGGTACAGCACTCGCCCCTGGGATAAAGTCAAAGCTTGTTGGACTGCGTGCTCTAGCTCCCGAACATTCCCAGGCCAAAAGCGCGACTTCAGCGCGGTAAGGGCCTCGGGCGACAGCGTAACGGACCCGCCGTGCTTTCCATTCTGGTGGCGGCGAATGAAAAACTGGACCAAAGAGGGAAGGTCTTCTAACCGAGCCCGGAGTGGGGGGATCTCGATTTCCAGGACTTTAAGGCGGTAGTACAAGTCTTCCCGAAACAGCCCTTCCTCGACACGTTCCCGCAAATCTCGGTGAGTAGCGGCAATCACCCGGACGTCGACTTTGTGCGCTTCCGTGCTGCCAACGGGTTTGATCTCTCCCTCCTGCAAGGCCCGAAGCAGCCGAACTTGGGTTCCAGGACTGATATCCCCAATTTCATCGAGGAAAAGAGTGCCTCCATTGGCGGAGTCGAAGAGGCCAGCCTTATTGGCGATAGCTCCTGTGAAAGACCCCTTCACGTGCCCAAAGAGCTCAGATTCCAGGAGGCTCTCGCTCAGCGAGCTACAGTTGACTGGCACAAAGGGAGCGTTTTTCCGAGTGCTGTATTGGTAAATGGCTCGGGCCACTAGCTCTTTCCCCGTTCCGCTCTCGCCGAGGATTAACACATTGCTGTCGCTCAGTGACGCAAGCGCCAACGTCCGGTAGACGTTGACCATCACGGGGGAACAGCCCACCAGACTGGGCAAAGCCTGAGAAGCTGGCTCTTCAAAACCGCGCTTTAAACGCGTTCTCCAATGCCCCACGGCACGGCGAACGGATTGGCGGATCAACGGAGGGCGAAAAGGCTTGCTCAAGTAATCAAACGCGCCGCTATGGATGGCTGACACTGCGCCGGACAGTGTCCCGTAGCCTGTGATCAAAAGCGGGATGGCGTCGTTGTTTCGTTCTCTGAGCGTTTTCAGAAGTTCGAGCCCGTTGACCGGCTCCATTTCGACGTCGGAAAGAATCACAGCGTAGGGCGTCGTTTTAATGAGCTCTAACGCCTCTTTGCCGTTGGCGGCAAAGTCGATTGCGTAGCCGTCTCCGTCCAGCGTGGTGGCCAACAACTGGCGTGCCACCGCGTCGTCGTCGACTACCAGAATCGGGACATTCGCGGAACTGTTGCGCAATCTGTACCTCTTAAAAGCTGCGGTTCGGATACCATGCTGCAAGGCGTCGTACTAGCGTTTATTGGCCCCGCTTCTGATTAACTCGAAAGAGTTTGCTATACTGGCGCCTATGGCAGGCCTACCTCTTTTGGGACTCTTTCTCGCGCTGGCCGCTCCCACAGCCCTTGGACAAACTGAAGCGGACGCCTTATATGAAAAAGGTTTATACCAACAGGCGCTGCAGGTTTACGAAAAGCAGCAGGGTTTCCGCGCTTTTTTCAGAGCCCAGGAATCCAAAGGCCTATTGCAGCGCTACGCAGAAAGTGCGCAAAGCCTTTTTGATGCCCCTGTGCCTGCCCCTGAAAACGAACACGCCCTCCTCTTGCTCTTAAGAACCCAAATCGCTCGGGAATACCTTAAGCACTCTGGCGGTTTTCTGCCGAAGGATTCCGAGCGTGGAGCCCGGGACGTGACTAAATGGACTCAGTCGGAGTGGCATTCCAAAGTAGCTGAAGATTACTTTACTTTGCATTCTCTCCGTCAGGTGCTGGTCCGAGAGCCCATCGAGAGCGCAGGCTATTTTATTCGGGTGCTGGAAGCGGATACGGAGCTTGTCCCCACCGTCTGGGACTTTGCCGTTATCCAATGGACCGATTACTTGGCGACTCTCAGCGGCGGCGGTGCGTACCCAGATGCCGATCAATGGATACAGAAGGACTTCGGTTCTGCGGTGGAAAGCTCCCTTCCCACTCACGATCTTGTGGCAGCAATCTGGGACGAAGCGGCAAGCTTAGAAGGCGGCACCAACCGAACCCTCGCGAGAGAGTATGCCAGGTGGCGGCGGGTGTACCCACCCTGGGCGAAAGGGGCGAAATCGCCGCGCTCCGCAGGCAAGCTGGTAGCCCTTTTTGAATCCTTTCGGAACAGCCGGGCCCGCGCGCTTGCAGGAACGAGTGCTGCGGAGATTTTTTGGAGAGGGAAAGATGAGCAGAAAGCGCTTTCTTTGTGCGAAAAAGTGGCAGAAATCGGACCCACCAACGGCTGCAAAGAAATTCAAGAGTCGATCCTTGCGCCAGAACTCGAGATAGAATCTTTTCCAACTCCTTCGTTGAGTAAAACAAGGGCGCGGGTGAAAAGCAGGAACCTTGCCGCCTTACACTTTAGGCTCTATGCCACTACGAAAGAACAGCTCCGAACCCTTCAACCGTCCGACGACTGGTCTTTTTTACGAACCCTGAACCACGAAACAGCCGCTCAGTTCCTCGAGCAAAAACCCATCCACACGACCTCGGTAATCCCTCAACCGATTCGACCCTACGAAATGACGGAGCTTCCCCTGAGCCTTCCGCCTGCTTTGCCGGAGGGTTTTTACGTTTTGTTAGTCGCCGAAGACGCCCCCTTCAAAAAGCTCCTCAGGGGAGCTGTTTTAAACGTCACCGACCTCGTTCTTTTTGCGGACCGCCCTCTCGATACGAGCCGGGCCAGGACTGCGCTTTCGCTGCGAGTTTTCTCTGGCAAAACCGGGCTACCGGAAGAGGGGGCTGAAGTTACCCTGCGATCGCCGAAGGGCGGGCAAAGCGCCACCAGTTCAAAAGAGGGACGTGCGGAATTTCACCCTGCAGAAAACCAAGCCGACCTGCTCGTTCAAAAAAATAAGGACGTTGCGCTTCTCCCGCACCCCCTTTGGCTAAGTTTTGCCGATCGGCGGCCAGCGCTCTCAATGCATCTCGACACCGATCGCGCAATCTACCGGCCAGGGCAAATAGTCCGGTCGCGCCTTACGGTATTTCGCGCGTTGGGAACGGAATACTCGCTGGCGCGAGACACTCAAATTGTGCTGAGCGCTTCCGATGCTAACGGGAAAGTGTTTTTCAAAAAGAAAATCAAACTCACTCAAAAACTGAGCGCTGCATTCCAGTTTGTACTTCCCCAAGGTGCCCTGCTCGGCCAATTCACCGTTTCCGCTGAAGGGAAGGAACTAGCGACTGGTACCCAGGGCTCCGCGTCCCGAACGATCCGTGTTGAGGAGTACGTTCGGCCAGACTTTGAAGTAAAACTCGAGGACACCAAAAGCTTGAACCCGAACGCGACGGTTTCGGTCGCGGGCACTGCGCTAACTTACACTGGAGGCGCTCAAAAAGACCAACCCATCACTTTCCGAGTTTCCCGTGAAGAATACTGGCCGCGCCATTTCGCTCGAGGGCTTTCACCCCATGAACCTGGCGAGCGATCGTTCGTCTCTCAAGGCACCAGCTACACGAATAGCCGAGGCGAATTTGAAATCCATTTTCCGACGGCCCTACCCTCTAATGTGAAAGAGGTGCCGTGCCGATTTATAGTCGAAGCCACGGCGACCGGGCCTAGCGGAAAGACCGTCCAAACCAGCCAAACCTATTTTGCCAAACACGCTGCGCTCCATGCTCGGCTAGCGAAAGGGTTTTTCAATGAAGGCGAGGCCATTGGGCTCACAGTAGACGCGCTAACAGGAGGCGCCGATAAGACGCAGGTCAAAGGCACGATGACGATACACGCCCTGGAAGATAGCGGCGAAGCGCCCGATGATTTTTCCGCCAACGACTCCGAAAGGGCTTTTTCAGAGCTTCCGGCAGGAAAGCAAGTCCTCGCGCGCCAGTTTGACACATCAAAAATGGACTTTTCCCTGCCGGCACTTCCAGCTGGAATCTACCGGCTTAGCGTAGAAGCCGCGGGGGCGGTAGGAGAGACCAGCCATTTTATTGTTTGGTCGAAAGCTTTGCCATTGCGCGCTGCCGCTACCGCCGATAAGCGCACTTACCGGCCTGGCGAGACGGCGTCGGTGATCGTTGGCTCAAGCGATTTGAAAGGTAAAATGGTCGTGGAAGTATGGAAAGGCGAGGAAAGGCTTTCCACGAGCCTTTTCGAGGGGGGCGTTCGAGTCCACGCTTTACCGATTTTGCCTTCGTACCGCGGCGACATCGTTTTGCGTTGGTTTGGAGTCTATAACCACCGCCACCGCCAGGGGCAGGCGGCTATCGAAGTCGAGTGGGCGGATCGCAAGCTCGTGCTTCAAGTCGACGCTCCTATGCTGGTAAAACCAGGCACCCGCTCCCGCTGGGCGCTCCGCCTCGTAGACCCGAACGGAAAGTTGGTCGATGCCGAAGGGCTTCTGAGTGTTTACGACGGGTCACTCGATGCTTACGCACCCCCCGAGACGCCCTGGGTAGAATCTCTTTACGGCGCAAACTTTCGGCCTGCGTTGGGGGAGCGTTCCTATGCGAAAGCTTCTTTTGCTTGGTTGGCAGGCCCCGTTCGGGGCAGCTTTCCGGAAGAAGCGCGGTTCCCTCCCCTCCCGAAACTACGTGTCGAAACCGATCCTTTTGTAAGGCACTATTCGCGAGCAACCCCTCTATCCGGGAGGTTTGCACCGATGGCGACGGCTTCAATGGAAATCAACAGGGCCGCTGCGCTCGAGCCGCTCAGAACGGACTTTCGAGAAACAGCCTATTTTTCTCCGCAGCTTTATTTTAAAAAAGGGATCGCGTTTGCCGAGTTCACGTTTCCAGATAGCCTCACTCGTTGGTCTATCCGCGCTTTCGCAATCGACTCAGGCTTTCGGGTCGCATCCCTTAAAACCCAAACGATTTCGCGCCAGGATTTTTCGGTCTCCCTTTCCGGACCGCGGTTCCTTAGAGAAGAAGACAAAGCATCGCTCACGGCCGTAGTAGCGAACCAGTCCGCAAAAGCCTTGACTGGGAAAACGACTCTTCGAGTGGAATTTTCGAGCGGCAAGCGCATCCCGACAGAAGCGAAGACTTTTCGTTTACTCCCCGGGCAAACGTCTCCCCTCCACTTTTCTTTCTCGGTTCCCGCAGGCGAGCGAGAAGCCAGAGCGACCATCACTTCCGCTGCAGGATCCTTTCAAGATGGCGAAGCCAAGCGGTTCCAGGTGCTTCCCAATCGCCATCGTTTAATTGCTTCGAAAGTAGTTGCGCTTGTGCCAGGGCAAAAAACGCCTATCGAACTCAAAGTACCGGCAGGTGCTGTGCTGGAAAGCACCACGCTCCAGGTTGATCCAGAGCTCGCGTCGGTACTGGTGCAAGCCATCCCCCTACTAGCGTCGCAAACGCAGAAAGACTCTCCGAGTGTGGCGGATCGGTTGGTTTCGCTGGGGTGGCTACAAAGTTTTTCCGCGACGTACCCCGGCACCGCGCGCCGGACTACTCAAACGAAAGCCTGGGCAAAGAACGACCCTCGTCTCGGTCCGCGCGTTGAAGAAACTCCGTGGGTTTCGGAAGCCGAAGGCTCGGGGCAAGCGGTGAGCTTAAGCAAAGAGGAAACAAGCGCTTTGCTCAAAACGGTCGCACTCGAACTGGAGAGCCTTCAAACCCCTCGAGGGGGGTTCCCTTGGTTTAAAGGCGGGAGAGAAGATTTCAGCACTACTTTGCATGTCTTGGGACGCCTTTCGGAAGCAAAGCGTTCGGGACTTACCCTGTCGAAAATAGCGGTGGAGAAAGCGGCCCCTTACCTGAGGCAAGAGATTGCTGCTGCTTTCACTCCCTCCGAAGAGAACCTTGCAAACCGCCTTTTTGCCGCTCATGTAATCAACGTTCTTTACCCGCAGGAAGAGTGGAAGGCGTTTACAGAAGAAACTCTGAGCCTTGCTCAAAAGCACTTCGACTTGCTTGCGCCTTACGCAAAAGGCTTAGCTGCCGATAGCGCTTTCAGGACCGGGAAGACCGAGCTGGGAGAGGATTTTCTTGAAAAGGCGCTCGATGGTGCGAGGGAAAACACCTGGGGTCTTTTTTGGGCGCCGGAAAAAGTGAGCTGGCACTGGTACAACGACTCGCTCGATAAACACGCGTTTTTCTTACGCCTGCTCCTCGATTGGAAGTCGGAGGACACCCGAGTGCATGGCCTTGCAAAGTGGCTCACCTTAAACCGAAAAACGAGCGTTTGGAAAAGCACCCGCAACTCGGCGTCGGCAGTGAGTGCGCTACTCGAGTACCAGAAAAAACGAGGCATACTCAGTGAACCCCTGGGCTTTGAAGTCGCGTGGGCGGGGCGGAAAATAAATGTCCCCGCAAAAGCCCTCCTCTGGACGAAGAGGCCCGCTCTGCCGTCTTCGCTTAAAGCCTCCGTTTTGCAAAACGGCGAAGGGATTGGGTTTGCATCGCTGACTAGTCCGTACACTTCAGCGCGGGGAATGGAAGGGAATTCAGGACTACTCGCGGTAAGGGCGAACTATTTTATTCGCAAGGCCGCAGCCGATGGGAATGGAATCTTAGCCGAGATAACCAGCGGCGCCCAAGTGGCGGTCGGGACTGAAGTGGAAGTAGTTTACACGCTGGCCGCCGAAAGCCCGCTGGGCTACGTGGGGATACGCGCCCCTCGCGCAGCAGGTTTAGAGCCCACCGACAAGCTGAGCCAGTGGCTTTACACCCCCCTGATTTACTACAGAGAACTTCGCGATTCGGTCGATAGTTTCTTTTTACCTGAAGTCCCTCAAGGCGAAGTGCTTCTAAGAACCAGGTTCTTTGCCGAGCAGCCCGGCCTCTACCAGTTCGGCCCCGTGACAGCCCAATCGGTCTATTCGCCCGACATCACCGCCACAGCCCCCGGGTTTTCGTTGGGCGTAGTACCGCGGGGTTAGCTCCGTGGCGGGCGCCTCCGCCGTCATTGCGAGGCGCGCAGCGCCGAAGCAACCTACGAACCGCGCGAATCAACCGACAGTGGCCCCACGCCGGGGTTAAGGTTGCTTCACCCTACGGGTTCGCAATGACGGAAACGCCGGCAGGTTGGCAATGACAGAAACGGCTGCAGGTTCGCAACGACGGAAACGGCCATGGTGTCGCAACTAGGTGGTCGGACCGCCCCCTCCGTCATTGCGAGGCGCGTAGCGCCGAAGCAACCTACCACCAGTGCAAATCGACCGCCCGAGTCGACCCACTCAGTACTCGGCCAGAATACAGACAGCTGAATGAGCAATTCTCGTCTTTCCGCGCTGAAGCAGCTCCGCTTGCCCTTGGCGCTGCCTTTGCAAATTTGACAGTCGATGGTGAAGAGGTTTCAAAATAGCGCCCTTTTTCTTAGCAAGGCTTTTCTGCTTGTCGGCCTTACTTTGGCGCCGGGGCAGGCGGAGGCTGGTTTCCGGCTTTTTCCACGGCACTCAGTCGGTCGCTCGACGCAAAATAGTACCCGCCCGATTTCCCAATTGCCCCAAGCGACCCGCTTCGAAACGGTTGGCACAGACGAAGGCCTGATGCGGCCGGGACGATGGTCTGGCACCGTCTACCAATACCCCGATCCTGAAGGAAATTTTCACACCGCTTCCAGAGCGCTCGTTGCCGAGGCTGACGGGGCTTTCAAACAAACAGTCGGCAGCACGCTACAAACCGTGGAGTACTCTCAGGGAGATGTGCTTTTTTATGTCGATGGGCGCGGCTGGCATAAGTCCCGGGGTGTCTCCAGTACGAGCGCACCCGCTGCTCCTAAGGAGCGTAGGGGAAATCGTTTTGAGGAAGAAGTCCTTCGCCTAGTGAACGATATCCGGCGCCGCGCGGGGCTTTCGGCCCTTCGGGCAACCAGCCGCTTAATGGATTCTGCGTTAGAACATACCAAGTTCATGGCACGCCGGAGAAGGCTGCAGCACACGACCGCTTCAGTGGCGGAGAACATTGCCTTCGGGCAATCAAGCCCTGCCGAAGTAGTCAGGAGCTGGATGAAAAGCAGCGGCCACCGAAGGAACATTTTAAACCCGAACTATAAAGTAACGGGAGTCGCCGCAGTGGCAGACGCCTCCGGCCGCCTCTATTGGGGCCAGCAGTTTCTATTCTAACTCGGCGCCTTCCCCAAGACCCCTTGACTGCCCCCGAGTTTAAGCGTTTTCTTCAGCCCATGCAGCCGCTCCTTGTTCAAACGCCTCCCGATTGGGCTCCTTTTGCATTGGCAGATTTCGATCATTTCCTCGTGGACCATGCCTCTTGCGAGCGAAAGGCTTCGGCCGTTGGGATGTCCTTCATTGTTCGCTACCCTGATCGAAAAGGGCTGATGGATCCGATGATCCGTTTTGCACGAGAAGAGCTTGAGCACTTTCACCAAGTGTACAAGCTGATTGAAGCCCGCGGCTTAGAGCTTTTGCCGGATGAAGAAGACGCGTACGTCGGCGTGCTCATGAAAGCTGTGCGCTTTGGGCGCGAGGAGCGTTTCCTCGATCGGCTCCTGGTGTCGTCAGTGATTGAGGCGCGTGGCGCGGAAAGACTGGGGCTAGTCGCGGACGCCTTGACCGATGAAAAACTCAAACATTTCTACTCTCGGATCGCTCGGGCCGAGAAGCACCACGAAACGCTTTTTTGGGACTTGGCCCTCGTTTACTTCCCCCAAACCGAAGTAGAGCACCGCTACCAGCAGCTCCTTGAAGTAGAGGCCAAAGCCATTAGCTCAGTGCCTTACCGCCATGCGCTGCACTAACAAAGCCATTTCCCAATACCTGGACAGATACGCCGAGCCCTTTCCAGAAATGGACGAAGTGAGTCGCCGTGGCCCGTTCTCTGAAGTGGTTTTCGTGCCGCTTTGCGGGGAAGATGCATTGGTTGATTCGCTGCTCGGCACTCTGGCGATGGCGTCAGAGTCCTATTCTACTCCGGTGCTGATAGTCCTAGTCGTGAATGACGGCGAAAAAACGCCCGAAGTGCACCGTGCGAGCAACCAGAGAACTTTGGCCCGAAAAAGGCCCCTCGAGCCGCTCTCCCCGACTTGCCTCGTTGCCACACTTAACCGCACTCGTTTACCGCTTTCTGGTGTCGGGATCGCCCGCAAGCTGGGGGGAGATTTTGCCTTGAATCTCCACGCGCGGGGGCTAGTCAAAAGCCGGTGGATCCACACCACCGATGCCGACGCACTAGTGGCCAAAGACTACTTTCAGATCGATCTCAGTAAAGCCCGCCGGTGGGGGATCGGACCCGAAGCATGGGGTGCAGCCGTGCACCCTTACCAGCACACTTTCCAAGGCGAAGGAGGCGAGGCTCTTTTTCAATATGATGCGTTTCTGCGCTACTACTCTGCCGGTCTCGCCTTTGCCGGGTCACCCTTTAGCTACCCCACCATTGGGAGCTGCTTAAGTTTCTCACCGGAAGCGTACGCGATGGTCCGCGGGTTTCCTAAGAAAGATGCCGGCGAAGATTTTTACTTTCTCCACAAGTTGGCCAAGACCGCGTTTGTTTGGGAAGCCGGCGGGGTTGTCACGCTGCCTTGCCGAGCCTCCGATCGAGTTCCTTTCGGCACCGGGCAGTCGATTCGAAAAATCCAAGAAGCGACCGAAGAATATTCCGTTTACGATCCCGCCGTGTTTACGCTTCTGCGAGCTTGGCTGGATTGTGTGGGCACGCTTTCACAAGGCACCGAGTGGAGTGTCGCTACCGAATCGTTACCCAGTGAAGTTCGGAGGGCAGTGCACGCCATGGGAGCTCACGAGCAAAGCGCCCTGGTCCTCGGCACACGAAAAGACACCCAAAGCAGGCGAAGGCACTGGGATACTTGGTTCGATGGGTTTAGAACTCTGCGCTTTATCCACCTGATGAGGGAGGTGCACCCGAGCCTTCCGTGGAGCCAAGTGCTGGGAGACAATGCTACCGTTTCTGGATTTTCTCGCGGACTTTCTTAGCTGCTTGCACCATGGCCGTCAGGCTCGATTCGGCGTCGCTTTGCGCCATGCTCTTTAAATTGCAATCGGGACTTACCCAAAGCTGCTCTGCGCTAAACCGCTCCAAATGGCTTTCTATCTTTCGTTGGCACTCTTCCTCAGTGGCGGGAACGGGGCTTCGCACGTCAAACACACCGGGCGCTATCGCTTTTTTAAATCTCGATTTTGCCAACTTGTCTAAAAGCGCTTCGCCACTGCGCGAACACTCCACCAGTAGGACGTCGGCGCCTAAAAGCAAGAGAGCGTCTGAAATATCCTCGTAAGCGCTGTAGCAAAAATGGGCATGCACTTGAACGCCTAGGCTCAGATCGCTCGCCATCACTTGAAAAGCTTCCAAGGCCCATTTCAAATAGGCATTCCAGTGGACTTTCAACATCGGCAAGCCCTCTCGCAAAGAGGGCTCATCAATCTGAATAATTTTGGCCCCCGCTTTCTCGAGGTCTTTCACTTCTTCTTTTAATGCGAGGGCGATTTGGAAAGCCGTTTTTTGCCGGCTCTGATCTTCCCTGACAAAGGACCAGTTCAGCAAAGTGACCGGCCCGGTGACGATTGCCTTGAGCGGCTTATCCGTAAAACCGGCTGCGATTTGAAACCACGTCGCCGCTGAAGCGCTTCGGCGGCGGACATCCCCAAAAATCAACGGAGGGCGCACGCACTGCGACCCAAGTGACTGAACCCAACCCGCCGAACTAAGAGCCACGCCGTCCCAGTGTTCGGCAAAATACTCGACCATGTCGGATCGCTCCAGATCGCCGCTGACTAGAACATCTAACCCGGTTTTTTCTTGGAGCCGGATCACCGATTCGATATCGGAGCTAACGCTTTTCTTATACTGCTCGTCGGTAAGCTTCCCTTTTTTCCAGTCTAAGCGTGTTTTTCGACGCTCGCTTGTCTGTGGGAACGCGCCGACGGTGGTCGTTGGGAGCAGCGGGAGGCCAGGGATCTGGTAATTTGATGCGGCCCGGACCGGGCTCCCTGCCCGTACCGATGGTTTTGCTTCGATTCGGGCAACCGCTTGTTTCACTTCCGGCCGGTGCACCCTCTGCGAAACGGACTTCGCAGAAAGAGCCGCTTGCCTTTGCTTTAGCAGCTGCTCGACGTTTCGATCCCCTAAAAGCGCCCTTTTTAGAAACGCAAGCTCCTCCAACCGTTGGTCCGCAAAGCTCACCCAGCTTGCAAATTCTGGGTCCCACTGTTTTTCGATCGTTTTATCAAGCGGCAAGTGAAGCAAAGTGCAAGTAGGCGCAATCGAAAGATGGTCGATGCCGTACAAATCTACAAAGTTCTGAAGTTCTTCTTTCCGATCCCACAACGGGCTCGCCCAAACATTTCTCCCGCTGACAATCCCCAAAGAAAGGTGCTTGTTTCGGGGAAACGTTCGAGTCTTTAACCACGACGCGGTGGCAGGCCAATGAAGCAAATCAAAGTGAAACCCATCGCAAGGGATATGGACAATGTCGCTCAACCAAGATTCAGGGCTCCCATAATAAGTCGCGAGCTGAAGGGAAACTCCCGCTTCTTGGAGCGACTCGTACATTCTTCTCAGCGACCGCAAGTCTTCCCGCACGAGGTCCGTGCAAAGCGAAGGTTCATCCATTTGGACATAGTCGAAACCAAACCGCCCGAACTCGCGCAGAATTTCTACGTACCTTGGGATCAAACGCTCCAATGCTTCGGCGAAACTCATCCCCCTGATGCGGGAAAGCTTAGCAAACGTCCACGGGCCAATTAATACCGGGTGGAAACGAATATCGGCCTGCTCCCTAGCCAGCTCAAGCTCAAACCGAAGTTTCTCCCATCGCGGGCTGACCAAAGAACTAGGCGATAGCTCGGGGACTAAACTATGGCAGTTGGTATTAAACCACTTATTTATCCCCAGCCCCGGAAGGTTCTCCCGCCCCTGCGTTAAGTCACGGGTCAAGGCCAACCAGTCCGATTCTTGCTCAAACCGTTCTGGGATAACTCCCAAAAGCAGCGCCATATCCAAAAGCTGATCGCTAAAGCTAAAATCATTTAAAGGTATATGATCGACACCAAGTTCTTTTTGCCGCCGCCACCGGTCCACACATAGCTTCCTTCCAACGGCAAGGAGATCGGATGAATCGGTTTTTCCAGCGGCGTAATTCTCGAGCGCGGCTTTGAGCTCGCGCTTTCGGCCAATGCGTGGGTAGCCTAAGTTCGAAACTTGCATGTTTTAGCTCGCCTCAGTGGCCCGTTTCACAGGCTGTGAAATCGGCAAATAGATTTGGAAACGAGTGCCTTTTCCTAATTCGCTCTGAACCTGGATCGTCCCGTGGTGTTTTTCTACCAGGCCGTAGGCAATCGATAACCCCAGGCCCGTGCCCTTCCCAACGGTTTTTGTCGTGAAAAAGGGATCAAATATTTTCGACAGGGATTCTGAGTCGATCCCCGAGCCATTGTCTTCAAACTCAATGCGGACTCTATCGCCTTCCCGCCGGGTTCGTATCCACACGTCGCCTCGGCCCGAGATCGCTTGCGACGCATTGGAAAGAAGGTTCATAAAAACTTGGTTTAGCTGCGAGGGGTTGCATTCGACGTCAGGCAAGGTCCCATAGTCCTCGTGGATGGTGACCCGATCCTTGATCTCCGTAACTAAAAGCTTAAGGGTGCTCCGGATCCCGTCGTGGATGTCGCAAAACCGAAAGGAAGTCTCATCCATCCTCGAAAATGTCCGAAGGCCCAGAACGATTTCTTTTGTGCGGCTAGCCCCCTCGACGCAGCTACGAGTGAGGTCAAGCATGTCTTTCAAAATGAAGTCGATCCCGATTTTAGTTTCCACTTCCGCCACGGCCTGTCGCTCTCGTTCCGGAAGACTATCGCGGTGTTTCCGGTATTCAGAAACGAGCAGCCGGATGGACTCAACATACTCACTCAGATGGTACATATTGCTCGAAATAAATCCGATGGGGTTATTGAGCTCATGCGCGACGCCCGCCACCAGTTTTCCGAGTGAAGCCATTTTGGCTGATTGGACAACAACGCCTTGCGCTTCTTTGATTTCGCTATTCGCCGTTTTAAGCTCTTCTACTTTCAGTTCTAACGCGCTTTTTGCTTCGGCAATATTTCGGGACATTTCGTTGAAAGAATGCACGAGGTATTCGATTTCGTAGGGCGAATCGATCGAAGGGAGCTGCTCGCTCCGGCCTGTCTTTATCCCCTTCATTCCCATCACGAGCAGCTCGATGGGTTCTACAATCCGGTTGGAAAGAAGAATAATCAGTAGCGTCACCGCGAGAACCAAAAAACCGGTGACATAAACGAGCGCGACTCGAAGTTTCTGGGCGGCGGCATCAGCTGCCGTGAGAGACAGGAAAAGAACAAAGAAGCCGGCTTTCTGGTTTTTCGAATACGCAGCGGGCAGCTCGTAAAGGTACGCGGAGTAGCGAACACCGCCAATGCTCAGAGGGATTGCTTCACCGGGAAGACGGAACGGTAGTTGCGAAAACTTTCGAACCAGATCCGCTGGCAAAGCGAAACTCGCCGCCCCCACTCCCAATTCTTTCGTGAGTAGCACGGTGTCAATCGCGCGACTCGCTTTAAAATCTCCCAGCTCGGCGGGTCCTATTTGGCTTTGAACTTCGAGAACTCCGTGCAACCGGCGGTTGTCTTTCAAGAGCACCCGCACCACAGTCGCAATCCCGAGCCCTTCACCGCGGAAAAACCGGTCTCGCGTTTCTCCCTTGCTCTTTGTGCGTTCCAGCACCTGCTCGCTCAGGAAAGACACCTGGTGATCCCACGGCGCGATCCTTCCGGCTAAATACTTCCCGGAAGGCGAGTACACTCGAATGCTGAGGCTTTCCGAGAGGGGCGCAAAAATTCTCTCGGTGCGGGTTCTGTCCAGAACACTGGTTGCCGAAATAAGGAGGCGATTCTCTCTTAAAGACCGGGCGGTTTCGAGCGCTTCTTTTTCGAACCGCTGAACCAGCGCAACAAAAGCGTCCCTCTCGGTTTCCGCACGGCTCCGCACAAGCTCACGGGTGTTTTCTTCATAAACCTGTATGGCATAAAAGCTTAGAAAGAGAGCGGGCAGGATCGAAAGCGGAATGAAATAGAGGCCCAGGGTCGCCTTGAGAGAGCGAGTACCGGCGCGGAAAAGGCTTCCAAACGATTTGAGTCGAAAAGCCATGTGCCTTCGCTTCTAGAAGTACCAGTGCGCTGAAAGGCCCGCAAAAGTACCGTTCGCTAAATCCACCAGTTTAAAGAAATATTGGAGTTCGAGGCTGACCGCAAAACCCATCGGGTGCATGAACTGCACGCCAATCGCAGGGGCCATAAAAAACACCGAAAAACCCTGCGTGAAGTCGTAGCCCGCGGGAAGAAAGGCCCGAGTGAGAACCGAAGGGCCAATATTGGTAGCATTGGTGCCGCCGGTCCACCAGCGAGCCAGAGAAAAACCTAAATAAGGACTTACCCACTCCCCCAGAAGAAAATAGCGGCCTTTCACCATCGCCGAAGAGTAGTCGAGCCCCGTGCCGGCTCCCAATGAAAGGCTGATGTCTTCTCGGATATTGATATCAACTTCAATCCCTACCACCGAAAGCGGACCCCCCGCGGAGACGCCCATCCCAAACCGACGGGAAAGCTTGAGTGATTCGAGCGAAGCCGCACATAAAAGCGGCCCCAGGAGCGCCGCTGTCAAAATCGCGAATTTAGAAAAGCCGCGCACGGACACCTTCTTCCTGTAAGAACTTTCGGAGGGCTGCCTCGTCAATTTTGTCCGCCCTTTTCACAATTTCTATCAGGCGTTTGAACATTTTTTTGCTTTCCTCGTCTTCTATCCCAGCTTTCAAGTCCGCAGTCAGCGAGTTCAAATTATTCAAAAGGGAAAAGAAAACTTTCCGATTGTCTTTTCCTTTTAAGAAACTGTTCGCGTCGGTCATGAGAAGGCTTAACTGATCGAGGAACTCGGAAATGGTCCCCTGCTTCTCATCTAAGAACTGCGCGATACGTCCAAAAACGTCGTAGCCCTGCGAAAGCAACTGATCGATCCGCGGAGGATCGACCCCCCGAACCACCGAACCCGACGGCAAAAGATCTTCTTTGCCAGGGGAGATCTCGATATACCGCTCTCCGATAATGCCGGCCATATTCACGAAAAATCGGGAATCTTTTCGAACGGAACCTAAAGCGCGCTTCGCGACGGATACCGTGATTTTCAGCGAAGTTGCCGGTTCGCTACCCGCTTTCTGGATAAACTCGATCGAATCTACTTTGCCCACTTTTACGCCAGAGACTCTGACAGCCGATCCCACTTCGACGCCCCCTGCAAAATCGTACAGCACGCCAAAGTGCGCCTCGCGCGTGAACGGCGCGAGAACGCCCATCAAAGAGCCAAACACGAGCATCAAAAAGACAACCAAGAGAACGAGACCACCGACCCAAAATTCTTTAGTTAGTTTTTTCATGGGGTTGAGCGTTAGGAAGAGCCCTTTAATTATAGCTTGTACAAAACATACGTCACAACGAAATCCGCAATAATTATCAGGATGGAGCCCTGCACCACAGCCGAGGTGGCCGCAGTGCCCACGCCTTGGCTGCCTGCTGTCGCCCGAAGCCCGTGGAAACAGGCCACCACGGGAAGCACCGTGCCAAAAATAGCCGCTTTGATAACGCACGCAACTCCATCCCCAAACCGAGAAAGCACAAAAGTCGTGTTGAGGAATTCTGAAAAGCCGATGCCTAGTTTGAGCGACGAGATAAATGCCCCCCCCAGAATAGCCACCGCCACCGCGACCACGCACAAGCAAATGCTCGAGAAGACACACGCTATCCAGCGAGGCAGAACCAAGTAGTCCATCACGTCCACCGACAAAAGCTGCAGCGCATCAATCTGGTCAGTGACTTTCATGGTTCCCAGTTCGGCGGCCATCCCCGCTCCCACCCGAGACGTTAACAGTAAGCAAGTCACCACGGGTCCCAGCTCGCGAAGCATCATTAAAGTGGAGAACGCGGGCACCAGAGAATCGTTCTGCAGGACTTTCTTCATGTGAAAAGAAAACTCCACAATCATAATGAGCGAAATAAAAGTCAGAGAAAAAACGACGACGGGCAGGCTCTGGATTGCTACCAGGTAAACTTGGGACAGGATCTGCCGCGCCCTCACTCTACCGGAAACGACTTGCTTCACCAGCGAGGCAATTAAATCCCTGGCGAAAATACAGAGCGCCACCGGTTCTTCCAGCGACCGCAGGAAAAGCACTCCCAGTTGCGAAACCAACGGTATCAAAGGTTCACTCCCATGATTTCGGCCAGCGCGGCTGAAAGAGAAGAAAGCGCAAAATCCGCAACGACAATCGAAACCAACGTCTGCACAGAACTCTTCTTCACCGTGAGCCCCACCCCGCTGGCACCCGACGTTGCCGTATAGCCTTGGTAGCAGCAGATCACCGCGATGATCGCGCCATAGACAAACGACTTAACAACTCCCGTACCGACACTCCACCCAGTGACTACCAAGGGAATATTGCTCGCAAAACTCACGGTATTGACCCCTAGCTGCAGCGAAGCGATGAGGGCCCCGCCGGCAATCGCAGTTAGTAGCCCCACAATGAGCAAAAGAAAACTAGAGAGCACCACGGCAATCAAACGCGGCACAATGAGGTAGCGGATCGGATCGGTCCCCAAACACCGGATTGCGTTGATTTGGTCGGTCACTTGCATCGTCCCGAGCTCCGCAGAAGTGTACGCACCTACTTTGCCCGACAAAATAAACGCGATGAGAACCGGGCCGACGTTGCGGATAGTCACCGAGGCCGAAAGCCCACCCAAAAAACCCTGAGCCCCAAAATCCTTCAGCTGCATATCCAGCTGAATCGCCATAATAGCCCCGACAAAAAGCCCCGTCGTCACCGTGGTGAAAAGCGACTTCACTCCGACCGTAAATACCTGGTCGAGCAATGCGTCTCGACTCACCCCGTGCTTTCGAAAACAGTCCAAGGCCCTGGCTCCAAAAAGAACCGTCGCCCCGATTTCGCTCAGTGCGTGCATGGGGGTTATTGTAACTTTATAAATGGGTGAGTAAAGCTGTAGTGATGAAGCACTTATCCAGAGCCCAAATCGACGGCCTTAGCCCATGGACGAGGGCTCACCTGATTAACAGCATCACTGGCTACAAGCCGGCAAATTTAATTGGCACTATCTCCCTTTCGGGCAACACCAACCTGGCTGTTTTTAGTTCCGCAGTCCATTTAGGGTCGCACCCTCCGCTCGTGGGTTTCATTGTTCGCCCGGCAAATGGAGTGCCCCGCAATACGTACGAAAATATCAAAGAGACCCAAGTTTTCACGTTAAACCATGTCCATGAAAGCTTTATCGAGAAAGCACACTATACTTCAGCCAAGTTCCCGCGGGACGTTTCTGAGTTTTCAAAGTGCAAGTTGACCGAGGAATGGGTGGAGGGCTTTGCCGCGCCCTTTGTCCTAGAAAGCCACATCAAGGTCGGCCTAAAATACCTTCAAGAAGTGCCGATCGAGTTAAACGGGGCGGTTCTCATGATCGGAGAAGTGGTTCACATCACCTTCCCGGAGTCTGCGTTACAAGAACGCGGTAGCTTAGATTTAAACGCGGTGGGAAATGTTTGTATCTCGGGACTCGACACGTACCACAGAGTGCAAACCCTCGGTACTTTCCCTTACGCCGACCCCAGCGCTATTCCACGGTTCGACAAATGAAAAAAGTAAAAAAAGCTAACCTGCCCTCCAAAATTTGCCGTACCTGCGGCAGGCCCTTTGTTTGGCGTAAGAAGTGGGAAAGAGACTGGGACCAAGTGCTCTATTGCAGCGACAGGTGCCGAATGCATAAGCCTGGATAGTGCGCCCGAACCGCAGAGGCCGGCGGGCAATGGCTAGTAAGAAATGGCTAGTAAGAATGGATCAGGGCAAGAAACCCCACCGTCGCCCAAAGCAAAACAGGGTACGATCTTTCAAGAGCCCTCAAAGACACTTTGTGGATCATAGGCCGCTCCTCTTGGAGTAATGATCTAAAGCAAATCACGGGCCAATTATGTCGGCGTTAGAGGGGAGTACGCTTTAGCTTCAGTGTGTTGCAACGGACACCAAACGCGTGACACTTTGCTACACTACTTCGAGGAACTGGCGAGCAAGCGGGTACGTGCTTGCTTTCAGATCTTTCGGAGAGCCTTCCACCGCCACCTTACCTTGATCCAGGAGTAAGATCCGATCGGAAAAGCTGAGAGCGCCGGCCATGTCGTGAGAGACGACGAGGCACGTGACTTTTAATTTGCGAGACAGGCTTTGGATCAGCGAGTGGATGCTTTCGGTACTTACTGGATCGAGCCCCGTCGTGGGCTCATCAAAAAGAAGGTAGCTCGGCTGGATAGCGAGCGTGCGGGCAATACTCACTCGCTTTTGGGTGCCAAAGCTCAGCTCCGCAGGGCGTTTCTCAAGAATACTTTGATCAAGCCCGACCAATTTGAGTTTTTCGAGAACAAAGTCTTTTTCGTTCCGTTTGTCGATGACTGCATGGGCCCGCAATCCAAAAGCCACATTCTCAAAAACAGTGAGCGAGTCGATGAGCGCGGGGAACTGAAACACCATCCCACACCGCTTGCGGACTGCAAAAAACTGCGCTTCCGAGTAATGGGTAATATTCTCTCCCTCGACCCAAACCTCCCCTGAATCCGGACGCACGAGGCCCACCAAGTGTTTCAGTACCACCGACTTTCCCGCACCCGATCGACCCAAAAGAAAAACAATTTCAGAACTGCTGACTTTAAAACTCAAGCCGTCTAAAACTTGTTTGGTGCCAAACCGCTTTTTAACGCTTTTAAGCTCAATCATCGGTCGAAATTTTCCGTAAGGGGGCCTTGCAGGCGTGCGTGGAAAAACTGGCTTACCGCCTCATTCTGGGAAGCTTTTACTTCTGCCACGCTGCCTGCCATTTCGAAACGCCCTTTCCATAGGAGCCCGATGCGGTTGGAGCACAGAAAGGCAGCTTTCACATCGCTAGTGACCATCACTACAGACATTCCGTGCAGCGACTTCATGTCGAGTATGAGTTGGTAAATAGAACGTGCCGTCACCGGGTCGAGGCCTGCCGTTGGCTCGTCGTACAGAATGACTTCGGGTGAAAACAAAAGCGCGCGCGCTATCCCCAGGCGCTTTTGCATCCCCCCGCTCATTTCAAAAACCCGCAGCGCCCCCTGCCCCGCAAGCCCGACTTCGTCCAAAGCTTTTTCGGCTTTCTTCTGGGCTTCTTTCGTTCGCGAAACCCCTCTTTCGCTGAGCGGAAAAAGTAGATTCTCCAGGCAGGTCAGTGAATCAAAGAGCCCGTCTTTTTGGAAAGTCATGCCGAGTTTGGAGCGGAAAATAGCAAGTTCCGACCGGCCCATCGTTTCGAGCCGGTTGCCGTGCACCAGGACTGAGCCTAAAGTGGGCGGCACTAGCCCAGCCAACACCTTGAGAAAGAGCGTTTTGCCAGACCCGCTTGGGCCCAAAACAGAAAAAAAGCTGCCTCTCGTGAGCTCCCACGATAGGCGGTCGAGGACCGGGGTGTTCCCGTAGCCTGCGGATAGTTCCGTTAGCGAGTAAACCATTTCAACTTGAGCCTGATACGCCATAAAAGAGGTTCCACTGGGGACAAACCAAACCCTGCCGCCTGAATTTAACCCAAAAGGCATTTTTTTACGATCAAACCCCCCAAGCCATGCTACATGGTGCGTTATGAGCCCCGACAAGAGCCTGATCTACGATGCTCTCGCACGCGATTACGAGGGCGCTTTCATTGTCGTAGACCTTGCAGGGACAATCACTTCCTGGAGCTCCGGCGCCACTAAAATCTTTGGCTTTAATGAAACTGAAGCAGTCGGTCGCCCAGTCGTGGATCTCCTTCACCCCCTACGGGAAGAAGGCTTACCTTCCGAATTCCACAATGTGCTCACCACCGGAAAGCCAGGGCAGCTGTACCACGCCTACCGCAAGCATCGAGATGGTCGGTTGCTGGGAGTCCTGGTCCAAATCCTCCCTCTCTTGGGGACACACGGCGAAGTCCTGTCGTTCGTCAAAACAGCCCGCTGCCAGCAAACGGCGAACACGTGGGAGGGCTTAAATAGCGAAGCGTATGCCCGAGGCCCGGTGGGTAGTTGGAGCTACTTTCCAGGGCAGCCAGAAGTCTGGTGGAGCGAGCAAACCTACCGCACCCACGAAATGCCGCTCGGCAGCCCTATTACAGTAGCAGCCGCAATCGCTTTCTATGCGCCGGAAGCGCAGCCCATTTTAGTTGAGTGCATGCACCAAACTTTAGAAAAACAAATCCCGTTCGATTTAGAGTTACCCCTCAGGAGCGCGAAAGGTAAAAACCTTTGGGTCCGTGCCCAAGGCTCTGCGCTGGTCCAGGATGGCAAAACCGTTCAGGTTCTCGGCACGTTCCAGGACATCACCGCACTCCACACCGCCGAAGAAGCTCTGCGCGAAAGCGAAAGCCTTTTTGATTCTTTAGCGGAGACGGTGCCCGCTTTGATTTGGATCGTCGATGCGGAAGCAAAGACCGAATACTTCAACCGTCGGCTGAAGGAACTCACCGGTGTCTACGGCCCTTTTGATTGGAAGCAGGCGGTTCATCCGGAAGACTATGAAACGGCGCAAACGACTTTAGAAACTGCAAAGCGCCTGAGACAGCCCTACGAGCGGACGTACCGGCTCCGGGATCGGCAGGGAAACTACCGTTGGATTTTAGAGCGGGGGGTTCCGCGGCTCAAAGGGGGCGGGGAATTTGCGGGGTACATCGCCACCGGCACCGACATCACCGAAGAACGCAAGCTCAGCATGGAGCTGACCGCCCATGAGCGCCTGCTGAGTTCTATAGTCGAAGCCTACCCCGATCTCATTTTGCTGTTTTCCTCTGACGGCGTCTATTTAGATTGCTTCATTGACCCCCAAAACGATCTGGTCCTCGAGAAAAACCAGGTCTTGGGCAAAACCATCGAGCAAGTGCTGCCACCCGCCCTCGCCGCTCAAACGCGGGCAGCCATCGGCACAGCGATCGAAACAGGGAACGTCTTGTGCTTTGAGTACCAGCTGGAAGTACGCGGGCAAGCAAGAGACTACGAAGCCCGCGCTTCGCGCGTTTCGCTAGATAAAGTGATTGTCGTCGTTCGCAATATCCGAGACCGAAAAATCGCCGAGAAAGCGCTGGTACGCGAGAAAGAAGAAGCTCAAAAACTTTCTGAAGCTAAGTCTGCTTTCCTGGCATGCCTGAGCCACGAAATCCGCACACCTTTAAATGGCATTGTCGGGATGTCGGGACTACTGCTCGACTCAAGCCTATCGCCGGAGCAAGCGGAGTTTGCTTCTGCCATCCGGCAGTGCAGCGAATCGCTGCTGGCTTTACTGAACCACCTGCTAGATTTTTCGAGGTCGGAAATCGGGCAAGTAGCCTTGGAGCCCCACCCTTTCGAGCTTGCGGCCCTCATTCGGTCCGCCGAGATTTTGGTGAGCAGCGCTTCTCAAGAATCGAAAGTCGAGCTGAAAGAAGAAATCCAAGCCGGCCTCCCGGCGTGGGTCATCGGTGATTCCGCAAAGATTCGGCAGGTCCTCGTCAACCTGCTTTCGAACGCAGTGAAGTTTACGCCCGAAGGCGAAATCACTATCCGAGTGGAAGGCCGGCGAGAAGGCTTACAGAACTGGCGGGTGTATTTTGAAGTGCGCGATACGGGCATTGGCATCGACGAGGCCGCCCAAAGGGCCCTCTTCACCCCGTTTCAGCAAGCCGATGCCACCATCTACCGCCGCTTTGGAGGGACCGGGCTTGGCCTTGCTATTTCCAAAGCCTTGGTTGAAAAAATGGGCGGCAACATCCAGCTTCATAGCGAGTCGGGGCGAGGGACTAGCGTGTCTTTCAGCTTAGTGCTGCAAGAAATGGAAGGCCGCACCACTTCTCGCACACATACGCTCATTGCCAATATCGGTAATGAGCACCCACTGCGAATCCTCGTCGCTGAAGACAACCCCATCAACCAGAAGCTTGCAATGCGGCTGCTGAGCAAGCTCGGTTACCGGGCCGATTTCGTCTCGGATGGGCGTGAAGCAGTAGAGGCTGCTCTGCACTGCCGCTATGATTTAATCTTAATGGACCTCCAAATGCCCGAAACCGACGGCATAGTCGCGACCCAGCAAATACGCAGCCGCCTTACGGGTCAGGGACCCCGGATTGTCGCGATGACTGCCGCCGCCATTGAACAAGATGAGGACAAAGCGCTGCAGGCCGGGATGGATGCCTTTTTAACCAAACCCGTTCGTATTGATGAACTGGTCCGAGTGCTCCGAACCACCCCCCTCTCTCCCCCAGCCATTGACTGCGGTAGCTCTTTTCCCTAAGGTGGTGACCTACAAGAGGGAAAGCGCATGTTACATCGTCTTTTTGTCGTGGTTTTTGCGGTCTGGGCTGGTTTTGCGCAAGGGGCGCCTCTTAAAGTAGGGCTGGTCCTCGATAAAGGGGGCCGCGACGACAAATCGTTTAACGCTGCCGCTTTCCTAGGCGCCACCGAAGCAGAGAAAAAACTCGGCATTTCCCTCAAAGTGGTCGAAGTATCCGACGACACGGCGATTGAACCGTCACTCCGCACCTTCGCCAAAAAGCAGTTCGATTTAGTCATTGGGATCGGGTTTGTCATGGGCTCGGCTCTGGAAAAAGTCTCCAAAGATTTCCCCAAGGTCCACTTTGCCGTGGTCGACAGCGTGGTCGAAGGCCCCAATGTCCAGTCCATCACTTTTGAAGAGCATGAAGGCAGTTTTTTGGTCGGAGCCATCGCGGCGCTTGTCTCCAAAACCAAAACGGTGGGGTTTGTAGGCGGGATGGACATTCCGCTCATCCGGCGATTTGAGCTTGGGTACAAAAGCGGCGCCGAAGCTGCCGTCAAAGGGACCAAAGTTTTATCGAACTACGTCGGGACCTCTTCTGACGCTTGGAAAAACCCCACGAAAGCCAAAGAAATTGCGTTGAGCCAGTACCAAAACAAAGCCGACGTCGTGTTTTGCGCGGCCGGGGCCTCCGGTGGCGGAGTGTTCGACGCTGCGGAAGAGACGAAAAAATTTGCGATTGGCGTCGACTCCAATCAAAACTGGGTCAAACCGGGCCGGATCCTTACCAGCATGGTGAAGCGGGTCGACAGAGGCGTCTTCGAAGTCATCGAGAATAAGCAAAAAGGCACTTTCAAAGCGGGCCACCGCGTTTTGGGCCTCGCCGATGGCGGGATCGATTTCGCCATGGACGAACACAATAAATCGCTCGTGCCTGCGGACGTATTGAAAAAAGTCGAGGCGCTCCGAACCAGTATCTTGAAGAAAACCATCGTCGTCCCCGACTTCTATAAAACCAGCAAGCGTTAATCGGGCATGGCGCCAGAAGCTTTTTCTTTCGCTTCCGTTTCAAAGCGGTTTGGCGCAGTCCAAGCGAATGCGGCTGTTTCTTTTTCCGTCCAAGACAAATCCATCCACGGCGTTGTCGGCGAGAACGGCGCCGGCAAGTCGACTATCATGAAGCTTCTCTACGGGCTTTATACGCCAGACGAAGGATCCATCACTGTCCGCGGCAAGAAGGTAAAGTTTCGCTCACCCCAAGACGCGCTAGCGGAGGGAATTGGAATGGTCCACCAGCACTTCATGCTGGTACCGACGCTGGCGGTTTGGGAAAACGTGGTGCTGGGCTCCGAGCCACACGCTTGGGCATCAAACCGAAAAAAAAGCCTTGCGCGGCTTTCGGAAATCCAGAAGGAGTTTGGCTTCCACTTAGATCTAGAAGCCAAAGTCGAAACGCTACCGGTCGGACTTCAGCAGCAGGTCGAAATCCTGAAGATACTTTACCGTGAAGCCAAGATCCTCATTTTTGATGAGCCCACGGCGGTTCTGACTCCGCAAGAAGTCGACACTTTCATCGAACGGCTTCGGGGGCTCCAAGCTCAGGGCAAAACGATTATTTTCATCAGCCACAAGCTCAAAGAGATCTTAAAACTCACCGACCGAGTGACGGTCATGCGGCAGGGGAAAGTGGTCGGAAGCTGGGAAACGGACTCCCTGACGGAAACGTCGCTTGCAGAAGCGATGATTGGCCGAAAAATGCATTCGTTGCCACACCGAACCCCGACTCCGGCTGCCGAACCCCTTCTGAAAGCTGAAAAACTGTCCGTCACGAGCGCTCATCGGCGGGTTCTTTCCGACTTGAGCTTCTCGTTAAGGGCCGGCGAAGTGGTCGGAGTGGCGGGAGTGGACGGGAACGGGCAACAGGAATGGATTGAAACCCTCGCGCGAGTCCGCAGCGATTACGAAGGGCACCTCACTTGGAAAGGCCAAGACTACCGGGCCTGGTCGACTTACGATTTTAAGCAGCGCGGCCTGGGAGTCATCCCTCCGGATCGATTGTTTGAAGCCGTTATTTTAGATTTTACCTTAAGCGAAAACGTCCTTTTAGGGCACCACTTCGCAACAGAAGTAACCAAAGGCGGGCGCGTTTTTTGGCCTCAGTTGGCAAAAACGACGTCGGATCTGATCCACCGCTTTGACATTCGACCAAACGATCCCCAAGCCCGCATGGGCGGCCTTTCGGGAGGAAATCAGCAAAAGCTGGTGGTTTCGCGCGAGTTGTCCCGCAACGTGCAGCTGCTCGTTGCGGCGCACCCAACCCGCGGCGTCGACATTGGAGCCATCGAATGCATCCACTCGGAGATTTTGCGCCTGAGGGACCAAGGCGCCGCAGTGATTCTATTCTCTTCAGAACTCGACGAAATTTTAGCCCTGTCTGACCGGATCTTGGTGCTCTACAACGGCAAAATCCAAGGCGAATGCACGAGGGCAGAAGCCGACGAAACACAGATAGGGCTCTGGATGACCGGGGGTAGTCAATGAGAGCTCTTCTTCGATCGATGGCTCCCCCCGTTTTAGGGCTGGGCTTTTCTTTAGTCGCCGCAGCGCTACTACTCCTTTTGCTTGGAGAAAAAACGACCGTTCTCTGGGAAGCTCTCTACAACTCGTGTTTGACCGACTTCGGTCTGGGTTACACCCTTTTTTACATGACCCCGTATTTGTTTACCGGACTCGGGGTCGCAGTGTGCTTTCAGTGCGGGCTATTCAACATCGGCGGCGAAGGGCAGTTGTACCTGGGAGCGATTGCGATTGTCGCCGTAGCGAGTGTGCTCCCCAACCTTTCGCCGTGGTTCGGCATCCCGCTCGGGATCCTCGTCGCGGCAGGCGCAGGCGGAACGTGGGGCGGGATCGCAGGCTGGCTGAAAGCGAAACGCGGGAGCCACGAAGTCATTGTCACGATTCTTCTGAACTTCATTGCATTCGCCATCGTGAACTATTTGATCCTCTACCAATTCGATAACCCCAACAGCCAAAGCCCCGAAACTTTAGATGTCGGGCCAGGCTACCGGATTGCTTCGCTCAGCTCCCTTTTTGGCGCGCTGGGGCTTTCGCTCTTTGATTCCACTCCAGCCAACGTGTCGCTTTTTATTGCCATTGCCACAGCGTTCGCAGCCTACTTTTTTCTTTTCCACACTTCGCGCGGTTTTGCTTTGAGGTGCGTAGGGAAAAGCATCCGGGCGAGTGAGTTTGCGGGGATCTCCGTGCAAAGCCAAACGCTGCTCGCGCTCGCGCTGGGCGGTGCGTTTTCGGGTTTGGTGGGGATCAACGAAGTGATGGGCTCCCAGCACAAGGTCATTGAAGGCTTTTCGCCTCAGTATGGGTTTACGGGCATTGCAGTCGCGCTGCTAGCGCGTTCTCATCCCTTGGGGGTAATCGTTTCGGCTTTCCTTTTCGGTGTCCTGCAAAATAGCGCGCGCGAGCTTGAGTTCCTGAGCGATAAAGTCACTAAAGAGCTAGCGGTGGTCATTCAGGCTATTCTGATCGGTTTTGTAGCGGCCCAGGCAGTTTGGGGAAAACCTTTCTTGCGCTGGCTTTCCCGGGAGAAAAAACGATGATTGAGCTTCTCGCTTCGTCTTTGCGCTTGTCCACGCCGCTCCTGTTTGCGGCCATGGGTGGCCTTTTGTGCGAAAGAGCCGGCATCGCGACTATTTGCCTGGAAGGGATTTTGATTCTCGGAGCATGGGGCGCTGCCGTAGTGACTTTCTATACGTCAGACCCGCTGCTCGGGTTGTTCGCAGGGGTTCTTTGCGGGGTCGCTGGGATGGCAGTGCACGCCCTATTGACCATTTCAACCAAAGCGGACCCCATCGTGAGCGGGGTCGCAGTGAACATGCTGGCGGCAGGGCTCACGCCGCTACTTACCAAAGCGCTTTTTCAAAGCCCCACCAACACGCCTTCGCTTGCGCTTTCGGATCGATTTGCGCCAGTGGCTTTGCCCTACTTAAGCTCCCTCCCCGTGGTAGGGATTCTCTTCGTTCAACCATGGCTCATCTTCCTTGGCCTCGCGCTACCCTTTGCAGTGCACCGCTTTTTGTACCACACGGGACGGGGCCTACGGGTGCTTGCGAGCGGAGACAACCCGGAAGCCCTTTCCACCGCAGGGGTATCACCTGCGGTTTTGCGCTGGAAAATGCTGCTGGTCGGTGGGGCGATCGCAAGTTTAGGCGGCGTTTACCTTTCGGTCGCACACGCAAGCCAGTTCACCAGAGACATGTCCGCAGGCCGCGGCTTTATCGCGCTGACTGCCGTGATTTTCGGCAAGTGGCGCCCGCTACCCACTTTCGCAGCCTGCTTATTCTTCGGTTTTTTTGACGCCCTCCAAATCCGGCTTCAAGGAGACACGACGGGAGCCATCCCGATCCCCGTGCAGTTCATCCAAGTCATTCCGTATGCGGTCGCCTTGGTCGTGCTGGCAGGTTTCATCGGCAAAGCGGTCCCACCGCTTTCCATTGGAAAGTCTGTGCACTCGTTGCCGTGAGGCGCCGTGGTCCCGAGCCTTCTAACCGGCTTTCCAGCGGCCGGCGGCAAGACGCGCTCCCTGAAACACGCCGTTTCTGCGTGCTGTTTAAAAGAATTGAGACGCTCGAACCGCCGAAAGTGGCTGAGGTTTCTAATCACTCTGTGGCGGCGGTAACGGTTTCTGTGAGCGCGTCTTGCCGCCAGCCTCTGCAAAGCCTCGAACGCTTAAGCCACAAAAGAGTCAATATCTGCAGGTGCCTGGCTACTTTTCGGCGGCATCTTGGATGGGCACGTTTTTCTGCCTCAATTACCCATCAGGGCAATTTAGGCGGCTTTTCTATACGAAACCTTAATCGTCTGGCCAGTAGCCCCTAATACCCTCAGCAAAACATCAATCGAAATACCATGGCTATCGCCTTTGAGGACGTTGGTAACTCGCGCGCGCGATGTCTTGGCGCCCTTAGCTATTTGACTTACTGTAAGGCGGTTTCTCTCGGCCGTTTCGATAATTCGATTTGTAACACTATGACGAAATTCCCACTCGACCGCGTCCGCAGGGGTCAGACCGAGAACCTCAGCCAACTCCCTGGCGTCTCGAGCAACAATTGATTTCGTTTTCTTAGCCATCTAGTAACTCCTTAAGGCGCTTTGCCCCGGTTTTTATTTCCTGAGGCGTTGTCGCCTGGGTTTTTTTCTTAAAGGCATGAAAAACAAGAATATTATTTTCCCTCTTTAAGACGTAAAATGCCCAGTAAACTCCATCAGCACCACTTACACGCAATTCACTAACCCCGGCCGCTACGCCAGGCATCGGCCGGGATGACGGCAACCCAAAGGACTCCCCCTGCTGCAACCGAAAAATAAGGTACCCAAGCTCACGCCTCACCTGTTCCGGAAAAGCTTGAATCTCAATGCGTGCCCTAGGATGCCATTGGACTAGTTTCACCGAATCTGAGTGTACCGAATTCGGTACAAATTAACAAGCGAGTTGGTGAACTTGGGCGGAATATACAAGCACCCTGACAGAAGGCCAGTTTATGCTTAACTAAAGCTTACTCCCGCAACCAACCCGCCAAGGAATTTTCCGTCCGCCCGCCCCAGCACTGCCCCCCAGGCCGTCATCGCAGCATCAAACTTCTAAAAACAGCCAACCAAGTTCTGCGATGCGAGCGTCACAAGACGGGTAGAAACCGAAAACCGCATGCGTGCCTGCGGGGGCAGTGCTGGGGCGGGCGGGCGGAAAATTCCGTTGTAGGGGGACTCTTAAGAAGTGAAGCTTCTCAAAAGAGAAACACAGGCGATGCCCGTCCCGACCGCAAAGAGCAGGTTGCGGGTAGCAAAGGCCACGAATAGTGTCGGTAAAGCCGCAAAGAACTTCAAAGACGGAACGCCAAATTCAAGCCCCAGGATCTGGGGAGCGACCACCGAAGCCAGGATCGCAATGGGCAAGTAC